>NZ_JWMC01000046.1:0-60642 GCF_000812405.1 Pseudomonas sp. PI1
GGGGGGGGGGGGGGGGGGGGGGAAAAGGCGCCACACCCAGCACCAGAGCATCCGGTTGGCACCGTTCGCGAGCAAGCTCGCTCCTACAAACAAGCCCCAGCCATCTGCCGTCAGTCCGGCCGATACAAATGCCCATGCCCCGCGCTATACAACGACGACTCGCCGCCCCCCTCCGCCGCCAGCACCCGCCCGACCAGAATCAGCGCAGTCCGCTTGAAGCCCTTGGCCCGGGCCTTGGGCAATATGTCGCCAAGAGTGCCGCTGACCTGGTCCTGATCCGGCCAACTGGCGCGGTGGATCACCGCGATCGGGCAGTCCGCGCCGTAGTGCGGCAACAGCTCCGCGACGATCTTCTCCAGCTGCCCCACGCCCAGGTGGATGGCCATGCTCGCCCGGTGCCGCGCCAGGTCGTCCAGGGATTCCCCCTCGGGCATCTTCGTGCGGCTGGCGTAGCGGGTGAGGATCAGCGTCTGCGACACCTCCGGCAGCGTCAGCTCGCAGCCCAGCAGCGCGGCGCAGGCGGCAGTTGCAGTGACGCCGGGGACGATCTCGTAGGGAATGCCGAGCCGGCGCAGGTGCTGGATCTGCTCGCCGATGGCGCCGTACAGCGAAGGGTCGCCGGAATGCACGCGCGCCACGTCCTGGCCTTTCGCGTGGGCCTCGGCCAGCAGCGCGACTATCTGCTCCAGGTGCAACTCGGCGGTGTTCACCACCACCTCGGCGCTGTGCCCTTCGAGCACCGCCTCGGGCACCAGCGAGCCGGCGTAGAGGATCACCGGGCAGCTGCGCAGCAGGCGCTGGCCCTTGACCGTGATGAGCTCGGGATCGCCGGGGCCGGCGCCGATGAAATAGACCGTCATGGGCGTTTCGCTTCGGATCGGGAAAGGCGCAGTCTACCCCAGCCCGCTATCCCATCAGAGCCGGCGCCATGGCCAGCGCGCAGGTGGCGTTGGCGCTACGCCGCTTGGGCACCACCAGCCGCGCCGCGCCCTCGGCCAGCGCTTCGGCCAATGCCAGGGCAGCAGCCTCAGCCACGCCAGCGCTGCCGGTGACCTGGCGAGCCCGCTCGGAAGTGGAAGTCAGGCGCTGCTCGTAAGGCGCCAGGCGCTGCGCATCCAGCAGTTCCAGGGGCAGGCGCAGTTGCCGCGACAGGTCGCGCAGGCCGCCCTCCAGGGCCTTGGCCTCGCTGCTGGCCAGGGCGTTCAGCGCCGCCTCGTCGAGGCCGGCCTCGCGCAGGCAGGCGCGCAGCAGGGCGAGCAGTTCGTCGGCGCCGCAGCCACGGCGGCACCCCAGTCCGGCAACCAGTATCACGCGGGCGATCCTTCCACGGGCAGTCGCCGGGCAGCACAGCACGGCCCTGCTGGGGCGTCAACCGGCCCGGCGGCGATTGACCGCCCGCCGGGCACTGCGTAGCCTTTGCCGCTTCGAGGTTCTCCGGCCCGGCGCCGGAGCTAAGAGGGAACGTGGTCAAGGCCACGGCTGCCCCCGCAACTGTGAACGATCCAAACCCCTTCGAATGCCACTGCCCACGGGCGGGAAGGCGAAGGCCAGGCGCAAGCCGGATCGTGAGCCAGGAGACCTGCCTCGAACCAGCATTACCACAACCGGGCGGGGTGATCCGGTGGCGGCTTCCGACGCGCGGAACCTCCGTGCGCGCGCCTCTGCCTCCCGCCATCGCAGCACAGAGGCGACCATGCAAACCCTGGCCAAGCTCCCCGTCACCATCGTCACCGGCTTCCTCGGCGCCGGGAAGACCACCCTGCTCCGGCACATGCTCGACAACGCCGAAGGTCGCCGCATCGCGGTGATCGTCAACGAGTTCGGCGAACTGGGCATCGACGGCGAAATCCTCAAGCAATGCTCCATCGGCTGCAGCGAAGAAGAAGCCGTGGGCCGCGTCTTCGAACTGGCCAACGGCTGCCTGTGCTGCACCGTGCAGGAAGAGTTCTTCCCGGTAATGCGCGAACTGGTGGCGCGTCGCGGCGAGTTGGACCAGATCCTCATCGAGACCTCCGGCCTGGCCCTGCCCAAGCCCCTGGTGCAGGCCTTCCAGTGGCCGGAAATCCGCAATGCCTGCACGGTCGACGCGGTGATCACCGTGGTCGACAGCCCGGCAGTGGCCGCCGGCACCTTCGCCGCGCATCCCGAGCAGGTGGACGAGCAGCGCAGGCAGGACCCGAACCTGGACCACGAATCGCCGCTGCACGAGCTGTTCGAAGACCAGTTGGCCAGCGCCGACCTGGTGGTGCTGAACAAGGCCGACCTGCTCGATGCCGACGCCCTCGCGCAAGTGCGCGCGCACGTATCCGAAGAACTGCCGCCGGCGGTGAAGATCGTCGAAGCCAGCGCCGGCCAGCTGCCGCTGTCGGTGCTGCTGGGGCTCAACGCCGAGGCCGAGCTGCACATCGACAGCCGCCCCACCCACCACGACCACGAAGGCCATGGGGACCACGACCACGACGAGTTCGACTCCTTCCACGTCGACCTCCCGGAAGTGCAGGAACAGGCCCTGCTCGCCGCCCTCGGCCAACTGGTGGAGCGCCACGCGGTGCTGCGCGTCAAGGGCTTCGCGGCCATCCCCGGCAAGCCCATGCGCCTGCTGGTGCAAGGCGTGGGCAAGCGCTTCGACAAGCACTTCGACCGCCAGTGGCTGAGCGACGAAACCCGCGCCACCCGCCTGGTGGTGATCGGCCAGGAGCTGGACCAGGCCGCCATCGCCAACGAGTTGCGCACCGCGCTGGCGTGAATACCCTCACCCCCAACCCCTCTCCCGGAGGGAGAGGGGGGCTGATCCGGCGCTTCGCCGATATGCCAGCGCACGAGCACGGGCCATGCCCATCGGTAAGCACAATGTCCGCGCGCACACCGAACCGGCCCCCTCTCCCTTCAGGGAGAGGGCTGGGGAGAGGGCGCTCCTGACCGAGCGAAAGAGGTCCCCCGCATGCACCTGCTGCGCACCCAACCCGGCGGCTTCGTCCCCGACGACGGCATCGCCCACCTGGCCCAGACGCCCGCCGAGCTGGTCATCCTCTGCAGCGGCGACTCGCACCTGGCGCTGCTCGCCGAGGCCGCCCGCGCACTGCCCGACGACTACCCGAGCCTGCGCCTGGCCAACCCCATGCAGTTGCAGAACCACGCCTCGGTGGACCTCTACGTCGACGAGGTGCTGCGGCACGCCAAGGTCATCCTGATCTCGGTGCACGGCGGCGTCGGCTACTGGCGCTACGGCATCGAGCAACTGGTGGCCCTGGCCGGGCGCGGCGCCACGCTGATCCTGGTGCCCGGCGACGACAAGCCCGACCCCGAACTCAGCGCGCTGTGCAGCGTGCCCCCCGAGGAGGCCGAACGCCTCTGGCAGTACCTGCGCCAGGGCGGCCTGGACAACGCCCGGCAGTTCTTCGCCAACCTGGCCAGCCAGTACCTGGACCGCGCCTATCCCTGGAACGAACCGCGCGCCCTGCCCCGCGTCGCCCTGCACCATCCCGGCCACGCTGAAGCCACCCTCACCCACTGGCAGGCCGAGTGGAACCCCGGCTGGCCGGTGGCGGCGCTGCTGTTCTACCGCACCCACCTGCAAGCGGCGAACACCGGCTTCATCGACACCTTCTGCGCCAGCCTGCGCGCGCAGCAGCTCAACCCGCTGCCGATCGCCGTGGCCAGCCTCAAGGAAGCGGCCTGCCTGGAGCAGGTCGAGGCGCTGCTGGACGAGGCCTGCGCCGAGCTGATCATCAACACCACCGGCTTCGCCCAGTCCAACCCGGACGCGCCCCAGGCCCGCCCGTTCCGCCGCGACGTGCCGGTGCTGCAGGCCATCTGCTCGCTGGACAACCTCGACCTCTGGCGCGCCAACGCCCAGGGCCTGGGCCCGCGCGACCTGGCCATGCACGTGGCGCTGCCGGAGCTGGACGGCCGCCTGATCACCCGTCCCATCAGCTTCAAGGGCCTGGCCTGGCGCAGCGAGCGCAGCCAGAGCGACGTGGTCTGCTACCTGGCGCACCGCCCGGGCATGGACTTCGTCGCCGAGCTGGCGCGGCGCTGGGTGCTGCTGGCGCGCAAGGCCAACGCCGACAAGCGCGTGGCGCTGATCCTGGCCAACTACCCGACCCGCGACGGGCGCATCGGCAACGGCGTCGGCCTGGACACGCCCGCCGCGGCGCTGAACATCCTGCGCGCCATGGAAGCCTCAGGCTACCCGGTGGCCGGCCTGCCGGAGACTGGCGATGCGCTTATCCACAGCCTGCTCGGCGGGGTGAGCAACGACCTCGACAACCTCGACCTGCGCCCCTGCGCCCAGAGCCTGGCGCTGGCCGACTACCTGGCCTGCTTCGCGCGCCTGCCCGAGGCCAACCAGCGCGCCGTGCGCGAACGCTGGGGCGAGCCCGAGCAGGACCCGATGCACCGCAACGGCCGCATGATGGTCGCCGGCCTGCGCCTGGGCCTGGCCTTCGTCGGCATCCAGCCGGCGCGCGGCTACCAGCTCGACCCGGCGGCCATCTACCACGACCCGGCGCTGGTCCCGCCGCACGGCTACCTGGCCTTCTACTTCTGGCTGCGCGAGGCCTTCGGCGCCGACGCACTGATCCACGTCGGCAAGCACGGCAACCTCGAATGGCTGCCGGGCAAGGGCGTGGGCCTGTCCGAGGAATGCTGGCCGGACGCGATCCTCGGCCCGCTGCCGAACCTCTACCCGTTCATCGTCAACGACCCCGGCGAGGGCGCCCAGGCCAAGCGCCGCAGCCAGGCGCTGATCATCGACCACCTGATGCCGCCGCTGACCCGCGCCGAGAACTACGGCCCGCTGCGCGACCTGGAGCGCCTGGCCGACGAGTACTACGACGCCTCGCTGCTGGACCCGCGCCGCGCCGTGCAACTGCGTGGGGAAATCCTCGACGCGGTGCGCGCCGCCGCCCTGGACCGCGAGTTGGGCCTGCAACTCAACGACGATGAAGACAGCTGGTTGCCGCAACTGGACGCCTACCTCTGCGACCTCAAGGAATCGCAGATCCGCGACGGCCTGCACGTGTTCGGCGAATCGCCGGCGGGCCAGCTGCGCCGCGACACCCTGCTGTCGCTGGTGCGCATCCCGCGGGGCGACGGCAAGGGCGGCAACGCCAGCCTGCTGCGCGCCCTGGCGGCGGACCTGCAACTGGGCCGCGATCCGCTGGACAGCAACTTCGCCGAAGCCTGGGATGGTCCGCGCCCCGAGGTGCTCCGGCAAGTCAGCGACGAACCCTGGCGCAGCAACGGCGACACCCGCGAGCGCCTGGAACTGCTGGCCCTGCAGTTGATCGAGCAGGACCTCGACGGCCCCGGCGAAGCCAGCGCGCTGGTCCTCCGGCAACTGCGGGAAAACGTCGCGCCGCTACTGGACGCCTGCGGCGCCAACGAGATCGGCCAACTGCTCGCCGGGCTGAACGGCCGCTTCGTCCCCGCCGGCCCCAGCGGCGCGCCCAGCCGCGGGCGCCTGGACGTGCTGCCCACCGGGCGCAACTTCTTCACCGTGGACGTGCGCAACCTGCCCACGCCCACCGCCTACCGCCTCGGCTTCCAGTCCGCCAGCCGCCTGCTGGAGCGCCACCTGCAGGACCACGGCGACCACCTGCGCCAGCTCGGCCTTTCGGTGTGGGGCACGGCGACCATGCGCAGCGGCGGCGACGACATCGCCCAGGCCCTGGCGCTGCTCGGCGTGCGCCCGGTATGGCAGGCCGGCAGCCAGCGTGTGGAAGACTTCGAGATCCTGCCGCTGAGCCTGCTCGACCGCCCGCGGGTGGACGTGACCCTGCGCGTCTCCGGCTTCTTCCGCGACGCCTTCGCCAACCTCATCCGCCTGTTCGACGCCGCGGTGCAAGCCGTGGCCGCGTTGGACGAGCCGGAAGACATGAACCCCCTGGCCGCCCGCGTGCGCGCCGAAAGTACGCAGCTGCAAGCCAGCGGCGTGACCGAGGAAGAAGCCCGGCGCCAGGCCGGCTGGCGCATCTTCGGCGCCCAGCCCGGCGCCTACGGCGCGGGCGTGCAAGGGGTGATCGAGGAACGCAGCTGGGAGAACCGCGCCGACCTCGCCGCGGCCTACCTCAACTGGGGCGGCTACGCCTACGGCGCCGGCGACGACGGCACCCCGGCCCGCGAGCGCTTCGCCCAGCGCCTGGACGGCCTGCAGGCGGTGCTGCACAACCAGGACAACCGCGAGCACGACATCCTCGATTCCAACGACTACTATCAGTTCCAGGGCGGCATGCTCGCCGCCGCCGAGGTCATCCAGGACCGCCGCGTGGCCAGCTACCACGGCGACCACAGCCAGCCGGACAACCCACGCATCCGCACGCTGAAGGAAGAACTCGGCCGCGTGCTGCGCGCCCGCGCGGTGAACCCGAAATGGATCGCCGGGATGAAACGCCACGGCTACAAGGGCGCCTTCGAAATGGCCGCCACGGTGGACTACCTGTTCGCCTTCGACGCCACCAGCGAACTGGTGGAAGACCACCAGTACCAGCTACTGGCCGACGCCTACCTGCTGGACGAAGACACCCGCGAATTCATCCAGCGCCACAACCCCGAAGCCCTGCGCGACATGGCCGAACGCCTGCTGGAGGCGCAGCAGCGCGGGCTTTGGCAGGAGCCTGGGGAGTATCGCGAGGCGTTGGAGAACATTCTGGTGGATAGCGAGGAGCAGTGAGGCGCGTGCTGGCTCTTCGTAGGAGCGAGCTTGCTCGCGAACAGGGGCTCGCCGGCGACTCCAGTGTTTTCGGCTGAGTCCGCCCCCTCTCCCCAGCCCTCTCCCTGAAGGGAGAGGGGGCTAGTCCGCGCCGAGAGGAGGAGTGGTTTCTGCCGGAAACCTTCGGCGCTGCCGGCTAACTCCGAAATACCCGAGCACACCGAACGGTCCCCTCTCCCTTCAGGGCGGGGCGCGCAGCCGAGGGTTAGGGAGAGGGCGCTCTCATACCTGGCACCGACACGACCGGGAAACTCCCTTCGCGAGCAAGCTCGCTCCTACAGGCATCCAGTAACGTAGGGCGTATAACCGTTCGCGGTTATACGCCCTACGCCGAGCCCATTACCCCCGCCGCAACCGCCCCGCCGCATCCAGCAACAACGCCTCGGTCCCACCCCACCCCAGGCACCCATCGGTAATGGAAACCCCGTAACGCAGCTCGCCCTTCAGCGGCTGGCAGCCGTCGAACAGGTGGCTCTCCAGCATCACCCCGCGCAGCGAGGCGTCGCCGCCCAGGCGCTGGTCGAGCACGCTGGCCAGCACCGCCGGCTGGCGCAGCGGGTCCTTGGCGCTGTTGGCGTGGCTGCAATCGACCATGATCCGCGCCGGGATGCCCTGCTTCTCCAGCCCCTCGCGGGCCGCGCGCACGCTGGCCACGTCGTAGTTCGGCCCACCGTGGCCGCCGCGCAGCACCAGGTGGGTGTCCGGGTTGCCGAGGGTCTGCACCAGCGCCGGGCGGCCCAGGCCGTCGATGCCGAAGTGCTGGTGCGGGTGCGCCGCCGAGCGCATGGCGTCGCAGGCGATGCCGAGGCTGCCGTCGGTGCCGTTCTTGAAGCCCACCGGCAGGTCCAGGCCGCTGACCATCTCGCGGTGTACCTGGGATTCGCTGGTGCGCGCGCCGATGGCCGCCCAGCCCAGCAGGTCGTCGAGGTAGCCGGCCACCAGCGGTTGCAGCAGCTCGGTGGCCACCGGCAGGCCGCGTTCGAGCATGTCCAGCATCAGCCGGCGCGACAGCGCCAGGCCCTCGGCCATGTCGCCGCTGCCGTCCAGGCGCGGGTCGTACACCAGGCCCTTCCAGCCGACGGTGGTGCGCGGCTTCTCGACGTAGGCGCGCATCACCAGCAGCAACTGGTCGCTCACTTCAGGGGCCAGGGCGGCGAGGCGTTCGGCGTAGTCGAGGGCGGAATCGGCGTCGTGCAGGGAACAGGGGCCGACCACCACCAGCAGGCGCGGGTCGCGGCCGTCGAGGATGGCGCGGATGGCCTGGCGGTCGTGCTGTACGCGTTCGGCCAGGGCGGCGGAAAGCGGCAGGCGCTGGCGCAGTTCGGCGGGGCTCGGCAGCGGCTGTTCGCGGCGGCGGGCGGAGGGGCGCGGCAGCTCGAGGACTTCGGCGGACTGCGGCAGGTCGTTGCGGATCAGGGCGGAAACGGAGGAATTCATGGACTGGCATCCTTGGCCGGCGCGGTCATGGCCGCGCGCGGCGCTATCTGAGTGTTCGACTGAGTAGTTCGGGTGTGGCAGCGGTACGGCTGCTAAATCGCCAGTCGGAGGTGCGGTAATAGCGGTAGGTGGTGTAGGCGGTCATGTTTCGATCCTCTGTTGGAATTGCGTTGGCCTTGTGGGCCGGAAAAACAAAAACCCCGGTCGGGTTGCCGACCGGGGTTTCGTGAAACTGTCTGGTTGGCGACCCTGCTTGCTAGGGCGCCTGTGGGGTATCAGGCGCGCCTGTGGCTAAACCAATACCCATAGAAGAAATAACCGGCGGCAGCGGCCAGCACCTGCGCGCGAACGACCGCGGAGCCGATGGCACCGGGGCGGGCGAGGAACTGGATGGACAGGCTGGACGGCATGGTTATCTCCACAAGATGCCGGCCAAGCTACCGCATCGGCGCGGGGCTTTCAATCATCCTTTCCTATCGCCTTCATCGACGGCGCCTCGCCCGGCCGCGCCGGCTTCGCTACCATTCGCCTTTCAAGCATGCCCAAGCTCGCCGCAGGTAACGCCCATGCAACCGCACTTCCCCCTCGCCGCCGTGGTCGCCGCCGACGACCTGAAACTGGCGCTGTGCCTGGCCGCCATCGACCCGGCCATCGGCGGGGTGCTGATCGAGGGCCCGCGCGGCATGGCCAAGTCGACCCTGGCCCGCGGCGTGGCCGACCTGCTCGACGGCGGGCGCTTCGTCACCCTGCCCCTGGGCGCCAGCGAGGAACGCATCGTCGGCACCCTGGACCTCGACGCCGCCCTGGGCGAGGGCCGCGCGCGCTTCTCCCCGGGCATCCTGGCCAACGCCGACGGCGGCGTGCTCTACGTCGACGAAGTGAACCTGCTGCCCGACCACCTGGTGGACCTGCTGCTGGACGTGGCCGCCAGCGGTGTCAACCACGTCGAGCGCGATGGCCTGTCCCACAGCCACCCGGCGCGCTTCGTGCTGATCGGCACCATGAACCCCGAGGAAGGCGAACTGCGCCCGCAACTGCTGGACCGCTTCGGCCTCAAGGTCGAGCTGGGCGGCACGCCGCCGCCGGCCGAGCGCGCCGAGATCGTCCGCCGCCGCCTGGCCTTCGACGCCGACCCACAGGCCTTCCTCGGCCACTGGCAGGCCGAGCAGGACGCCCTGCGCCAGCGCTGCGCCCAGGCCCGCCAGCGTCTTCCCGGCATTCCCCTGGACGACGCCGCGCTGCAGGCCATCGCCGAGCGCTGCTACGCCGCCGGGGTGGACGGCCTGCGCGCCGACCTGGTCTGGCTGCGCGGCGCCCGCGCCCATGCCGCCTGGCGCGGCGCCGAGCGCATCGCGACGGAGGATATCGACGCCCTGGAGCCCTTCGCCCTCGCCCACCGCCGCCGCCATGCGCCGCCACCGCCAGCACAGTCGCAGGCACCCCAGGCCCCGGTCGCCAACCAGCCCGAACAAGGCGCGCAAAACGAAGGCCAGTGGGGCGAACTGCCGCCCCGCGCCGTGCCCGCCGGCGCCGCCCGCGAACTGCCGGGCTGGCCAAAAAAGCCCTGAGCATCCGCCCGCGCCCGGCCCCAGGCGCGGATGCCAGCCCCACACCCGGCCAACTCGCCGGCGGCCGCAGCGGCGCCCGCCGGCACGGCGCGCAGTCGCGCATCGACTGGCCGGCCACCCTCCTGCGCGGGCGCCCGAAGAGACGTGACGACCTGGTGCTGCGCGCCCGCAGCGCCAAGCCCCGCGAACTCTGGCTGGTGATCGTCGACGCCTCGGCCAGCACCCGCCGGCACGGCGCCCTGGGCCTGGCCAAGGGCCTGCTGGCGGAAGTCTTCGAGCAGGCCTACCGGCAACGCGCGCGCCTGGCCGTGCTGCACGCCGCGGGGCGGCAGCCGCGCTGGCTGTGGCAGGGGCAGAAGGCTTCGGCGCAGCTGCGCGACTGGCTGCATGAACTGGGCGCCGGCGGCGGCACGCCGCTGCCCGAGGCGCTGGCCCAGGCCGCCGACTGGCTGCAGCAGCGCCAGCGCCACAAGCCCGGCGAACGCCAGCGCCTGCTGATCGTCACCGACGGCCGCCTGAGCGACTGCCCGCCCCTGGCGCCGCTGCCCTGCGCCAGCCTGCTGGTGGACATCGAGAGCGGCCCCGTGCGCCTGGGCCGCGCCCGCCAGTTGGCCGCGAACCTCGGCGCCGAATACCGCGCCATCGGCGACCTGCCCCTGCGCTGAAGCAGGCTCAGGGCAGGCCGTTGCAACCGTGCTCGCAGAACCCCGGACGCTGGCCCAGCCGCTGGTAATAGGCGGCCACGGCAGGCAGTTCGGGGCGCTGCATCGGCGTCATGAACCAGCGCTGCACCGACAGGCCGATGGCGACGTCGGCCAGGCTGAAACGCTCGCCGGCGACATGGGCGCCGGTGCGCTCCAGCTGGCGGTCGAGCAGCGCCATCAGCCGGCCCCATTCCCGCTCGCTCGCCGCGATGGCCGCGGCATCGGCATGAGCCGGGCTGTTGCGCACCCGCGCCATGAACACGTAGCGCCAGGCGTTGTTCAGCTCGGTGGCCTGCCAGCCCATCCACTGCTCCACCAGCGCCCGTTCGCGAGGCGCGGACGGCAGCAGCTCGTCGCGCGGGTACTGGCTGGCGAGGTAACTGCAAATGGCATTGCTCTCCCAGAGCACGAAATCGCCGTCCACCAGCACCGGCACCAGCGCATTGGGATTGAGCGCGAGGAATTCCTCCGAGTCGGTGGCGCGGAAACCGCTGCCCCAGTCTTCCCTACCGTAGGGAAGCTGCAGCTCGGCGCAGGTCCACAGCACCTTGCGCACATTGATCGATGAGGCCTTGCCGAGGATTCGCAACATTCCGCCACTCCCTGTTCGCGTCGTGCGTATGACCGTTCGCGGTTATACGCCGGCGCCCCCCGCCGCGTCGATCGCGCCGGCTGACGCCGGACAACCCGCCCACGCCGAACGGCCCCCTCTCCCGCTTGCGGGAGAGGGTTGGGGAGAGGGGCTCTCATGCGAGTGGGCACAGCGCTGTCGATCCACCTCGGGCAGCTCCAACTTCGGCAGTGTGTCGGCGAACCCAGCCCTACAGAAGCGGCTCCAGCGCTGCCCATAGCACCTCGACGCTATCGAACTGCCGATCCACCTCAGGCAATTCCGGCCGCGCCAGGATCAGCACCGGCACGCCCCGCTCGCGCGCCACCTGCAGCTTCGGCTCGGTGGCCTGGCTGCCGCTGTTCTTGCTCACCAGCACGTCGGTGCCCAGGCGCGCGAACAGCTCGCGCTCGCCCTCCAGGCTGAAGGGCCCGCGCGCGCCCAGCACCTCGGCGCGTTCGGTTCCGGGCAGGCTCTGCAAACAGCGCACGGTCCAGAACTGATGTTCGGGAATTTCGCCGAGGTGCTCCAGCGGCTCGCGCCCCAGGGTGAACAGCGGCCGGCGGAACGGCGCCAGGGCGGCGATCAGCTGCGCCCAGCCTGCTACCTCGCGCCAGTCGTCACCGGGCCCGGGCTGCCAGCCGGGGCGGCGTAGGGCCCAGCAGGACACGCCGGCCAGCTGCGCGGCGCGGGCGGCGTTGCGGCTGATCTGCGCGGCATAGGGATGGGTGGCGTCGAGCAGCAGATCGTAGCCCTGCCCGGCGATGAAATCCGCCAGGCCCTCTGCCCCACCATAGCCGCCGACACGCACCTGGCAGGCCAGGTCGTCCGGCACCTTGCCCAGGCCGGCCAGGCTGTACAGGTGACCGGGACCGAGGCGGCGGGCGATGGCCAGGGCCTCGCCGATGCCGCCCAGCAGCAGGATGCGTTTGCCGTTCACGGCTTGCGCACCGCCAGCAGGGTGATCGGCAGGGCCGCGCGCCAAGTGTCGAAACCGCCCAGGGGCTGCGCCTGGGCCACCTGCAGGCGCACCAGCTCGCCGCCGTGGCGTTCGCGCCAGCCGACCAGGGCCGCCTCGCTCTGCAGGGTCACCGCGTTGGCCAGCAGCCGGCCGCCGGGCTTGAGGCAATCCCAGCAATACTCCAGCACGCCCGGCACGGTGACGCCGCCGCCGATGAAGATGGCGTCCGGCGCCTCCAGGCCCTCCAGGGCTTCCGGTGCGCGCCCGGCCACCAGTTGCAGGCTGGGCACGCCGAGGGCGTCGCGGTTGTGGGCGATGTGCCCGAGACGGCTTTCCTCGGCCTCGATGGCGAAGGCCCGGCAACTGGGGTGCGCGCGCATCCACTCGATGCCGATGGAGCCGCAGCCGGCGCCGACGTCCCAGAGCAGTTCGCCCGGCTCCGGGGCCAGGCGCGCGAGGGTCACCGCGCGCACGTCGCGCTTGGTCAGCTGGCCGTCGTGGCGGTAGGCGTCGTCGGGCAGGCCGGGGGTCAGCGCCAGGCGCCGGGCATCGGCGCCGGCCACGCAGTCGATGGCCAGAACGTTGAGCGCAGCGGCCTCGTCCAGCGACCAGTCGGCAGCCAGGCCGTCGATGCGCCGCTCGCGCTCGCCGCCCAGGTGTTCCAGCACGCTCAGCCGGCTCGGCGCGAAGCCGCGTTCACGCAACAGCGCGGCCACCGCTGCGGGGCTGCGGCCATCGGCGCACAGCACCAGCAGGCGGCGCCCCGGATGCAGGCGCGCGTTCAGCGCCGCCAGCGGGCGGCCCACCAGCGACAGCAGCTCCACGTCCTGCAGCGCCCAGCCCAGCCGCGCCGCCGCCAGGCTCACCGAGGACGGCGCCGGCAGCACGCGCATTTCCGCCGCCGGCAGTTGCCGCGCGAGGCTCGCGCCCACGCCGAAGAACAGCGGGTCGCCGCTGGCCAGCACGCAGGTGGGGGTGCCGCGCCGCGCCAGCAACGGCGCCATGTCGAAGGGGCTCGGCCAGCGCCTGCGCTGCGCGCCGATGCACGGCGGCAGCAGGGCCAGCTGGCGCTCGCCGCCGAACACATCGCTGGCCGCCAGCAGGGCGCGGCGGGCGGTCTTGCCGAGGCCGGCATAGCCGTCCTCGCCGATGCCGACGATGGTCAGCCAGGGCGTCATGGGGGTTCCTCTGCGTTGCGACACTGCGCCGCCGGCGTTTCGACGGGCAGGGTTTTCAAGGGGTCGGGCAAAGCGGGCATAATACAGCCTTCGTCGGTGCCCATCAGGGCCGAAGAGGGAACGCGCAGGAGCCATCCAAGCGCGGCTGCCCCCGCAACTGTAAGCAGCGAGTCCACGCGTCATTGGCCACTGGGAAACCGGGAAGGCCGCGTCGGGCAAAGACCTGCCAGCCAGGAGACCTGCCGACGGGACCAGTCGCGTGTGCAAGCATCGAGCGGGGTGTATCGATGTTGTAGATCCTCCCAATCAGGGGCGATCCGCAAGGTCACCGCGACCCAGCCATGGTGACCCTGTGCCGAATCTGCCGCCTGTTCCCCCTGTCGAAATCCGCCCGTCGCCCTGCCCGGGGCTGCTGCGCGTGGTCGCTTCCGGCGATGGCGGCATCTGCCGCATCAAGCTGCCCGGCGGGCGCCTCGACGCCAGCGGCGCCAGGGCCATCGCCCGCGCCGCCGAACGCCATGCCGACGGCGTGCTGGAGGCGACCAACCGCGCCAACCTGCAGATCCGCGGCGTGCACGAAGGCGCCGGCGCGGCGCTGTCCGCCGAGCTGCTGCGGGCCGGGCTGGGCCCGCGGGTGGCCGCCGCCGACGACGTGCGCAACCTGCTGCTCAGCCCCGCCGCCGGCCTCGACCCGGCCCAGGCCCTGGATGTCGCGCCGCTGGCCGCCACGCTGCTCGACCTGCTGCAGGACGAGCCACGCTTCCACGGCCTGTCGCCCAAGTTCGCCCTGCAACTGGATGGCGGCGAATCCCTGGCGATGCTCGAACACCCCCACGACATCTGGCTGTCGGCCATGGACGCCGGGCGCTTCGCCTTCGGCCTGGCCGGCTGCCCGCCGCTGCGCGCGCAGGACAGACCCGCGCTCGCCGCCGTCGCCAGCGAACAGCTGCCGGCCCTGGTCGAGGCGCTGCTGAACCTGTTCCTCGACCTGGCCGGAGAAGGCGTCTCGCGCATGCGCCAGTTGCTGGCGAAGGTGCCCGCGCAAGACCTGCTGGCGCGCCTCGATCTGCCGCTGCAACAGGACGTGGCCGACTGGCGCCGCGCCGCCGTCGAGCCCTTCGCCCACCTGGGCATCCGCCCGCAGCGCCAGGGCGGCCTGTGCAGCGTCGGCGCAGGCTTCGTCCTCGGCCGCCTGCACAGCGGGCTGCTGCGCGAACTGGCCGATCTCGCCGAACGCGAAGGCGACGGCAGCCTGCGCCTGACGCCCTGGCAGGGCCTGCTGCTGCCCAACGTGCCGGCTGCGCGCGCCAGCGCCGTGCTCGCCGCACTCGACAGCCAGGGCCTGATCATCTCGGCCGCACAGCCGCTGTCCCGGCTGGTGGCCTGCAGCGGCTCGGCCGGCTGCGCCCGCGGCCTGGCCGACACCAAGGCCGACGCCCTGCGCCTGGCCGAACGCCTGCGCGCGCCGCTGCCCGCCGGCGTGCACCTGTGCGGCTGCCCGCGCTCCTGCGCCGCCGCCCACGTGGCGCCGCTGACCCTGCTGGCCGTCGCCGACGGCCGCTACGACCTCTACCGCCGCGCCCCCGGCCACGCCGGCTTCGGCCAGCCGCTGGCGCGCGACCTGACCCTCGACGCCGCGGCCGACCGGCTGCGCGATCCCGGAGCCCTACCCGATGCTTGACTACATCCGCGACGGCCAGGCGATCTACCGCCAGTCCTTCGCCACCATCCGCGCCGAAGCCGACCTCTCGGCCATTCCCGCTGACCTGGAAAAGCTCGCCGTGCGGGTGATCCACGCCTGCGGCATGGTCGACGTGGTGCAGGACCTGCGCTTCTCCCCCGGCGCCGGCGCCATCGGCCGCGCGGCCCTGGCGGCGGGCGCGCCGATCCTCTGCGACGCGCGCATGGTCGCCGAGGGCGTCACCCGCGCGCGCCTGCCGGCGGCCAACGAGGTGATCTGCACGCTCAACGAAGCGGACGTCCCGGCCCTGGCCCGCGAGCTGGGCAACACCCGCTCGGCGGTAGCCCTGGAGCACTGGCGCGAACACCTGGAAGGCAGCGTGGTGGTGATCGGCAATGCCCCCACCGCGCTGTTCTACCTGCTGGAAATGCTCGACGCCGGCGCGCCGAAGCCGGCGCTGATCCTCGGCTTCCCGGTGGGCTTCGTCGGCGCCGCCGAATCCAAGGACCTGCTCGCCGCCGACAGCCGCGGCGTGCCCTACGTCATCGTCCGCGGCCGCCGCGGCGGCAGCGCCATGGCCGCCGCCGCGGTGAACGCCCTGGCCACGGAGGTGGAATGATGACCGGCCGCCTGCTCGGCCTGGGCGTCGGCCCCGGCGACCCCGAGCTGATCACCCTCAAGGCCCTGCGCCTGCTGCAAGCCGCGCCCGTGGTCGCCTACTTCGTGGCCAAGGCCAAGCACCACGCCGGCCACGGCGGCAACGCCTTCGGCATCATCGAGCAGCACCTGGGCGAGAGCCAGCAGCGCCTGCCCCTGGTGTACCCGGTGACCACCGAGAAACTGGAACCGCCGCTGACCTACGAGGGCGTCATCAGCGACTTCTACGACACCGCCGCCGAACAGGTCGCCGGCCACCTGGAAGCCGGCCGCGACGTCGCGGTGATCTGCGAGGGCGACCCGTTCTTCTACGGCTCCTACATGTACCTGCACGACCGCCTGGCCGAGCGCTACCCGGCCGAAGTGGTGCCCGGCGTGTGCTCCATGCTGGGCAGCGCGGCGGTGCTCGGCGTGCCGCTGGTGTACCGCAACCAGAGCCTCTCGGTGCTCTCCGGCGTGCTGCCGGAGGACGAGCTGAAGCAGCGCCTGGCGGCCGCCGACGCGGCGGTGGTGATGAAGCTCGGGCGCAACTTCGACAAGGTCCGCCGCGTGCTGCGCGAACTGGGCCGCGACGGCGGCGCGCACTACGTGGAACGGGCGACCATGCGCGAGCAGCGCATCGTGCCGCTGGACGAGGTGGACCCGATGGCCTCGCCCTACTTCTCCATGGTGGTGATCCCCGGGCAGAGGTGGCGCGGCTGATGAACGCCTCCCCCGCCATCGTCATCCTCGGCGCCAGCGCCCTGGCCACCGCGCGACGCGTGCAGGCGCTTTATCCACAGGCGCGCATCCACGGCCTGCTGGGCCGCGTCGAGGGCGCCGAGGAAAGCTACCAGGACTTCGGCGACAGCCTGCGCGCGCTCTACCGCAGCGGTACGCCGATCATCGCCCTGTGCGCCGCCGGCATCGTCATCCGCAGCCTGGCCCCGGCGCTGCAGGAAAAGGGCGCGGAGCCGCCGGTGCTGGCCGTGGCCGAGGACGGCAGCGCGGTGGTGCCGCTGCTCGGCGGCCTGGCCGGGGTCAACCGCCTGGCCCGGGAGATCGCCGCCGCGCTGGACGTGGCACCGGCCATCACCACCAGCGGCGAGCTGCGCTTCGGCACCTGCCTGCTGGAGCCGCCGCCAGGCTACGCCCTGGCCGACATCGAGCAGGGCAAGCGCTTCGTCGCCGACCTGCTGGGCGGCGAAAGCCTGCGCATCGACGGCGACGCGCCCTGGCTGGCCGCAGCGCGCCTGCCGCTGGCCGAGGACGCCCGGCACAGCGTGCGGGTGACCTGCGAGGCACGCCCGGCGCAGCGCGACGAATTGCTGATCCACCCGCGCCAGGTGCTGGCGGAAGTCGCCGCGCCTGTGGACGACCTTGCCGAGCAGGTCCGCCAGGCCTTGCGCGCATCCGGGCTGGCGGAAGCCGCCCTGGCCGCGCTGATCGCCCCGCGCCGGCACATGGCCGATGCGGGCCTGGCCGAGGCCGCACAGGCGCTCGGCGTGCCGCTGCGCTTCATCGATGAGCAAACCTTGCCGGCGGCGCAGGATGGCATCCACCTGCGCCTCGCCGACTCCCCCGAGCAGGCCGCCAGCATCGGCCGCCCACGCGGGCGTCTGAGCGTGGTCGGCCTCGGCCCCGGCGCCGCCGAGCACATGACGCCCGCAGTGCGCCGCGCCCTGGACGAAGCCCAGGACCTGCTCGGCTACGAGACCTACGTGAAGATGGCCGAGCCGCTGCGCGCGGACCAGCTGCGCCACTGCAGCGACAACCGCGAGGAGATGCAGCGCGCCCGCCACGCCTTCGAACTGGCCGCCAGCGGCCGGCGGGTGGTGGTGGTGTCGTCCGGCGACCCGGGCGTGTTCGCCATGGCCGCGGCGGTGGTCGAGGCGCTGCATGAAAGCAATGATGCCGAGTGGCACAACGTCGAACTGGAAGTGCTGCCCGGCGTCTCCGCCGCCCTGGCCGCCGCGGCCAAGGCCGGCGCGCCGCTGGGCCACGACTTCTGCCTGATCTCGCTGTCGGACAACCTCAAGCCCTGGGAAGTCATCGAAAAGCGCCTGGACCACGCCGGCGCCGCCGACCTGGCCATGGCCTTCTACAACCCCATCTCCAAGGCCCGCCCCTGGCAACTGGGCCGTGCGCTGGAGATCGTCCGCCAGCACCGCACGCCGCAAACCCTGGTGGTGCTCGGCCGCGACATCGGCCGCCCGGCCGAGGCGCTGCGCACGCTCACCCTCGGCGAGTTGCAGCCGGAGATGGTGGACATGCGCACCCTCGTGATCATCGGCTCGTCGCTGACCCGCCGACTCCCGCGGGCCGGTGGCGGCGATTGGGTGTACACGCCGCGGTGGTATCGCTGAGGCAGGCCAGGCGGCGGATAACCGCGAACGGTTATGCGCGCTACGTCCCTGGAAGTTCGGCGCCCGCTTGCAAATGGCCAGTGCGTTGATGAAAATGCGACGAATTATCATTCTTCATCTTTCCCGGCGCCCATGGCCTCCTCCACCCTCGACATCGACCAGCTGTACAGCGACCACCACGGCTGGCTGCACGGTTGGCTGCGCAGCCGCCTGGGCAATGCCGCGGATGCCGCCGACCTGGCCCAGGACACCTTCCTGCGCGTGCTGCTCAAGCAGGAGCTGCTGGAGCTGCGCACCCCGCGCGCCTTCCTGCGCACCATCGCCCGCGGCCTGGTGATCGACCACTGGCGCCGCGAGGAGCTGGAGCGCGCCTACCTGGAGTCCATCGCCCACCTGCCGGAGGCGGAAACGCCCTCGGCGGAAACCCGCGAAATGCTCCTGGAGCTGCTGGAAGGCATCGCCCGCCTGCTCGACGGCCTGAAGCCCAAGGTACGCAGCGCCTTCCTCCTGGCCCAGTGCGAGGGCCTGCCCCACGCGCAGGTCGCCGAACGGCTCGGGGTTTCCGTGCGCTCGGTGGAGCGCTACGTGGCCGAGACGCTGTTCCACTGCTACCAGGCGCGCTACGCCGAATGAACGCCAGCGCCGAACTGCAACCCGACGCCCGGGTGGTCAAGCAGGCCATCCAGTGGATGCTGCGCCTCTCCGGCGGCGCCGACCCGGCCGCGCAGGAAGCCTGCGCCCGCTGGCGCGCCCAGCGCGCCGAGCACGAGCTAGCCTGGCAACGCGTGCAGTCGCTGAACCAGGAACTGCGCAGCGGCCTGCAGAGCGTGCCGGGCAGCCGCGTGGCCCTGGAAACCCTGGAGAAAGGCAGCCAGCGCCTGCAACGGCGCCAGGCCCTGAAACTGCTCTCGGTGGTCGCCCTGGGCGGCTCCGCCCTGTGGCTGAGCCGCGACCTCGGCCCCTGGCAGCGCTGGAGCGCCGACTACGCCAGCGGCATCGGCGAACGCAAGCGCTTCGTCCTGGCCGACGGCAGCAAACTGCAACTGAACACCGACACCGCCGTCGACGTCTTCTTCGCTCCGCAGCAGCGCCTGCTGGTCCTGCAGCGCGGCGAAATCCTCGTCAGCACCGCCAAGGACCCCGCCCGGCCGCTGCGCGTGCGCAACCGCGACGGCCTGTTCGAAGCCCTGGGCACCCGCTTCGTGCTGCGCCAGAACGCGAGCGACACCCTGCTCAGCGTGCAGCAGGGCGCCGTGGCCATCGCCCCGCGCCGCCTGGGCCAGACCAGCACGCTGGCCGAGGCCGGCCAGCGCTATCTGGTCGACGCCAACGGCGCCACCCCGCTGGCCGCCAGCGGCATGGACAGCGGCGCCTGGGCCGACGGCCTGATCGTCAGCCGCGACATGCGCCTGGCCGACTTCCTCGCCGAGGTCGCCCGCTACCGCCACGGCCACCTCGGCTGCGACCCGCTGGTGGCCGACCTGCGCCTGTCCGGCGTGTTCCGCCTGGACGACACCGACAAACTCCTCGACCTGCTGCCGCGCACCCTGCCGGTACGCGTCATGCGTCGCAGCGATTGGTGGGTGACCGTCGAGGCCCGCGCCTGAACCGGACTCCCCTGTACCTGTAGGAGCGAGCTTGCTCGCGAATGGAGTTTCCAGGTGGTTTAGGTGTTTTGGTTTGACTCCGCCCCCTCTCCCCAGCCCTCTCCCTGAAGGGAGAGGGGGCTATCCCCGTGCCACCGGTGATTTTCGTGCCATCCGGCAATACCGGAGTGTCCGGCGAGCGCCGAAATCACGCTTCACACCGAACGGTCCCCTCTCCCTTCAGGGCGGGGCGCGCAGCCGAGGGTTAGGGAGAGGGCGCTCTCATGCCTGGCACCGCCACGACCGGGGAACTCCATTCTCGAACAAGCTCGCTCCTACGAAGAGCCGCATGGGCGCCATCGGAAACCTTTTCGCGGATGAGAATTATTTTTGTCGGGTTTTCCCCACTGGCCCGGCATGGAGATAAACCCTCCCATTTCCCGCCCTGACGGATACCCCTCCATGCGCGCAGTCCCGGCCCGATCTCCCGCCCCGAACTCCCCCGCCAGCCGCCTCTCCATCGCCGTGCGCGGCGCCCTGCTGTGCGCCGCCCTGGGCAGCGCCCTGCCCCTGACGGCCTGGGCCGCCGACGCCGCCAGCGTCACCCGCAGCCGCGCCTACGCCATCCCCGCCGGGCCCCTGGGCGAGGTGCTCAACAGCTTCGCCCGCGAGGCCGGCATCACCCTCTCGGCTACCCCGCAGCAGACCGCCGGGCTGCAGTCCGAAGGGCTCAACGGCACCTACTCGGTGGACCAGGGCCTGGCCCGCCTGCTCGCCGACACCCCGCTGCAGGCCGAAGACCAGGGCGACGGCAGCTACGTGCTGCGCAGCGTCGCGCCCCAGGACGCCCTGGCCATGCCGGCCACCAGCGTGTTCGCCCTGGGCAACGCGCTGGGCAGCGAGGACGGCTACCTGGCCACCCACAGCCAGATCGCCACCAAGACCTCCAAGGCCCTGCTGGAAACCAGCCAGAGCGTCTCGGTGGTGACCCGCGAGCAGATCCAAGACCAGGGCTCGAAGACCGTGCAGCAGGCGATCCGCTACACCCCCGGCATCTTCACCGGCCAGGTCGGCGCCTCCAACCGCTACGACTACATCGTCATGCGCGGCTTCGCCGACAACAGCGTGGACAACATCTACCTGGACGGCCTCAAGGCCATGGGCGACAGCGGCACCTTCAGCTCGATGCAGGTCGACCCGTACTTCCTCGAGCGCATCGACGTGCTCAAGGGCCCGTCCTCGGTGCTCTACGGCCGCAGCCTGCCCGGCGGCCTGGTGGCGCTGACCAGCAAGAAGCCGCTGTACGAGGACTACCACCAGGTCACCGCCAGCGTCGGCAACATGCAGCAGCGCGAGCTGGGCTTCGACTTCAGCGGCCCGCTGGACGAGGAGAAACGCATCGCCTACCGCGTGGTCGGCCTGGGCAAGGGCGCCGACACCCAGTTCGACCACACCAAGGAAGAGCGCTACGCCATCGCCCCGAGCCTGGCCATCGACTTCAGCGACGACACCACCCTGACCCTCCAGGGCTACCTGCAGCACGACCCCAACGGCGGCTACCACAGCGGCGTGCCGGCCGACGGCGCGCTGTACCATCACAACGGCCGCAAGATCGACCGCGACTTCTTCGACGGCGAGCCGGGCATCGACGACTTCGACCGCACCCAGCGCATGTTCGGCTACCAGTTGGAGCACCGCATCGACGACGTCTGGTCGGCGCGGCAAAACTTCCGCTACCTGGAGTCCGACGTGAGCCTGGCGCAGGTCTACGGCTACGGCTGGACCGCCGCGGACAGCAACGAGCTGACACGCTACTTCTCCGGCGCCCGCGAGCGCCTGGAGGCCTACATCATCGACAACATGGCCCAGGCCGAATTTGCCACCGGCGCGGCGCAGCACACCCTGCTGATGGGCCTGGACTACCAGCGCCGGCACACCTCGGTGGACTGGTCCTCCGGCTCGGTGGCGCCCATCGACGCCTTCGACCCGGTCTACGGCAACGCCGCCATCAGCTACTACCCCGACGACAACCACACCCGCCGCCTGGAGCAGACCGGCGTCTACGCCCAGGACCTGATCGACCTGGACAACTGGCGCTTCTCCCTGGGCATGCGCCAGGACTGGGTGACGGTGGAAGACAAGAACCGCAGCAGCGGCAGCAAGGCCGACGACGACTGGAAGAAATTCACCGGCCGCGCCGGCGTGCTCTACCTGTTCGACAACGGCATCGCGCCCTACGTCAGCTACTCCGAGTCGTTCAACCCCAACGCCTACTCCGACCAGAACGGCACCCCGCTGGAGCCCACCGAAGGCAAGCAGTGGGAACTGGGCCTGAAGTACCAGCCGCCGGGCAGCGCCAGCCTGTACACCGCCTCGCTGTTCCACATCACCCAGGAAAACGTGGCCACCAAGGAGCCGCAGGACAACTTCTACACCTCGGTCGGCGAGATCCGCTCCCAGGGCCTGGAACTGGAAGCGCACATCCAGGCGACGCAGAACCTGAAGCTGCTGGGCAGCTACACCTACACCGACATCACCTACAGCAAGGCGCTGGACGGCAACCAGGGCCACACCCCGAACCAGGCGCCCAAGCACATGGCCTCGGTGTGGGCCGACTACGCCTTCGACGCAGGCCCCCTGGACGGCCTGAGCATCGGCGGCGGCGCCCGCTACGTCGGCGAGACCTGGGCGGACAAGGAAAACACCCTGCGCGTGCCCGACTACACCCTGGTCGACGCCCGCATCGGCTACGACCTCGGCAAGCTCGGCATGAAGGGCCTGGACGTCAGCCTCAACGCCAACAACCTGCTGGACAAGGACTACGTCGCCTCCTGCTACAACCTCGACTACTGCTACTTCGGCGAGAAACGCAACGTCACCGCCACGCTCAACTACCAGTTCTGAACCCAAGCCGCCCGCACCGCGGGCGGCCCCTCACCCCAGCCCTCTTCCGCGCCCGCCGCATGCCCTCCCCAGGACCAGTCGCGCGGGAGAGGTCTGGGGTGAGGGCGCCTTTCCCTGTAGGAGCGAGCTTGCTCGCGAACCGCTTCCGCAGCGGGGCCCGTTCGCGAGCAAGCTCGCTCCTACAAAGTCCCCTCGCCTCCCCCGCAAATCCCTCGCCCTCCCGCCGCGCCCCCTGATGGCACACTGATAGGTAGCACCCGCAACCGATCTGCTACCTCGCTGTGCAGAAATTTCCCAGTGCCTTCGAAAAACCATTTCATGGGTGAAACAATCGGGCGTTTCACAGCGGAAACGCACAACTATTTGATTAATAAGGAATAAACAAAAGCACTCGTCAGAAAAATCACGTGGCATTGTTCATGCATAAATCAACGCACCGTATATGAAACAAAGCGAGATGAGGAACATGGCTGCCACCCAAGAGATGTACGCCGTCGTAGAACGGGGAACCGACTCCATGCGTCGCCAGGAAGGTGCGCGGCCGGCCGACGTGGAGATCGTCTTCGAGAACGTCGGCAAGTGCTTCCCGAAGAAGGGCGAGCGCGATGCGCCCTTCGCCGTGCGCGGGCTGAACTTCAGCATCCGCAAGGGCGAGGTGGTTTCCATCATCGGCCCCTCCGGCTGCGGCAAGAGCACCCTGCTGAACATGGGCAGCGGGCTTTATACCCCCAGCGAAGGCGCCGTGTTCGTCGGCGGCGAGCGCGTGGTCAAGCCAGTGGCCAAGGTCGCCTTCATGCTGCAGAAGGACCTGCTCATGCCCTGGCGTAGCATCCGCCGCAATGTCGAGCTGGGCCTGGAGATCCAGGGCGTGGCCGCGGCGCAGCGGCGCGCGGTGGCCGAGCGGCTGATCGACAAGTGCCACCTGGCCGGCTTCGGCGACCACTACCCGTTCCAGCTCTCCGGCGGCATGCGCCAGCGCGCGGCCCTGGCCCGCACCCTGGCCATCGACCCGCAGGTGCTGTTCCTCGACGAGCCGTTCTCGGCCCTCGACGCGCAGACCAAGATGATCCTCCAGCAGGACCTGGCGCAGATGCTCTATGAGCAGCAGAAGACCGCGCTGTTCATCACCCACGACCTCATGGAAGCCATTGCCCTCTCCGACCGCATCCTGGTCATGAGCGCCCGCCCCGGCAACATCATCGAGGAGATCGAGGTCGACCTGCCGCACCGCGACAACCCCCTGGAACGCCGCAAGCTGCCCGGCGCCGGCCCCCTGGTCGGGCGCCTGATGGACCTGCTGAAAGTCGGCGACGACCTTCTCCACTGACCCCGCACGAGGACCCGCTCATGCGCAACACCCTGCTCTCCCGCTTCGCCGGGCCGCTGCTCGCCCTGTGCGCCTGCGCCGCCAGCGCCGCGCCCACCGAGGTCACCTACCTGCTGCCGGCGCCGCCCAGCTCGCCGGCCTTCGCGCCCTGGGTCATCGCCCAGCAGAAGGGCTACTACGCGGCCGAGAACCTCAAGGTGACCTTCCTAGCCGGCAAGGGCGGCGTCGACGTGGCCAAGCAGATCGGCTCGGGCAACGCCCTGGTCGGCGGCGCCATCGGCGACACGCCCATCGTGGTGCGCGCCAACGGCGTGCCGGTGAAGGCCGTGGCCGTGCTCGGCGGCGGCGGCGTGACCCTGCTGGCGGCCAGCGCCGACAGTGGCATCGACTCGGTGAAGGCGCTCAAGGGCAAGACCCTGACGGTGATGTCCTACTCCGACACCACCTACTACGCCCTGCTCGCCTCGCTGCGCAAGGCCGGCCTGGGCCGCGACGACGTGGACATCCAGGCCGCAGGTCCAGCCGGCGTCTGGCAGCTGTTCTCCGCCGGCAAGGCGCAGGCCATGGCCGGGGTGCCGGACTGGTTCGTCAACGCCGAGGACGCCGGGCTGAAGGCCAGGCTGCTGCCCCAGGACCAGGTGTTCGAGAGCATGGCCCAGGCCATCCTCGCCTCCGACGACGCCATCGCCAACCACCCGGATGTGGTCCAGGGCGTGGTCAGCGCCACCCTCAAGGGCATGGCCGACATCATGGCCGACCCCAAGGGCGCCGCCGCCACCTTCGCCGCCGCCGTGCCGGCCTACAAGGGCAAGGAGGCCTCGCTGGAGCGCATCTTCCGGCTCTACGACGAGCACGTGTACCCGGGCCAGGCAGTCCCCGGGCACATCGACGAGCAGCGCCTGGCCCAGGTCGCGCGCTTCTACGTCGAGGAAAAGATAGTGCCGCGCACCACCCCGCTGGCCGAGCTCTACACCAACCGCTTCGTCGAGGCCAACGCCGCCCGCCTGGCGCAACAGTAAGCACCCGGAGTCGCACATGACGCTTTCCCGTTCGAGCGCCGGCAGCCTGGCGCTGCTGGTGGTTTTCCTCGCCCTCTGGCAATGGGGCCCGGGCCTGCTCGGCATGCCCGAGTTCGTCCTGCCCAACCTCACCCGCGTGGCCCGGGAGGCCGTGGCCATGTGGCAGGCCGGCAACCTGCTGGAGCACAGCCTGATCACCACCCTGGAGATCATCGTCGGCTTCGCCCTGGGCGCCCTGCTGGGAGTGGTCATCGGCGTCGCCCTGGGCCTGTCGCCGTCGGCCGAGGCCATGCTCTCGCCGTACATCCTGGCGCTGCAGATCGCCCCCAAGGTGGCCTTCGCCCCGCTGTTCGTGATGTGGCTGGGCTACACCGTGTACCCGAAGATCCTCATCGCCATCCTCATCGTGTTCTTCCCGGTGATGATCAACGTGCTCTCGGCGATCCGCACCGTCGACCCGGACATGATCAACCTGGTCCGCGCCCTGAGCGCCAACCGCTGGCAGCTGTTCCGCCTGGTGGAGTTCCCCTCGGCGATGAGCGCGCTGTTCTCCGGCCTGCGCATCGCCTCCACCCTGGCGGTGATCGGCGTCACCGTCGGCGAGCTGGTCGGCGGCAACAAGGGCCTGGGCTTCCTGCTGGTGGACGCCGAGGGCCAGGGCAACACCGCCGGGGTGTTCGTCACCATAGTCGCGCTGACGCTGATCGGCGTGCTCGCCTACGCCGCGGTGGTCTGGGCCGAGAAGCGCGTCCTGCACTACCTGCCCAAGGCCAACCTGGCCACCGCCTGAGGACGCACCCATGACTGCAAGCAACCTGTTGCAAGGGCGCCGCGTGCTCATCACCGGCGGCGCCGGCGGCCTGGGCCTGGCCTTCGCCGAAGCGGCGGCCCGCGCCGGGGCTCGCGTGGCAATCGCCGACCTGCGCGCCGACGCGGTCCAGGCAGCCGCTGCCAACCTGCGCGAGCAGGGGCTGCCGGTCGACGGCCTGGCCCTCGATCTGCGCGAACCGCACTCCATCGCCGCCTGCGTGGAAGCCGCCGTGGAACGCCTCGGCGGCCTCGACGGCCTGGTCAACAACGCCGCGGTGACCAACTCCGGCGGCAAGCCCGGCGAGGCGCTGGACATCGCCACCTGGGACCTGGTCATGCAGGTCAACGTGCGCGGCGCCTGGCTGATGACCAACGCCTGCCTGCCGGCGCTGCGCGCAAGCGGCCGCGGCGCCATCGTCAACCTGGCCTCCGACACCCCGCTGTGGGGCGCGCCCAACCTGCTCGCCTACACCGCCAGCAAGGGCGCGCTGATCGCCATGACACGCACCCTGGCGCGCGAGCTGGGCGCCGACGGCATCACCGTCAACGCCATCGCCCCCGGCCTGGTGGAGGTCGAGGCCACCGCCTACGTCCCCGCCGAGCGCCACGAACTGTACCGCCGCCAGCGCGCCATCCAGCGCGCGCAGCTGCCCGGGGACGTGAGCGGCGCCGTGCTGTTCGCCCTGTCCGACCTGTCCCGCTTCGTCACCGGCCAGACCCTGCCGGTCAACGGCGGGTTCGTCATGCTCTGAGGAGAAAACCGATGACCGATCTCAACCTGCAACAACAACCCAAGAGCTGGGAACGTCCGGCCGGCGCCAGCTTCGAGCAGTGGTGCAACTCGCGCATCGCGCGCTATTCCACCCGCCAGTACGACTGGAACGCGCTGAAGTTCCAGGCCGACTACGACCCCAAGTACCGCCGCGCGCAGATGCGCTACATCGGCACCGGCGGCACCGGGGTGAACGCCGACAACAACACCATCCCCTCCGAGCACTTCACCTTCTCCACCATGGTCATCCCGGCCGGGCATGAAGGCCCGCCGCACCTGCACGTCGATGTGGAGGAGGTGTTCTTCGTCCTGCGCGGCAAGCTCAAGGTGATCCTGGAGAAGGACGGCGAGCGCTTCGAGACCATCCTCGGCGACCGCGACGTGATCTCGGTGCCGCCGGGCGTGTACCGCGAGGAAATCAACATCGGCGACGAGGACGCGCTGATGTGCGTGATGCTCGGGGCGAAGAAGCCGATCACCCCGACCTACCCGCCAGAGCACCCGCTGGCCAGCATCAAGCGCTGAGGGCCGGACGATGACGGCGATGAGCACGGCGGCCGCCTGGCAGGCCGACCTGGAATGCGACTTCCCGCAGCGCCTGGCGCGCCACGGCGAGGTCGTCAGCGCCTGGCGCGAGGCCGGCGCGGCCGACGCCCCGGCGCTGGTGCTGCTGCACGGCATCGGCTCAGGCTCAGCCTCCTGGCTGCCGCTGGCGCAGTGCCTGAAGGCGCACGCGCGGCTCATCGCCTGGGACGCCCCCGGCTACGGCGAATCCACGCCGCTGCCCGAAGCTGCGCCGCGGGCGGAAGCCTACATGCAGCGCCTGCGCGAGCTGCTGGACGCGCTGGACGTGCAGCGCTGCGTGCTGCTGGGGCATTCCCTGGGCGCGCTGACCGCCCTAGCCCTGGCCAACGCCGAGCCGCGGCGCGTCGCCCGCCTGCTGCTGCTGAGCCCGGCGCGCGGCTACGGCGCGCGCCCGGCCGAAGGCGAGGCGGTGCGCAGCCGGCGCCTGGCCGCTCTGGCCAGCGAGGGCATCGCCGGCCTCGCCGAACGCCGCGCCCCGGCCATGCTCGGCGCCAGCCCCAGCGCCGAGGCGCTGGCCTGGGTGCGCTGGAACATGGCGCGGCTCAAGCCCCACGGCTACCGCCAGGCGGTGGAGCTGCTGTGCGGCGACGACCTGCTGCGCCTGGGCCGCCCGCCGGTGCCCGTCGAGGTGCTGTGCGGCAGCGAGGACGGCATCACTCTGCCGGCCGCCTGCCGCGAAGTCGCCGCGGCGCTGGCGGCGCCCTTCCAGCTCGTCCCCGGCGCCGGCCACGCCAGCCCCATCGAATGCCCCGAAGCCCTGGCCGGACACCTCGTCCGCTTCCTCGACAAGGACTGAAACCATGAGTACCGACACCCTCACCGAAAACCAGGAACGCTACATGGTTCCGGGGCTGGAACGCGGCCTGACACTGCTGGGCGAGTTCACCCGCCACGACCGCACCCTCACCGCCCCGGAACTGGCGCGCCGCCTGCAACTGCCGCGCACCACCATCTTCCGCCTGCTGGCCACCCTGGAGGCCCTGGGCTTCGTCACCCGCAGCGGCAACGAATACCGCCTGGGCATGGCGGTGCTGCGCCTGGGCTTCGAATACCTGGCCTCGCTGGAACTCACCGAGCTGGGCCAGCCGATCCTGCGCCGCCTGTGCGACGCCATCGGCTACTCCTGCAACCTGGTGGTGCGCGACGGGCGCAACATCGTCTACGTGGCGAAGATCTCGCCGCCGTCGATCCTCACCAGCGCGGTCAACGTCGGCACCCGCCTGCCGGCCCACGCCACCGTGCTCGGGCGCATCCTCCTGGAAGACCTGGACCTCGCCGCGCTGCGCGAGCTGTACCCGGAGAAGCAGCTGGAGCGCTTCTCCGAGGGCACCCCGCGCAACACCGAGGAGCTTTTCGACCTGGTGCAGAACGACCGCCTGCGCGGCTATGCGCTGAGCGAAGGCTTCTTCGAGGCGAGCATCTCCACCGTCGCCGCGCCGGTGCGCGACCACACCGGGCGCGTCTGCGCCGCCATGGGCGTGACCATCCCCGCCACGCGCATCGCCGAGCACCTGCTGGAGCCGCTGGTGCGCCAGGTGCGCAACAGCGCCGAAGAACTCTCCGGCCTGCTCGGGCACATGCCCAACCCCAACGTCCTGTCGCTGCAGAGGGTGCATTCATGAGCCTGTGCGACCTGCGCGGCCGCGTCGCCGTGGTCACCGGCGGCAGCTCCGGCATCGGCCTGGCCACCGTCGAACTGCTGCTGGAAGCCGGCGCCGCCGTGGCCTTCTGCGGCCGCGACGGCGGGCGCCTGGCGCAAGCCGAGGCCGAACTGCGCCAGCGCTTCCCCGACGCGCGCCTGCTGGCCGCCCCCTGCGACGTGCTCGACGCCGGCCAGGTGCGCGACTTCGCCGCGCGGTGCCAACAGCAACTGGGCGCCGCCAGCATGCTGGTGTGCAACGCCGGCCAGGGCCGCGTCTCCACCTTCGCACAGACCAGCGACGAAGCCTGGCGCGACGAGCTGGAGCTGAAGTTCTTCTCGGTGATCCACCCGGTGCGCGTCTTCCTGGCGCAGCTGGAAGGCCAGGCGGACGCCGCCATCGTCTGCACCAACTCGCTGCTCGCCAGCCAGCCGGAGCCGCACATGGTCTGCACCTCGGCGGCCCGCGCCGGGCTGAAGAACCTGGTGCGCTCGCTGGCCGTCGAGTTCGCCCCGAAGGGCATCCGCGTCAACGGCATCCTCATCGGCCTGGTGGAGTCCGGCCAGTGGCGCCGGCGCTTCGAGGCCCGCGAAGAACGCGAGCTGGACTGGGCGCAATGGACCGCGCAACTGGCACGCAGCAAACAGATTCCCCTGGGGCGCCTGGGCCTGCCGCGCGAAGCCGCCAACGCCCTGCTGTTCCTCGTTTCACCGCTGTCGGCCTACACCACCGGCAGCCACATCGATGTATCCGGAGGCTTGTCCCGCCATGCGTAACGAAAACTCGGTCACCGTGGGCGCCGCCATCGCCGCCTTCCTCGAACAGTGCGGGGTCAAGGCCGCCTTCGGGGTGATTTCCATCCACAACATGCCGATCCTCGATGCCTTCGCCGTGCGCGGCAACATCCGCTTCGTCATGGCCCGCGGCGAAGCCGGCGCCACCAACATGGCCGACGCCTACGCCCGCGCCAACGGCAGCCTGGGCGTGTGCCTGACCTCCACCGGCACCGCCGCCGGCAACGCCGCCGGGGCCCTGGTCGAGGCGCTCACCGCCGGCACCCCGCTGCTGCACCTGACCGGGCAGATCGAGACGCCCTACCTGGACCAGGACCTGGCCTACATCCACGAGGCCCGCGACCAGTTGGCGATGCTCAAGGCGGTGTCCAAGGCGGCCTTCCGCGTGCGCAGCGCCGAGACCGCGCTGAGCACCCTCAAGCTCGCTGTGCAAACCGCCCTGAGCGCACCGGCCGGCCCGGTCAGCGTGGAAATCCCGATCGACATCCAGTCCGCCTGCATCCCCATGCCCGAAGACCTGGCGCCGCTGCCGGTGCCGATCGCAGCGCCCACCGCCGAGGCCCTGGACCGCGTCGCCGAGCGCCTGGCCAGCGCGCGCCGGCCGATGCTCTGGCTCGGCGGCGGCGCCCGCCACGCCGGCCGCGAAGTGAAGCGCCTGATGGACCTGGGCGTGGGCATCATCACCTCCACCCAGGGCCGCGGCGTGGTCAACGAGGACGACCCGCGCTGCCTCGGCGCCTTCTCCCAGAACAAGCGGGTGGAAGCCTTCCTGCAAGGCTGCGACGCCCTGCTGGTGGCCGGCTCGCGGCTGCGCAGCAACGAGACCTTCAAGTACGCCCTGAAGCTGCCGCCGGTGACCTACCGCATCGACGCCAACCCGGCCATCGAGGGCCGCTGCTACAACAGCGAGCTGTTCATCTGCGGCGACTCGGCGCTGGCCCTGGCCGGCCTGGCCGAGCGCCTGGAAGGCCGGCTGAACGTCGAGCCTGGCTTCGCCGAGGAACTGCGCCAGGTGCGCGAGCAGTCGCGCGCGCAACTGCTGGAAGAACTCGGCCCCTACGCCTCGATGGTCGAGCAACTGCAGGGCATGACCGGCCGCGACTTCACCTGGGTGCGCGACGTGACCCTGTCCAACAGCATCTGGGGCAACCGCCTGATCCACCTGTTCCACCCCCAGGCCGGCATCCACGCCCTCGGCGGCGGCATCGGCCAGGGCCTGTGCATGGGCATAGGCGCGGCCATCGCGGCGGCGGAGAACGCCCCGCAGCGCAAGGTCTTCGCGCTGTGCGGCGACGGCGGCTTCATCCTCAACCTGGGCGAGATCGCCACCCTGGTGCAGGAGAAGGCCAAGGTGGTGATCCTGCTGATGAACGACCAGCGCTACGGCGTGATCCGCAACATCCAGGACGCCGTGTACGGCGGCCGCCACTGCTACGTCGACCTGCACACCCCGGACTACGCGCGCCTGGCCGAGTCGGTGGGGCTGCGCCACGCGCTGGTCAAGGACCTGGCGGACTTCGCCGGCGTGCTGGAAAGCGCCTACGCCGCCGACGGCCCCTTCCTGCTGGAAGTGGACATGTGCGCGGTGGGCAACTTCGCCAAGCAGTTCGCCGGCCCGCCGAACATGGAAACCCGCCACCAGAAGGCCACGGCCTGAGGACCCCGCCATGCTGCACATCGCCATGATCGGCTGCGGCGCCATCGGCCTCAGCGTGCTGGAAATGCTCAAGGACGACCGCGACCTGGCGCTCGACCAGGTGGTGGTCCCGGCCGGCCACCTCGACCAGGCGCGCCAGCGCCTGGCCGGCATCGCCGCGCAGGCCCGCGTCGTCGAGGCCCTGGACTACGCCCGGCGCCCCGACCTGCTGGTGGAATGCGCCGGCCACGCGGCCCTGGCCGAGCACGTGATCCCGGCCCTGGAACGCGGCATCCCGTGCCTGCTGGTGTCCATCGGCGCGCTCTCCGAGGACGGCCTGGCCGCGCGCCTGGAAGAAGCCGCGCGGCGCGGCGGCACCCAGGTCGAACTGCTCTCCGGGGCCATCGGCGGCATCGACGCGCTGGCCGCGGCCAAGGTCGCCGGGCTGGACTCGGTGGTCTACAGCGGGCGCAAGCCGAGCCGCGCCTGGAAGGGCACGCCGGCCGACGAGCGCTTCGACCTCGACGGCCTCACCGAGCCCACGGTGATCTTCGAGGGCAGCGCCCGCGAGGCCTCCTCGCGCTACCCGAAGAACGCCAACGTCGCCGCCACCCTGTCGCTGGCCGGCCTGGGCCTGGACGCCACCCGCGTGCGCCTGATCGCCGACCCCACCAGCGAGGAGAACGTGCACCACTACCAGGCCCGCGGCGCCTTCGGCGAATTCGAGATGACCCTGCGCGGCAAGCCGCTGGCGGCCAACCCCAAGACCTCGATGCTGACCGTGCTCAGCATCGTCCGCGCGCTGGGCAACCACGCCCACGCCGTCTCCATCTGAGGACAGCGCCATGCTCGATCTCGACGCAATCCAACCCATCTGCATCGCCGGCCAGTGGCGCCTGGGCGGCGGCGACCTGTACGCCAGCCACTACCCGGCCGACGGCTCGCCCATCGCCCGCCTGCACGCCGCCGGCCTGGCCGACGTGGAAGAAGCCATCCAGGGCGCCCAGCGCGCCTTCCTCGCCAGCGGCTGGGCGCAGCGCAAGTCCCACGAGCGCGCCGCGGTGCTGTACCGCGTGGCGCAGTTGATCCGCGAGCACGCCGAGGAACTGGCGCAACTGCAGCGCCTGGACAACGGCAAGCCGATCCGCGAGACCCGCGCCCTGGTGGCTAGCGCCGCCGGCACCTTCCAGTTCTTCGCCGCGGCCTGCGAAACCCTGGAGGAAAGCATCAGCCCCTCGCGCGGCGACTTCCTCAGCATGAGCGTGTACGAGCCCATGGGCGTGGTCGCCGCCATCACCCCGTGGAACTCGCCGATCGCCTCCGAGGCGCAGAAGCTGGCGCCGGCCCTGGCCGCCGGCAACGCGGTGGTGATCAAGCCGGCGGAGATCACCCCGCTGGCGGCCCTGGCCCTGGCGCGCCTGTGCATCCAGGCCGGGGTGCCGGCCGGGTTGATCAGCGTGCTGCCGGGCAAGGGCTCGCTGATCGGCGACGCCATCACCCGCCACCCGCTGGTCAAGCGCGTGTCCTTCACCGGCGGCACCAGCACCGGCAAGCACATCGCGCGCATCGCCGCGGACAAGATGATGCCGGTGTCCATGGAGCTGGGCGGCAAGTCGCCGACCATCGTCCTGGAAGACGCCGACCTCGACCACGCCGTGGCCGGGGTGCTCTACGGCATCTTCAGCAGCTCGGGGGAATCCTGCATCGCCGGCTCGCGGCTGTTCGTCGCCCGGCCGCTGTACGAACGCTTCCTGCAACGCCTGGTCGAAGGCGCCGAGCGCCTGCGCATCGGCGACCCGGCCGACGAGGCCACGCAGATGGGCCCGCTGATCAGCGAGCGCCACCGCGAGAGCGTCGAGCGCTACGTCGACCTCGGTCTGTCCGAGGGCGGGCGCCTGCTCGCCGGCGGCCGCCGCCCGCAAGGGCAACAGTACGAGCGCGGCTGGTTCTACACCCCGACCATCATCGACGGCCTGGGCAACGATACGCGCCTGTGCCAGGAGGAGGTGTTCGGCCCGGTGCTGGCGGCCCTGCCCTTCGACGACGAGCGCCAGCTGATCGAGCAGGCCAACCACAGCGTCTACGCCCTCGCCGCCGGCATCTGGACCCGCGACTTCCAGCGCGCCTGGCGCCTGGGCCGCGCCGTGCAGGCCGGCACCGTGTGGATCAACACCTACAAGCAATTCTCCATCGCCACCCCCTTCGGTGGCTGGAACGACAGTGGCCTGGGGCGCGAGAAGGGGCGCCTGGGCATCCTCCAGTACATGGAGCAGAAAGCCCTGTACTGGGGCCTCAACCAGCAGCCCATCGCCTGGGCCGGAGCGACAGCATGAGCGTACTTGGCATCGACGAGATCACCTACGGCGTGGAAGACCTGCCGCGCTGCCGGCGCTTCTTCGAGGACTGGGGCCTGAGCCTGGTCGACGAGCGAGCCGACCAGGTGGTCTTCGAAACCCTCAACGGCTGCCGCGTGGTGGTCGCCGCCCTGGACAAGCCCGGTCTGCCGCCGGCCATCGAGCCCGGCTCGACGGTGCGCGAGGTGGTCTGGGGCGTGGCCAGCGCCGACGACCTGGCGCTCTACGCCAGCCGCATCGCCACGGCGCCGGGCTTCGTCGAGGGCGGCGGGCGCATCGGCTGCACCGACCCCAACGGCCTGGCGATCCGCCTGCAGGTCACCCGCAAGCGCGAGCTGGTGCTGGAGGAATGCGGCGCGCACAACACCTGGAACAGCAAGGCGCGGATCAACAAGCCCAGCCCGGTCTACGAGCGCGCCACCCCGGTGGAAGTCGGCCACGTGGTGTTCTTCGTCAAGGACGTCGACGCCTGCGAAGCCTTCTACCGCGAAGCCTTCGGCTTCCAGACCTCGGACCGCTACCCCGGCCGCGGCGCCTTCCTGCGCACCGCCGAGGAAGGCGGCCACCACGACCTGTTCATGCTCCAACTGCCGGCGCCGCGCGCCGGGCTGAACCACGTCGCCTTCACCGTGCGCGACATCAACGAGGTGTTCGGCGGCGGCATGCACATCGCCCGCTGCGGCTGGGACACCGAGATCGGCCCCGGGCGCCACCCGGTGTCCTCGGCCTTCTTCTGGTACTTCAAGAACCCCGCCGGCGCCCTGGTGGAGTACTACGCCGACGAGGACCAACTGACCGGCGACTGGCAGCCGCGCAGCTTCGAACCAGGCCCCACGGTGTTCGCCGAGTGGGCCATCGCCGGTGGCCTGGACGGCGTCACCCGGCGGCAGAAAGGCGCCGAGGGCCCGCAAGGCAAATTCCTGACCGAAAAGAACAAGAGCTGAGGAGAAAGCCCATGTCCAAGCTGAAGATCGGCGTGCTCGGCGCCGGCATCGGCGGCCTGTGCGCCGCCATCGCCCTGCTGCGCGCCGGCCACGAGGTCGTAGTGTACGAACAGGCCAAGGCGTTCCTGCGCGTCGGCGCCGACATCAACCTGACGCCCAACGCGGTCAAGGCCATCGACGGCCTGGGCGTCGGCGAGGCGGTGCGCGCCAGCGCGGCGCGGCCCACCCACCGCATCAGCCGCACCTGGGACAGCGGCGAGGAAACCTCGCGCCTGGAGATGGCTGATGCCGCCGAGCGCAAGTACGGCGCGCCGCAGCTGACCATCCACCGCGCCGACCTGCTGACCACCCTGGCCGAAGCCTTCCCCCTGGAGCGCGTGCGCTTCGCCCGGCGCGCCCAGGCCGTGCGCCAGGAGGCCGACGGCGTGCACATCGAATTCGCCGACGGCAGCCAGGACCGCGTCGACGTGCTGATCGGCGCCGACGGCATCCATTCGGTGGTGCGCGCCGCGCTGTTCGGCGAGGAGCACCCGCGCTTCACCGGGGTGGTCGCCTACCGCGCCGTGGTGCCGGCGGTGAAGGTCGCCCAGGTGCCGCACATCCAGGCCTTCACCAAATGGTGGGGGCCGAACCCGCAGAGCCAGATCGTCACCTTCCCGCTCAACCGCGGCCGCGACATCTTCATCTTCGCCACCACCGCCCAGAACAGCTGGCACCTGGAAAGCTGGACCACCCAGGGCAGCGTCGAGGAACTGCGCGAAAGCTACGCCCACTACCACCCACACGCCCGCGCCCTGCTGGAAGCCTGCGACGAAGTGCTCAAGACCGCCCTCTACGAACGCGACCCGCTGCCCTACTGGACCCGCGACAGCCTGGCGCTGCTCGGCGACGCCTGCCACCCGATGATGCCGTTCATGGCCCAGGGCGCCGGCCAGGCCATCGAGGACGCCGTGGTGCTCGGCCGCATGCTCGCCGGCGTGGGCGACCTGGCGCAGGTCCCGGCGGCGCTCGCGGCCTATCAGGACGCGCGCCTGGAACGCGCCAGCCAGATCCAGATCGGCTCGCGCGGCAACCAGTGGCTCAAGGCCGGCGGCAACGCCGACTGGGTGTACGGCTACGACGCCTGGGCCATCCCCGTCGACCACGCGGCCTGAGGAACGAGCATGAGCGAAACCCTGCTGTTGACCGTGCTGCTGCGCCACGACCAGTCGAAGAACCTGGAGGACATCCAGGCCCACATGAAAAAGATGGACTGGTGGGAACGCTTCCCCGGCGAAGGCGTGGAGATCGTCTCCTGGACCGTGGCCATGGGCCTGGGCCAGATCGTCACCCTGCGCCTGCCGCCGGCGCTGCTGCCGCGCGTCAACGTCGAACTGGAGCGCTCCGCCTGGGGCGTGTTCCGCAGCGAATGCTACCCGACCTACGACTTCGTCCCGGTGCGCGAAAACATCCGCGAACGGGTCCGCAATGGAGGCCAATGAAATGACCGAGCCCTACAACGAAACGCACCAGTCGCGCAGCCGCCCGAGTACGCCCTTCGAAGACCTGCTGGGCGACTCCATCGAGCGCGCCTACGCCGCCGGCAAACACGACCTGCCGAGCCTACTGGAACACCTGAACCTGGCCGGCCCGCCCTGCCCGCTGACCAGCGGCGAGTGGACCGAAGACGCCTACAAGACCCTGATGGCCCGCCTGGGCGAATAACGGGCGAGGAACGAGAAAATGACCGCGCAACTGACCGTCGATCCTGTCGAGAAGATCCTGGCCAATGGCCTGAAGAACCTCTGGTTCCCCGTCCTCCCCTCGCACCTGCTGAGCGACAAGCCGCTGTCCATCCGCCGCCTGGGCTACAAGATCGCCCTCTGGCGCGACAACGATGGCAGCGTCCACGCCCTCGAGGACCACTGCCCGCACCGCGGCGCGCCGCTGTCCCTCGGCCCGGTGCTGGGCGACCGCCTGCAGTGCCCCTACCACGGCGTGGAAGTGCGCTGCGACGGCACCGTCACCAAGGTCCCCGGCAGCCCTGGCTGCAAGCTCGAAGGCAGCCGCCCGACGCGCATGTTCCACGTCCGCGAGGCGGCCGGCGCGATCTTCCTCTACAACGCCGCCGACCCGCACCTGGAAAGCCCGCCGGAGCTGGTGCTGCCCGAGCAGCTGACCTCGCCCGAGTGGAGCAGCTTCATCTGCTACACCGAGTGGCGCGGCGACTACCGCTACGTCATCGACAACGTCATGGACCCGATGCACGGTACTTACTTGCACAAGATGTCCCACTCCATGAGCGAAGGCGCGGCCAGCGCCAAGTTCGTCACCCGCGACACCGAGCAGGGCTTCTTCTTCGAGAAGGAAGGCCAGCGCGGGGTGAACTTCGACTGGACCGAGTTCGTCGACAACGGCTGCCACTGGCTGCGCCTGGAAATCCCCTACCCGAAGACCGGCGGCCCGGGCGGCAACTTCACCATCGTCGGCAGCTACACGCCCAGCAGCCCGCAGCTGTGCGCGGTGTTCCACTGGCGCTGCCGGCCGCTCACCGGCTGGCAGCGCGACACCTGGCGCTTCCTCTACAAGAACCGCCTGGAAGCGCGCCACTGGGCGGTGCTGGAGCAGGACCGGGTGCTGCTGGAACATATGGAGCCGGACGCCAACCAGCGCGAGAACCTCTACCAGCACGACCTGGGCGTGGTGCGCATCCGCCGCTACCTGAAGAGCAAGGCCAAGGAGCAGCTGGAACTGATCGAGGCCACGCAGCTATGAACGCAGTCGTCCGGGTACGGGCCGAGGCGCTGGCGGAAGCGCCCGGCGCCAGCTGGTCCAACGCCCTGCGCATCGGCAACGAAGTGGTGATGTCCGGGATGACCGGGCATCCCGCCACCCGCGAGGCCGCCGAGCGCGGCGCGCCGCTGGGCGTCTACGAGCAGACGCTGCTGGTGCTGGGCAAGTGCCGGGCGCTGGTCGAGGCCGCCGGCGGCCACGTCGGCAATCTCTACCGGCTGACCGTCTACGTCACCGACATCGCCGCCAAGGACGAAGTCGGCCGCGCCCGCCGCGACTTCTTCGCCGGCCAGGCCAGCTACCCCACCTCCACCCTGGTGGCAGTGAGCGGCCTGGTGTTCCCCGAACTGCGCGTCGAGATCGAGGCCAGCGCGCGCCTGGACGTCGACCTGCGCACCGCCGAGGTACAGCCATGAGCAACGCAACCATCCCGGCGCTGGTGCACACCCTGCGCCACGAGGCCGAAGGCATCATGAGCGTGGAACTGCGCCCCTGGGGCGACACCCGGTTCCCGCCGTTCGAGGCCGGTTCGCACATCGACCTGCACCTGCCCAATGGCCTGGTGCGCAGCTACTCGCTGCTCAACTCGCCGAGCGACCAGGGGCGCTACGTGGTCGGCATCCTCCGTGACCGCAACAGCCGCGGCGGCTCGCGCTGGGTGCACGACAACCTGCGCGTCGGCACCCAGCTGCAGATCTCCGCGCCGCGCAACAACTTCGCCCTGGACGCCAGCGCCAGTCACAGCGTGCTGGTGGCCGGCGGCATCGGCATCACGCCGATCTACTGCATGTTCCGCCAGTTGCTCGCCCTCGGCCGCTCCGCCGAGCTGATCTACTGCGCGCGCTCGCGCCGCGAGGCCGCGCTGCTGGAAGAATTGCGCGGCCTGGACGCCCGGGTGCAACTGCACTTCGACGACGAGAAAGGCGTGCCGCCGGACCTCGCCGCCTACCTGGCCGGTCGCTCCGCCGACGCGCACTTCTACTGCTGTGGCCCGACGCCGATGCTCGACGCCTTCGAACGCACCTGCGAAGCCCTGGGCTACCCCAACGCGCACATCGAGCGCTTCGCCGCCGTCGAGCAGGCCGCCGCGGAAGACGCCCTGGACAGCTACGAGGTGGAGCTGCGCAAGAGCGGCAGGCACCTGCGCATGGAAGCCGGCATGGTGCTGCTGGACGTGCTGCTGGAACAGGGCTGCGACCTCGACTACAGCTGCCGCGAGGGCGTCTGCGGCTCCTGCGAGGTCAAGGTGCTGGAAGGCGAGGTGGACCACCGCGACGGCGTGCTGACCAAGGCCGAGCGCGCGGCCAACCAGTCGATGATGGTCTGCGTCTCCGGTTGCCGCAGCCGGCGCCTGGTGCTCGACCTGTAGCCTCTCCTCGCCTTGCGCAGAACGGCAGCCCCTGGGCTGCCGTTTGCGTTTTTGCCGGCGTTTCCCAACGCACCGGATTCGCCCCTCGCGCCCCACGCCTGGGCATCCGCGTAACACCGATCCGGGGGCGTTTCACGGGTGGTTCAAATGCTCGCGTTTCACCCATAACACATTGATATGAATAGGAAATATATCGAAAAACAGCCTCCTCTCCATGGCATGGAAACTGCTCTTCTCCTCGGGCAGGAAATTGAAACGTTGATTCATACAAGAAACAAAAACGACCAGCCTCCGTGAAGCTGCGTGCGGCCCTGCTGGCCCGCTTCCGGGGCTGCCTTTTCCGAGGTGACGCTTCCATGTTGAGACCCACCCTGCTGGCCGCATTCACGCTGGCACACGCTCCGCTGCTCTTCGCCACCGAGCCCGGCCCGGCGCCGACCATCAGCCAGGGCATGCAGAACAAGCCCTTCCCGCACATCTCCTGGCGCAGCGAGGACGGCGACGCCAGCCTGGACGTCGGCGGCGCGCTGCGCGCCAACTACCGCTACGAGGACTGGGACAGCAGCATCAACCGCCCGGCGCGCTGGCTGTTCGACACCTTCCGCCTGGACGTGCAGGGCCGCTACCAGCAGTTCAACCTCGATGCCGGCTACTGGTTCCAGGACCGCAACAAGCGCGCAGTCGACCGGGCCTATCTCGGCTACCGCTTCGACGAGCGTTCCGACCTGCAGGTCGGCGCACCGGCCAGGCCCTTCGGCCTGCTGCCCTACCCGCAGTTCGGCTGGAGCTACCACATCCCGTTCTTCCTCGGCTTCGGCGTGAATACCGGTACCGGTCTGAAGTACGGCTACAAGGACAGCGACTGGGACTTCCAGGCCGCCTACTACCCGCGCATGCTGCCGTCGAGCATCCGCTACGCCCCGGAAGTCGGGCGCTACGCGGACCTCAAGGACAACGCCATCCCGGCGCTGCACGGCCGCCAGGACAACGAGAAGCGCAACCAGGTCAACCTGCGCCTGGCGCGCAGCTTCCAGGCCGGCGACTGGAACAACGAGGTGGGTGCTTCCCTGGCAGCCTCGCGGCTGTACAACGCCACCACCGACGACAACGGCAGCTTCTGGGCGGCCGGCGCCCACGGGGTGTTCAAGAACGGTCCCTGGACTATCTCGACCCAGGCGATCCGCTACGAATACGATCCGAAGAACCCCAGCGGCGTCAGCGACGACTCGGTGCTCATGGGCGGCAACGGCCTGACCCCGGCCTTCCTGGTGGCGGCCAAGGGCAGCATCGGCGGGCTCAACGTCGGCTACGACGTCGCCACGCCCTGGCTGGGGCCGGTGAAGAAGGTGAAGCTGTACAACGACTACAGCCGGCTGTGGAAAGACAAGAGCGGCTGGGACGACTCGCAGATGTATACCGCCGGCATCCAGTTCTTCGCCCTGCCGGTGATGGCCTGGCTGGACTTCACATGGGCGCGCAACGCCAACCCCTGGGGCGGCGCGGAGAACGGCACGGGCTGGACCTCGACCACCTCCTCGGGCAGCAACGACTGGTACTTCCGCACCAACCTGAACATCGGCTACTACTTCTGAGCCGGGCGGCGGGGCCAGGCCGGCGCCTGGCCCCGCCGGTCTTCAGAAGCGCTCCGCCGCCTGGGCGTGGCGCCGCGTCTCGTCCTGCTCCAGGCTCTCGCGGTAGGCGTGGGCCTCCTGCTCGCTGTAGAACACGCCGACCAGCAGGCCCTGCTGGTGCACGTCCCAGCAGCGCCGGCCGAGGGCACGGAATTCGCGGGATTTGTGGTCTTCGTCGCGTTCGCTGACAACTACGCTCATCGCTTGTTCTCCGTTGTTTGACTTGCATCAAGGCGGAATCAGATTCACTTAATTAGCCGGCTAACGAAATAGCCGAATCAGCAAAGGTTTTTTGCGAAAAACGTGGGGAACGCGAGGCAATTGCCTTGCCCGCCGCGCCGGGGCGCTTTCGTAGGATGGGTTGAGCCTGCGAAACCCATGCGGTCATGGCGATGGGTATCGCTTCGCTCAACGCCATCCTACGGGGTGTCGATAGCCGGACGATCCGGCGCGGATCGCGGATGAGATCCGCTACGCTGCCCCACCCGCGCCATTCCCATGTAGGAGCGCGCCCTGCGCGCGATTTCGCGGGCAGGGCCCGCTCCTACAGGTTGCCGGCAGGCACGGTATGCCTCCCCCGTAGGAGCGGACCTTGTCCGCGATAGCCGGACGCCCCGGCGCGGATCGCGGGCCGAGCCGGCAAGACAGCCGAGGCTCTGCAGGTGGACATGAAAAAGCCCGGCATCCCCAAAGGGAATGCCGGGCTTTTTCGGACCTGTCCGACGCTTAGAACGGAATGTCGTCGTCGAAGCTGTCGTAGTCGGCGGCCGGTTGCGGGGCCGGGGCGGCCTGTTGTTGCGGCGCCGGGCGCGGGGCCTGTTGCGGGCGCTGCTGGGGTTCGCGCGGCGCGCGCGGGGCGTCGTCGCCACCGGCGCCCGGACGGCCGCCGAGCAGTTGCATGTTGCCGTTGATGTCTACCACGATCTCGGTGGTGTAGCGGTCCTGACCGTCCTGGCCCTGCCACTTGCGGGTGCGCAGGCTGCCTTCGACGTAGATCTGCGAGCCCTTGCGCACGTACTCGGCGACGATCTCCGCCAGGCGGCCGAAGAACACCACGCGGTGCCATTCGGTACGTTCCTGCTGCTGGCCGGTCTGCTTGTCCTTCCAGCTCTCGCTGGTGGCCAGGGTGACGTTGGTCACCGCGTTGCCGTTGGGCAGGTAGCGGGTTTCCGGATCGCCACCGACGTTACCCACCAGAATGACTTTGTTAACCCCACGGGCCATGACGCTCTCCTAAAGGCTTCAGCACGTCGCCGGCTCGGCGCCTGCCAGGCGCTCGAGGGACGTGCGATCAACTTGTTGGGAATCTACTTTGACATAAGCGGCGGCCTCTTCGGCGACCACCATCACATCGCTCACACCGGGCAATGCCTTGAAACGCTCGGCCAACGAGGCATCGCGCAGCGCTTCGTCGGACAAAGGCAGGCGGATGCTCGTTACATACGGCGGTTCGCGCATGGTAACAGCAATCGCCAGCCAGATGGCAGCCAGCACGGCGCAGCCGATGAACACACCATCCAACCCGCCGTGCTGGAACATCCAGCCGCCGAGGATGCCGCCCACGGCGGCGCCGAGGAACTGGCTGGTGGAGTACACGCCCATCGCCGTGCCCTTGCCGCCGGCCGGGGAAACCTTGCTCACCAGCGATGGCAACGAGGCTTCCAGCAGGTTGAACGCGGTGAAGTAGACGACGATGCCGAACAGCAGTTCCTTCAGGCTGTAGCCGAATTCCCAGAAGAACAGCTCGCAGAGCATCAGGGTGGCCACCGCGCCGGCGAGCACGCGCTTCATCTGGCGCTTCTTCTCGGCGTAGATGATGAACGGCACCATGCCGAAGAAGCCCACCAGCAGCGCGGTCAGGTAGACCCACCAGTGTTCTTCCTTGGGCAGCCCGGCGCGCTCCACCAGGGCCAGCGGCAGGGCCACGAAGCTGGCCATGAGGATCGCGTGCAGCACCAGGATGCCGGCGTCCAGGCGCAGCAGCTCGGCGTTCTTCAGGGTCGGCAGCAGCGCCTGGCCGGCGACGCTGGACTCGCGGTGCTGCAGGCGGTGGTCCGGGGTCGGCACGAAGAACAGGATCATCAGCAGGCCGACCAGGGCCATGCCGGCGGTGAACCAGAACAGCCCGTGCAGGCCGAACAGGTGCGTCAGCACGGGGCCGGCGACCATGGCCACGGCGAAGGACACGCCGATGCTCATGCCGATGGTGGCCATGGCCTTGGTGCGGTGCTGCTCGCGGGTCAGGTCCGAGAGCATCGCCATCACCGCCGCGGAGATCGCCCCGGCGCCCTGGATCACCCGCCCGGCGATCACGCCCCAGATGCTGTCGGCGTTGGCCGCCACAGCCGCGCCTAGGGCGAACACCAGCAGCCCGACGACGATGATCGGCCGGCGGCCGATGCGGTCGGACAGGGTGCCCAGGGGAATCTGCAGGATGGCCTGGGTCAGGCCGTAGGCGCCGATGGCCAGGCCGATCAGCGCCGGGGTCGCGCCGGCCAGGTCCTGGCCGTAGGTGGCCAGGACCGGCAGGACCATGAACATGCCGAGCATGCGGAACGCGAAGACCAGGGAAAGGCCGACGGCCGCGCGGGTTTCGGTGCCACTCATGCGCTCAGTGTGGGTGTCGTGCATAAGTCCCTCAGGGGAATGACTGGAGCGGGCTGTGCTTCTTGCCCCCGCAATGGCGTGCCCATCCGTTCCCGGATGGCCGGCTGCCGCCGACGCCGAAAAATAGCCGGGCATTCTAGCAGCCCAGCCGCCCGGAGGCACAGACGCGCCACTTTGCCGCGTACTGCCGGGGAAACGTATACTCAACGGTTTTCGCCCGCCATGCGAGGCCGCTGTGGACAAGATCCTCATCCGTGGGGCACGTACCCACAACCTGAAGAACATCGACCTGACCCTGCCGCGCGACAAGCTGATCGTGATCACCGGCCTGTCCGGCTCCGGCAAGTCGTCCCTGGCCTTCGACACGCTCTACGCCGAAGGCCAGCGCCGCTACGTGGAATCCCTGTCGGCCTACGCCCGGCAGTTCCTCTCGATGATGGAAAAACCCGACGTCGACACCATCGAGGGCCTGTCGCCGGCCATCTCCATCGAGCAGAAGTCCACTTCGCACAACCCGCGCTCCACCGTGGGCACCATCACCGAGATCTACGACTACCTGCGCCTGCTCTACGCCCGCGTCGGCATCCCGCGCTGCCCGGACCATGACATTCCGCTAGAGGCGCAGACCGTCAGCCAGATGGTCGACCAGGTGCTGGCGCTGCCCGAGGGCCGCCGGCTGATGCTGCTGGCCCCGGTGATCCGCGAGCGCAAGGGCGAGCACCTGGCGGTGTTCGACGAAATGCGCGCCCAGGGCTTCGTCCGCGCGCGGGTCGACGGCAAGCTCTACGAACTGGACGAGCTGCCCAAGCTGGACAAGAAGCAGAAGCACTCCATCGACGTGGTGGTGGACCGCTTCAAGGTCCGCGGCGACCTGCAGCAGCGCCTGGCGGAATCCTTCGAGACGGCCATCAACCTGGCCGATGGCATCGCCCTGGTAGCACCCCTTCCCGACGAAGACGACAAAAAGCAGGGCGAAGAAGGCGAGGAGATGATCTTCTCCGCGCGCTTCGCCTGCCCGGTGTGCGGCCACTCCATCAGCGAGCTGGAACCCAAGCTGTTCTCCTTCAACAACCCCGCCGGCGCCTGCCCCACCTGCGACGGCCTGGGCGTGAAGCAGTTCTTCGACGCGCGCCGGGTGGTCAACGGCGAACTGACCCTGGCCGAGGGCGCCATCCGCGGCTGGGACAGGCGCAACGTCTATTACTTCCAGATGCTCGGCTCGCTGGCCGCGCATTTCGGCTTCAGCCTGGAGGTGCCCTTCCAGGAACTCTCGCCCGAGCACCAGAAGTTCATCCTCGGCGGCTCGGGGCGCGAGAACGTCGAGTTCCGCTACCTCAACGACCGCGGCGACATCGTCAAGCGCGCGCACCCCTTCGAGGGCATCCTGCCGAACCTGGAGCGCCGCTACCGCGAGACCGAGTCCATGACCGTGCGCGAGGAGCTGGCCAAGTTCCTCAGCACCCAGCCCTGCCCGGACTGCCACGGCACCCGCCTGCGCCGCGAGGCGCGCCACGTGTGGGTGGGCGACAAGACGCTGCCGGCGGTCACCGCGATGCCGGTGGGCGAGGCCAGCGAATACGCCGCCGGCCTGACCCTGACCGGCCGCCGCGGCGAGATCGCGGCGAAGATTCTCAAGGAAATCCGCGAGCGCCTGCAGTTCCTGGTCAACGTCGGCCTCGACTACCTGACCCTCGACCGCAGCGCCGACACCCTGTCCGGCGGCGAGGCCCAGCGCATCCGCCTGGCCAGCCAGATCGGCGCGGGCCTGGTGGGGGTGATGTACATCCTCGACGAGCCCTCCATCGGCCTGCACCAGCGCGACAACGAACGCCTGCTGGCCACCCTCACCCACCTGCGCAACCTGGGCAACACGGTGATAGTGGTGGAGCACGACGAGGACGCCATCCGCCTCGCCGACTACGTGGTCGACATCGGTCCCGGCGCCGGCGTGCACGGCGGGCAGATCGTCGCCGAGGGCACGCCCGAGCAGGTCATGAGCCACCCGGACTCGGTGACCGGCAAGTACCTCTCCGGCCGCCAGAAGATCGTGGTGCCCGCGCAGCGCACGCCGCGCAACAAGAAGCAGTTGCTCAAGCTCAAGGGCGCGCGCGGCAACAACCTGCGCAACGTCAACCTGGAGCTCCCGGTCGGCCTGTTCACCTGCGTCACCGGCGTGTCCGGCTCGGGCAAGTCGACGCTGATCAACAACACCCTGTTCCCGATCACCGCCACCGCGCTGAACGGCGCCACCAGCCTGGAAGTCGCGCCCTACGATTCCTTCGACGGCCTGCAACACCTGGACAAGGTGGTGGACATCGATCAGAGCCCGATCGGCCGCACGCCACGCTCCAACCCGGCGACCTACACCGGCCTGTTCACCCCGATCCGCGAGCTGTTCGCCGGCGTGCCGGAAGCCCGCTCGCGCGGCTACGGCCCTGGGCGCTTCTCGTTCAACGTCAAGGGCGGCCGCTGCGAGGCCTGCCAGGGCGACGGCGTGATCAAGGTAGAGATGCACTTCCTGCCGGATATCTACGTGCCCTGCGACGTCTGCAAGGGCAAGCGCTACAACCGCGAGACGCTGGAGATCCGCTACAAGGGCAAGAGCATCACCGAGGTGCTGGACATGACCATCGAGGACGCCCGCGCGTTCTTCGACGCCGTGCCGGCCATCGCCCGCAAGCTGCAGACGCTGATCGACGTGGGCCTGTCGTACATCAAGCTGGGGCAGAGCGCGACCACCCTGTCCGGCGGCGAGGCGCAGCGGGTGAAGCTGTCCCGCGAGCTGTCCAAGCGCGACACCGGCAAGACCCTGTACATCCTCGACGAGCCGACCACCGGCCTGCACTTCGCGGACATCCAGCAACTGCTCGACGTACTGCACCGCCTGCGCGACCACGGCAACACGGTGGTGGTGATCGAGCACAACCTGGACGTGATCAAGACCGCCGACTGGCTGGTCGACCTCGGCCCCGAGGGCGGCTCCAAGGGCGGCCAGATCATCGCCAGCGGCACGCCGGAGCAGGTGGCGGAGATGGAGGCCTCGCACACCGGGCGCTTCCTCAAGCCACTGCTGGAACGCGATCGGGCCTGACCGCTGAAAGGGGCTGTCCGTGCCCCCGGGGCGTCCGGGGGCCGGTGAGTCCAACATGGCAATGTCATAGCCTGGGCGGCGTAGGAGCGAGCGTAGCTTTTCGTAGGATGGCGTTGAGCGAAGCGATACCCATCACCGATGGCCGCATGGGTTTCGCAAGCTCAACCCATCCTACGAAAAGCACCTCGAAGCAGCCGGCAACCCACATGAAAATGCCGCTTCCCCGTAAAAGGGAAACGGCATTTTCTTTCAAGTGGCCACTGCTACCGCCAAAGCGGCGCCTTTTCTTCCCAGCCCAAGAACATCAGGCCAGATCGAAGCGGTCCAGGTTCATCACCTTGGTCCAGGCGGCGACGAAGTCCTTCACGAACTTCTCCTTGGCATCGCTGCTGGCGTAGACCTCGGCCAGCGCCCGCAGCACCGAGTGCGAACCGAAGATCAGGTCGGCACGGGTAGCGGTCCACTTCAGCTCGCCGCCCTTGCGGGCCCGGCCCTCGAAGACCTCCGCGGAGCCGTCCACCGGCGCCCAGACGGTGCCCATGTCCAGCAGGTTGACGAAGAAGTCGTTGCTGAGCACGCCGGGCCGGTCGGTGAACACGCCATGGGCGCTACCGTCGTAGTTGGCCCCCAGCATGCGCAGGCCGCCGACGAGCACGGTCATTTCCGGAGCGGTCAGGGTCAGCAGCTGGGCCTTGTCGACCAGCAGTGCCTCGGTGGACGCGCCGGGATTGGCGCTCTTGTAGTTGCGGAAGCCATCGGCGATGGGTTCGAGCACCTCGAAGGACTCGACGTCGGTCTGGTCCTGGCGGGCATCCGCGCGGCCCGGAGCGAAGGGCACCTCGATGTTCACGCCGGCAGCCTTGGCGGCCTGCTCGACGCCCACGTTGCCGGCCAGCACGATCACGTCGGCCAGCGAGGCCTTGCCGGAGAACCGCTGGATCTCGTCGAGCTTGGCCAATACCTTGGCGAGCTGCTGCGGGTTGTTGACCTCCCAGTCCTTCTGCGGCGCCAGGCGAATGCGCGCGCCATTGGCGCCGCCGCGCTTGTCGCCACCGCGGAAGGTGGAGGCCGAGGCCCAGGCGGTGGACACCAGCTCGGCGATCGACAGGCCGGACTCGGCGATCTTCGCCTTCAGGTCGGCGATGTCCGCGGCGCTCGGGTTGTGCGTGGCCGGCGGCAGCGGGTCCTGCCAGATCAGGTCTTCCTTCGGCACTTCCGGGCCGAGGTAGCGGGCCTTCGGCCCCATGTCGCGGTGGGTCAGCTTGAACCAGGCGCGGGCGAACGCATCGGCGAAGGCCTGCGGGTCATCGAGGAAGCGCTTGGAGATTTTCCCGAATTCCGGATCGAAGCGCAGGGTCAGGTCGGTGGTGAGCATGGTGGGCTTGCGCTTCTTCGACGGATCGAAGGGATCAGGAATGATCTCCGGCGCATCCTTGGCGACCCACTGGATGGCCCCGGCGGGCGAGCGGGTCTGTTCCCATTCGTACTTGAACAGGTTCTCGAAGAAGAAGTTGCTCCACTGGGTGGGCGTTTGCGTCCATACCACCTCGATGCCGGAGGTGATGGCGTCGGCGCCGACGCCGGAGCCATAGCTGCTGGCCCAGCCCAGGCCCTGCTGCTCGAGGGGGGCGTCTTCCGGGGGAGCGCCGACGTGGTCCGCCGAGCCGGCACCGTGGGTCTTGCCGAGGGTGTGGCCACCGGCGATCAGGGCGACGATCTCTTCGTCGTTCATCGCCATGTTGCCGAAGGTCGCACGGATGGCGGGCGCGGCCGACAACGGGTCACCGCTGGCATTGGGGCCTTCGGGGTTCACATAGATCAGGCCCATCTCGGTGGCCGCCAGGGGGTTCTTGGCCAGGGCCTCGGGGTCGCGGTGGACGAGCCAGGTCTTCTCGTCGCCCCAGTTGACGTCGTTGTCCGGCTCCCATACGTCTTCGCGGCCGGCGCCGAAGCCGAAGGTACGGAACCCCATGCTTTCCAGGGCCACGTTGCCGGCGAGCACCATCAGGTCGCCCCAGGAGATCTTCTGGCCGTATTTCTGCTTGATCGGCCACAGCAGGCGCCGCGCCTTGTCCAGGCTGACGTTGTCCGGCCAGGAGTTCAGCGGGGCGAAGCGCTGTTGGGCGCGGCCCACGCCGCCGCGGCCGTCGGCGATACGGTAGGTCCCGGCGGCGTGCCAGGCCATGCGGATCATCAGGCCACCATAGTGGCCCCAGTCGGCCGGCCACCATTCCTGGGAGTCGGTCATCAGGTGCTTCAGGTCGGCCTTCAGGGCCGAGTAGTCGAGTTTCTTGAACTCGTCGCGGTAGTTGAACTTCTCACCCAACGGGTTGGATCTTTCCGAATGCTGGTTCAGTAGGTCCAACTTCAGTTGATTCGGCCACCAGTCCTCGTTGGTAGTACCGCCACCAGCAACATAATGGAACGGGCATTTCGATTCATTCGACATTGCTTTCTCCTTTGTCCTCATCGGGTCGGTCTGGTCGACAGCTGCCGACGGTGGATTAAGACTAGTACCGCTCCGCTGGGGGGACCAATTTATGAAAAGCAACGGCACGATAGTTTTTGTCTCTTAGCAGAACCGTGCGCGATAGCCTCCCGAACAACGGAAATACAGCACCGGAATCCTCCCCCTGGCGCGCCTGGTGGAAACAAAAAAGCCCCTGCGACCGATAGGCGCGAGGGGCTTCTTTCATTGCAGACGAAACCTCATATCTGCGACTGCAGGTAGTTCTCCAGGCCCATCTTGGCGATCAGCCCGAGTTGCTGCTCCAGCCAGTAGGCGTGGTCTTCCTCGGTGTCGGCCAACTGGACCTTCAGCATGTCGCGGCTGACGAAGTCCTTGTGCTGTTCGCACAGCGCGATGCCCTTGGCCAAGGCCGCACGCACCTGGCGCTCCAGCTTGAGGTCGGCTTCGAGCATTTCCGGTACGGTACGGCCCGGGTGGATATCGTCGGGACGCATGCGCGGCGTGCCCTCCAGCAACAGGATGCGGCGGATCAGAGCGTCGGCGTGCTGGGTTTCCTCTTCCATCTCATGGTTGAGGCGCTCGTAGAGCTTGGCGAAGCCCCAGTCCTCGTACATGCGCGAGTGGATGAAGTACTGGTCGCGCGCGGCCAGCTCGCCGGTCAGCAGGGTATTGAGGTAGTCGATTACTTCAGCATGGCCTTGCATCAGTCAGCTCCATGAGTCCGGTGAATAATTGAAGAGAATTTGGTCCTCGACGACCATGACCCGCATCAATTCGAGGATAGTCCCGCCGGCGCGAGAGTGCCTTGCAAGACGCGCGGATCCTGGGCCGAAGGGAACGAGATACATTTCCAGCGGGCAATAAAAAACCGGGCCTGAGCCCGGTTTTTCATGAGTGGCGTTCGCCTTACTCAGCAGCTTCGACCGCTTCGCCGCCGACAGCACGATCAACCAGCTCGACGTACGCCATGGGGGCGTTGTCGCCAGCGCGGAAACCGCACTTGAGGATGCGCAGGTAGCCGCCCGGACGGTTGGCGTAGCGCTTGCCCAGCTCGTTGAACAGCTTGCCTACGGCAGCTTTCGAACGGGTACGGTCGAAAGCCAGACGACGGTTGGCGACGCTGTCTTCCTTGGCCAGGGTGATCAGCGGCTCGGCAACGCGGCGCAGTTCCTTGGCTTTCGGCAGGGTGGTTTTGATCAGTTCGTGTTCGAACAGCGACACAGCCATGTTCTGGAACATAGCCTTGCGGTGCGCGCTGGTGCGGCTCAGGTGACGACCACTTTTACGATGGCGCATGGTTCAATTCCTTTCCAAACTTTACGTTCGGTAGCTACGACGATCAGGCAGTAGCCTTGTCGTCTTTCTTAAGACTTGCCGGCGGCCAGTTGTCGAGGCGCATACCGAGGGACAGACCGCGAGAGGCCAGAACGTCCTTGATTTCGGTCAGGGACTTCTTGCCCAGGTTCGGAGTTTTCAGCAGCTCTACTTCGGTGCGCTGGATCAGGTCACCGATGTAGTAGATGTTCTCCGCCTTCAGGCAGTTGGCCGAACGAACGGTCAGCTCCAGGTCATCGACCGGACGCAGCAGGATCGGATCGATCTCGTCTTCCTGCTCTTCAACGACGGGTTCGCTGTCGCCCTTGAGGTCCACGAACGCTGCCAACTGCTGTTGCAGGATGGTAGCGGCGCGACGGATAGCCTCTTCGGGGTCCAGGGTGCCGTTGGTTTCCAGATCGAGGACCAGCTTGTCCAGGTTGGTACGCTGTTCGACACGGGCGTTCTCGACCACGTAGGCAACACGACGCACGGGGCTGAACGAGGCGTCGAGCTGCAGACGGCCGATGCTGCGGCTTTCGTCTTCATCGCTCGAGCGGGCATCAGCCGGCTCGTAGCCACGGCCACGAGCGACTTTCAGCTTCATGTTCAGCGCGCCGTTATCGGCCAGGTGGGCGATAACATGGTCACCGTTGACGATCTCGACATCATGATCCAGCTGAATATCGGCAGCGGTCACCACACCCGAGCCCTTTTTCGCCAGGGTCAGCGTCACTTCGTCACGGCCGTGCAGCTTGATGGCCAGACCTTTCAGGTTGAGCAGGATTTCGATGACGTCTTCCTGAACACCTTCGATCGCCGAGTACTCGTGGAGTACGCCGTCGATCTCGGCCTCGACCACTGCACAGCCAGGCATGGAGGACAACAGGATGCGACGCAGCGCGTTGCCCAGGGTATGGCCGAAGCCACGCTCGAGAGGCTCGAGCGTGATCTTGGCGCGGGTTTGGCTGACCACCTGCACATCGATGTGGCGGGGGGTCAGGAACTCATTTACCGAACTCTGCATGGATGCACCTATTTTCTAGCCCTTACTTGGAGTAGAGCTCGACAATCAGGTTTTCGTTGATGTCGGCGGACAGGTCGGCACGAGCCGGAACGCTCTTGAAGGTACCGGCCTTCTTGTCGGTGTCCACTTCGACCCACTCAACGCGACCGCGCTGGGCGCACAGTTCGAGGGCTTGAGCGATACGCAGCTGGTTCTTCGATTTCTCGCGAACAGCAACGACGTCGCCGGCCTTCACCTGATAGGACGGGATGTTGACGGTCTGACCGTTTACGCTGATGGTCTTGTGGGACACCAGCTGACGGGATTCCGAACGGGTGGAACCGAAGCCCATACGATAGACGACGTTGTCCAGACGGCATTCCAGCAGTTGCAGCAGGTTCTCACCAGTGGAGCCCTTGCGGCGGGAAGCCTCTTGGTAGTAGCCACGGAACTGACGCTCCAGCACGCCGTAGATGCGGCGGACTTTCTGCTTCTCACGCAGCTGCAGACCGTAGTCGGACAGACGGCCACGGCGAGCGCCGTGCTGGCCAGGAACCTGTTCGGCCTTGCACTTGGAGTCGAGCGCGCGAGCGCCGCTCTTCAGGAACAGGTCGGTGCCTTCACGGCGAGACAGTTTGCATTTGGGACCAATGTAACGAGCCATTTCTCACTGTCTCCTATTACACGCGACGCTTTTTCGGCGGGCGGCAGCCGTTGTGCGGGATCGGGGTTACGTCGGTGATGCTGGCGATCTTGTAACCGCAGGCATTCAGCGCACGAACAGCCGATTCGCGACCCGGGCCCGGGCCTTTGACGTTGACGTCAAGGTTCTTCAGACCGTATTCCAGAGCAGCCTGGCCGGCACGCTCGGCCGCTACCTGGGCAGCGAACGGGGTGCTCTTACGCGAGCCGCGGAAGCCCGAACCACCGGAAGTGGCCCAGGACAGGGCGTTGCCCTGACGGTCGGTGATGGTAACGATGGTGTTGTTGAAGGACGCGTGGATATGCGCGATCCCGTCGACCACCGTCTTTTTGACTTTCTTGCGAGGACGAGCAGCAGGTTTTGCCATGACTATATTCCTAAGCGATTACTTGCGGATCGGCTTACGCGGGCCCTTGCGGGTGCGCGCGTTGGTCTTGGTACGCTGACCGCGAACCGGCAGACCGCGACGATGACGCAGACCGCGGTAGCAACCGAGGTCCATCAGACGCTTGATGTTCATGTTGATTTCGCGGCGCAGGTCACCTTCGGTGGTCAGCTTGGCCACCTCGTTGCGCAGCGAATCGATCTGCTCTTCGCTCAGGTCCTTGATCTTCACTACCGGGCTGATGCCCGTGGCAGCGCAGATGCTCTGTGCGGTGGTGCGACCTACACCATAGATGTAGGTCAGCGAGATAACAGTGTGCTTGTTATCCGGAATGTTTACGCCTGCAATACGGGCCATTCAGAAAAACTCCAATTGACAGCTACCCGGCGCCCAGGAAGCCAAGAAAGGGCGCGGATATTAGCGCTGTAATAACAAATAATCAACCCGGCAGCGCACTAGCTGCCGGGCTATAACGCGTGGATCACACTCAGCCTTGGCGCTGCTTGTGACGCGGCTCCGCGCTGCAGATCACGCGAACGACGCCTTCGCGACGGATGATCTTGCAGTTGCGGCACAGCTTCTTAACCGATGCACGAACTTTCATCAGTGACTCCTACTAACCTTACGGGCCGGTCAGCGCAGCATGCTGCTGCCGCCATAACCCTTCAGGTTGGCTTTCTTCATGAGGGATTCGTACTGGTGAGAAACGAGGTGCGATTGTACTTGGGCCATAAAGTCCATCACAACCACGACCACGATCAGCAACGAGGTCCCGCCGAGGTAGAACGGAACGTGGGCAGCCACCACCAGGAACTGGGGCAACAGGCACACCGCCGTCATGTACAGGGCACCGAACATGGTCAAACGGGTCAGCACGCCATCGATGTAGCGAGCGGACTGTTCGCCCGGACGAATACCCGGAATAAATGCACCGGACTTCTTGAGGTTTTCCGCCACGTCCTTGGGATTGAACATCAGCGCTGTGTAGAAGAAGCAGAAGAAGATGATCCCTGCACTAAACAGCAGAATGTTCAGCGGCTGCCCCGGAGCGATCGCTTGCGCGACGTCCTGCAGCCAACCCAGGCCCTCCGACTGACCGAACCAGGCGCCCAGGGACGCCGGGAACAGCAGGATGCTGCTGGCGAAGATGGCCGGGATCACGCCCGCCATGTTCACTTTCAGCGGCAGATGGCTGGTTTGCGCGGCAAACACCTTGCGACCTTGCTGGCGCTTGGCGTAATGCACGGCGATGCGGCGCTGACCGCGCTCGATGAACACCACGAACGCGATGATCGCGACGGCCAGCAGGCCTACGGCGATCAGGGCGAAGATGTTGATGTCACCTTGACGGGCGGACTCGAAGGACTGCCCGATGGCGCGCGGCAGGCCGGCGACGATCCCGGAGAAGATCAGCATGGAGATACCATTGCCGACGCCCCGCTCGGTGATCTGCTCGCCCAGCCACATCATGAACAGCGCACCCGCCACGAAGGTGGTGACTGCCACGAAGTAGAAGCCGAAGTCATTGGAGAAGGCCACGCCCTGGCTGCCCAGGCCAACGGCCATGCCGATGGCCTGGACGAGCGCCAGGACGAGCGTTGCGTAGCGGGTGTACTGGCTGATCTTGCGACGCCCAGACTCACCCTCTTTCTTCAACTGCTCCAGCTGCGGGCTGATAGCGGTCATGAGCTGCATGATGATCGACGCCGAGATGTACGGCATGATCCCCAGTGCAAAGATGCTCATGCGCTCCAGCGCGCCGCCGGAAAACATGTTGAAGAGGCTAAGAATGGTCCCCTCGTTCTGCCGGAACAGTGCCGCCAAGCGATCGGGGTTGATGCCCGGAACCGGGATGTGCGCACCTATCCGATAGACGATGATCGCCAGGAACAGGAAACGCAGACGTGCCCAGAGCTCGGACAGACCGCCACCGTTGCTCAGCGCAGAGAGAGCACCTTGCTTAGCCATTTAGTCCTCGATTTTGCCGCCAGCTGCTTCGATAGCCGCACGAGCGCCCTTGGTGGCGCCGATGCCTTTCAGGGTGACCGCGCGGGCAACTTCACCGGACAGCACGACTTTGACGCGCTGTACGTTGCGGTTGATCACGTTGGCATCCTTCAGGGCCTGCACGGTGACGACTTCGCCTTCGACCTTGGCCAGCTCGGAGGTGCGAACCTCGGCGCGATCCAGGGCTTTCAGGGACTTGAAGCCGAACTTCGGCAGACGACGGTGCAGCGGCTGCTGACCACCCTCGAAGCCCGGGGCGATGGTGCCGCCGGAGCGCGAGGTCTGACCTTTGTGACCACGGCCACCGGTCTTGCCCAGACCGCTACCGATGCCACGGCCCGGACGCAGCTTCTCGCGACGGGCACCCGGCGCGGAACGCAGATCGTTCAGTTGCATGGATTAACCCTCCACACGCAGCAGGTAGTAGGCCTTGTTGATCATGCCGCGGTTCTCAGGAGTGTCCTGAACTTCGACGGTATGATTGATGCGACGCAGGCCCAGGCCTTTGACGCAGGCCTTGTGATTGGCCAGACGGCCGTTCAGGCTTTTGATCAGGGTAACTTTGACAGTTGCCATGGTTAGAGAATCTCCTCGACGCTCTTGCCACGCTTGGCCGCTACCGACTCAGGGGACTGCATGTTCTTCAGGCCCTTGAAGGTGGCGTATACCACGTTGACCGGGTTGGTCGAACCGTAGCACTTGGCCAGAACGTTCTGCACACCGGCCACTTCCAGGACGGCACGCATGGCGCCGCCGGCGATGATGCCGGTACCTTCGGAAGCCGGCTGCATGTACACCTTGGAGGCGCCATGGGCGGACTTGGTCGGGTACTGCAGGGTGGTGCCGTTCAGATCCACCTGGATCATGTTGCGGCGAGCAGCTTCCATGGCCTTCTGGATGGCGGCCGGCACTTCACGCGCCTTGCCACGACCGAAGCCAACACGGCCCTTGCCATCGCCAACCACGGTCAGCGCGGTGAAGGCGAAGATACGGCCACCTTTTACGGTTTTGGCGACGCGGTTAACTTGAACCAGCTTCTCGATGTAGCCTTCGTCGCGCTTTTGATCGTTGTTTGCCATAACTTAGAACTCCAGACCGCCTTCGCGAGCGGCATCAGCCAGGGCCTTGATGCGGCCGTGGTACTTGAAGCCAGAACGGTCGAACGCCACCTGAGTGACGCCGGCAGCCTTGGCGCGTTCGGCGACCAGTTGACCAACTTTCTTGGCTGCGTCGACGTTGCCGGTGGCACCTTCGCGCAGTTCCTTGTCCAGGGTCGAGGCGCTGGCCAGGACCTTGCCGCCGTCGGCCGCGATGACCTGGGCGTAAATGTGCTGGGAGGAGCGGTACACGCAAAGGCGTACGGCTTCCAGCTCGCGCATCTTCAGGCGTGCCTTGCGAGCGCGACGCAGACGGGTTTCTTTCTTGACGCTCATTTGCTATGCCCTACTTCTTCTTGGCTTCTTTACGAAGTACGACTTCGTCCGAATACCGCACGCCCTTGCCCTTGTACGGCTCCGGCGGACGGAAATCGCGGATCTCCGCGGCAACCTGGCCGACCAGCTGCTTGTCGATGCCCTTGATCAGGATATCGGTCTGGCTGGGGGTTTCGGCGACGATGCCGGCGGGCAGTTCGTAATCGACCGGGTGGGAGAAGCCGAGGGCCAGGGACAGCACTTGGCCTTTGGCCTGCGCCTTGTAACCAACGCCGACCAGCTGGAGCTTGCGCTCGAAGCCCTGGCTGACGCCGATCACCATGTTGTTGACCAGGGCGCGGGTGGTACCGGCCATGGCACGGGTCTGCTGGTCGCCGTTACGGGCGGCGAAACGCAGCTCACCGTTGTCCTGGATGACTTCTACGGACGGGTGGACTTTCAGCTCGAGGGAGCCTTTGGAGCCCTTGACCGAGAGTTCCTGACCAGCCAGCTTGATTTCGACGCCGGCGGGCAGCTTGACGGGGTTCTTAGCAACGCGAGACATGCTGATTCCCCTTAGAACACAGTGCAGAGCACTTCGCCACCAACGCCAGCGGCACGGGCTGCGCGGTCGGTCATCACACCTTTGTTGGTGGAGACGATCGACACACCCAGACCACCGCGAACTTTCGGCAGCTGATCTACGGACTTGTACTGGCGCAGGCCAGGACGGCTGATTCGCTTCACTTCTTCGATGACGGGTTTGCCTTCGAAGTACTTCAGCTCGATGGACAGCTGAGGCTTGGCCTCGGCGCTGACCTGATAGTCCGCAATGTAACCTTCGTCCTTGAGGACTTTGGCTACTGCCGCCTTCAGCTTGGAAGACGGCATGCTCACGACGGTCTTCTCAGCCATCTGGGCATTACGGATGCGAGTTAGCATGTCTGCTAACGGGTCCTGCATACTCATGGGCTTAATGCTCCTGATACAAAAGATAAGCCTTCAACGATACTCACCCTCAAAACGCAGGGTGAGAAAAACCCAGGCTCAGGGGAGCCGGGTATTCTAGAGACCGCTCAAAAACGAATCAAGCCCCACGAGGGGGCTTGCTTCGCAAAGCGATCAACGGAGCCGTTGCCGGCCCCGTCTCGACCGACTTACCAGCTGGCTTTCACCAGGCCCGGTACGTCGCCGCGCATGGCGGCTTCACGCAGCTTGTTACGGCTCAGGCCGAACTTGCGGTAGAAGCCGTGCGGACGACCGGTCAGGCGGCAACGGTTACGCAGGCGGCTGGCGCTCGCGTCACGCGGTTGCTTCTGCAGGGCGACCTGCGCATTCCAACGCTCTTCCTGGGAGGAGTTCGGATTAGCGATGATCGCTTTCAGCTCGGCACGCTTCTGGGCGTACTTGGCTACCGTGCGCTGACGCTTCAGCTCACGGTTTTTCATGCTCTCTTTGGCCATGTTCCTACTCCAATCAGTTGCGGAACGGGAAGTTGAAGGCGCGCAGCAGAGCGCGACCTTCATCGTCCGTACGGGCGGTGGTGGTCAGAGTGATGTCCATGCCGCGCAGAGCATCGATCTTGTCGTAATCGATTTCCGGGAAGATGATCTGCTCTTTCACGCCCATGCTGTAGTTGCCGCGGCCATCGAAGGACTTGGCATTCAGGCCGCGGAAGTCACGCACGCGCGGCAGGGAGATGGAGAGCAGGCGGTCCAGGAATTCGTACATGCGGTCGCCACGCAGGGTGACCTTCACGCCGATCGGCCAGCCTTCACGGATCTTGAAGCCGGCGATGGACTTACGAGCGTAAGTCACGACCGGCTTCTGGCCTGCGATCTTTTCCAGATCGGCCACGGCGCTCTCGATGACTTTCTTGTCACCGACAGCTTCGCCAAGACCCATGTTCAGGGTGATTTTGGTAACGCGCGGAACTTCCATCACGTTCGCCAGCTGAAGCTCTTGCTTCAGCTTGGGCGCGATTTCCTTCCGGTACAGTTCTTTCAATCGTGCCATGGTATCTACCTACTCCCTCAAGCCTGGACCGGTTTCTGGGTCGACTTGAAGACACGAACCTTCTTACCGTCTTCTACCTTGAAGCCAACGCGGTCAGCCTTGCTGGTTTCCGGGTTGAAGATGGCGACGTTGGAGACGTGCAGAGGCGCCTCCTTCTCGACGATCCCGCCTTGCTGGTTGAGCATGGGGTTGGGCTTGGTGTGGCGCTTGATCAGGTTCACACCGCCGACGACCAGACGGTCGTCAGCGAGAACTTTCAGCACCTTGCCACGCTTGCCCTTGTCCTTGCCGGCAATGACGATGACTTCGTCGTCACGACGAATTTTTTGCATGACGGCTACTCCTTACAGCACTTCAGGGGCGAGCGAGACGATCTTCATGAACTTCTCGGTACGAAGTTCACGAGTCACGGGCCCGAAGATACGGGTGCCGATCGGCTCCTGCTTGTTGTTCAGCAGGACGGCGGCGTTACCGTCGAAGCGGATGATGGAGCCGTCGGTGCGACGAACGCCGTGCTTGGTGCGAACGACCACGGCAGTCATGACCTGGCCTTTCTTCACCTTGCCGCGCGGAATCGCTTCCTTGACGGTGACTTTGATGATGTCGCCAATGCCGGCGTAGCGACGGTGGGAACCGCCGAGCACCTTGATGCACATTACGCGACGCGCGCCGCTGTTATCAGCGACATCGAGCATGGATTGAGTCTGAATCATTATCTATCTCCGACCCTTAGACTTCCACTGCGCGCTCGACGATATCAACCAGGGTCCAGGCCTTGGTCTTGGCCAGCGGACGGGTTTCGCGAATGGTGACCAGGTCACCAATGCGGCACTGATTGGTTTCGTCGTGGGCGTGCAGCTTGGTCGAACGCTTCACGTATTTGCCGTAGATCGGGTGCTTGACGCGACGCTCGATCAGAACGGTGACGGTCTTGTCCATCTTGTCGCTGACGACGCGGCCGGTCAGCGTACGGACGGTTTTCTGAGCTTCAGCCATGTTCACTTACCTGCTTGCTGATTGAGCACAGTTTTGACGCGAGCGATGTCGCGCTTCACCTGCGAGAGCAGGTGGGACTGCGCCAACTGGCCAGTTGCTTTCTGCATACGCAGATTGAACTGGTCGCGCAGCAGGCCGAGCAGTTGCTCGTTCAGCTGCTCCACGGATTTCTCACGAAGTTCATTCGCTTTCATCACATCACCGTCCGCTTAACAAAGGAGGTGGCGAGCGGCAGCTTTGCAGCAGCCAGGGCGAATGCCTCACGCGCCAGCTCTTCGGATACACCCTCGATCTCGTACAGGACCTTGCCCGGTTGAATCTGGGCTACCCAGTACTCGACGCCGCCCTTACCTTTACCCATACGAACTTCGAGGGGCTTCTTGGTAACCGGCTTGTCGGGGAATACGCGGATCCAGATCTTGCCGCCACGTTTTACGTGACGGGTCAGCGCACGACGTGCGGACTCGATCTGACGCGCGGTGAGACGGCCACGGCTGGTCGCCTTGAGGGCGAACTCGCCGAAGCTGACTTTGCTACCGCGATGAGCCAGGCCACGGTTGTGACCGGTCATTTGCTTGCGGAACTTCGTACGCTTAGGTTGCAGCATTTGCGTACTCCTTACTTAGCAGCTTTTTTACGAGGAGCGGGCGCTACCGGCTTGAGCTCTTCCTGGCGGCCACCGATGACCTCGCCTTTGAAGATCCAAACCTTGACACCGATCACACCGTAGGTGGTGTGCGCTTCGTAGGTGGCATAGTCGATATCGGCACGCAGGGTGTGCAGGGGCACACGACCTTCGCGATACCATTCGGTACGAGCAATTTCAGCGCCGCCCAAACGACCGCTCACCTGGATCTTGATGCCCTTGGCACCAATACGCATGGCGTTCTGCACGGCGCGCTTCATGGCGCGACGGAACATGACGCGGCGTTCCAGCTGCTGAGCTACGCTCTGCGCAACCAGCATGCTATCGAGTTCCGGCTTGCGGATTTCCTCGATGTTGATGTGCACGGGCACACCCATTTGCTTGGTCAGGTCCTGACGCAGCTTCTCAACATCTTCACCTTTCTTGCCGATCACGATACCGGGACGGGCGGTGTGGATGGTGATACGTGCGGTTTGAGCCGGGCGATGGATATCGATACGGCTTACGGACGCGCTTTTTAGTTTGTCTTGGAGGTACTCACGGACCTTCAGGTCGGCGAACAGATAATCGGCGTAAGTGCGCTTATCTGCGTACCAAACGGAGGTGTGCTCCTTGACGATACCCAGGCGGATGCCATTGGGATGTACTTTCTGACCCATCTGATCGACTCCGTTACTTGTCCGCAACCTTGACAGTGATATGGCAAGACCGCTTGACGATGCGATCAGCACGGCCTTTGGCGCGCGGCATGATGCGCTTGAGCGAACGACCTTCGTTGACGAAGACGGTGGAGACCTTCAGGTCGTCCACATCGGCGCCTTCGTTGTGCTCAGCGTTGGCAACAGCCGACTCCAGCACTTTCTTCATGATCTCGGCGGCTTTCTTACTGCTGAAAGCCAGGAGGTTGAGCGCTTCGCCCACCTTCTTCCCGCGGATCTGGTCGGCGACCAAGCGGGCTTTCTGGGCGGAGATACGAGCGCCCGACAGCTTAGCGGCTACTTCCATCTTCCTTACCCCTTAACGCTTGGCTTTCTTGTCCGCAGCATGCCCACGATAAGTGCGGGTAGCAGCGAACTCGCCGAGTTTGTGACCGACCATGTCTTCGTTGACCAGGACCGGCACGTGTTGACGGCCGTTGTGGACAGCGATGGTCAGACCAACCATATGCGGCAGAATCATCGAACGACGCGACCAGGTCTTGATCGGCTTGCGGTCGTTCTTTTCCACCGCCACTTCGACCTTCTTCAGCAGGTGAAGATCGATAAAAGGACCTTTTTTCAGAGAACGCGGCACTGTCGTATCCCTCTATTTACTTGCGGCGACGGACGATCATGTTATCGGTACGCTTGTTCGCGCGAGTCTTCTTACCCTTGGTCTGAAGACCCCACGGCGATACCGGATGACGACCAGCAGAGGTACGACCTTCACCACCACCATGCGGGTGGTCGACCGGGTTCATGGCGACGCCACGAACGGTCGGGCGAATGCCGCGCCAGCGTTTGGCACCAGCTTTACCCAGCGAACGCAGGCTGTGCTCGGAGTTCGAGACTTCGCCCAGGGTCGCACGGCAGTCAGCCAGGACTTTACGCATTTCACCGGAACGCAGACGCACGGTTACGTAAGCGCCTTCACGGGCTACCAGCTGGGCCGAGGCGCCAGCGGAGCGAACCAGCTGGGCGCCTTTGCCCGGCTTCAGCTCGATACCGTGGATGGTGCTACCAACCGGGATGTTGCGCAGCGGCATGTTGTTGCCGGGCTTGATCGGAGCGCCGATACCGGAGATCAGTTGATCGCCAGCCACCACGCCTTTGGGGGCGATGATGTAACGACGCTCACCGTCCGCGTACTTCAGCAGAGCGATGTGCGCAGTGCGGTTCGGGTCATATTCCACGCGCTCGACGATGGCAGGGATGCCATCCTTGTTGCGGCGGAAGTCGACCAGACGGTAGTGCTGCTTGTGACCACCGCCGATGTGGCGGGGGGGGGTAAGACC
>NZ_JWMC01000047.1:0-79914 GCF_000812405.1 Pseudomonas sp. PI1
GCTTTTCGTAGGATGGCGTTGAGCGAAGCGATACCCATCACCACGGCAGCATGGGTATCGCAAGCTCAACCCATCCTACGAAGAGCTCCTCGGCGCAAGGAGCGGACTTTGTCCGCGATTGGATTCACCGGCCACGTCGCACACCCCGGAGGCACGGCCAACGGCGCATAACCACGAACGGTCATCCGCCCTACGCCCTGACGCTCTCCCAGGCAATCTGCGCCAGCAGGTCCCGGCAATCCGCCAGCTCCACCCGCGTCCGCCCGGCCAGCCAGTTGCGCACGTAGTCGTGGGTGGGGCCTATCACCACCGAGTTGAACAGCTCGAAGGGCATTTCGCGGAAGGCGCCGGCCTGGCGGTGCACCGCCAGCAGCTCGGCGATGCGCCGGCCCTGCTGGCGGTTGGCTTCGCGCAGTTGCTCGCCCATCTCCCCCGCCTCCACCCGGCCGCGGTTGTGCAGGATGAAGCGGGCCCAGTCCGGGTGCGCCACCACCCAGTCGATGTAGCAGGTGACGAACAGCTTGACCGTGGCCTCGGCGCTCATGCCCTCGCGCAGCCCGGCGTCGAGCAGGGCCGCGTACTGGCCGATGCCTTCCAGGTAGAGCGCGCCGATGATCCGCTCGCGGTTGCCGAAGTGGTGGTACAGGCTGCCGATGCTGGCGCCGGAGCGGTCGCGGATCATCTCGATGGTGGTGGCGTCCACCCCGGATTCGCTGAAACAGGCCAGCGCGGCCTGGAGGATGTCGTCTTTGCGGGAAGCTCGGCCCATGGGGTTCCTTGTGCGGATCGCTTCTAGAATATTTTTCTAGAATTAATTTCTAGCCTTCGTATACTGCCCTGACGCGCCGCCATTCTTCAACCCGAATCCACGCAGCCTGACCGGCCAGCCCCAGGAGCATGCAGCATGACCACCCCGCAGCCCCGCGAGATCGACAACGGCCACGGCCAGCGCCTGGCCAGCCACTGGTACCGGCCGCCGGGCGAGATGCTCGGCGCCGCTCTGATCGTCCCGGCCATGGGCGTCGAGCAGCGCTTCTACGGCGCCTTCGCCAACTGGCTGGCCGAGCGCGGCTATCTGGTCGTGACCTTCGATTACCAGGGCATGGGCCAGTCGCGCAGCGGCCCCTTGCGCGAGGTGAAGGCCAACGTCGTCGACTGGGGCCGCCACGATTGCAGCGCCGTGCTCGCGGCGGTGGCCGAGGCCGCGCAGGACAAGCCGCTGTACTGGATCGGCCACAGCCTGGGCGGGCAGATCCTGCCCTTCGTCGACGGCCGCGGGCGCATCACCCGGGCCTTCAGCATCGCCAGCGGCAGCGGCTACTGGCGCGACAACACCGCCGGCCTGCGCGGCCGCGCCTGGCTGCTCTGGCACTTCATCGCGCCGACCGTCACGCCGCTGCTGGGCTACTTCCCGGGCCGCCGCCTGGGCATCGTCGGCGACCTGCCGCGCGGGGTGATCGAGCAATGGCGGCGCTGGTGCCTGCACCCGCAGTACGCCCTGGGCGAAGGGGAGCAGATGCGCATCCGCTATTCGGCGGTGCACACGCCTATCGTTTCGCTGTCCTTCACCGACGACGAGATGATGTCCCAGCGCAGCACCGAGGCCCTGCTCGGCTTCTACCGCAGCGCGCCCAAGGTGAGCCGGCGCATCGCCCCGGAACAGCTGGGGGTGAAGCGCATCGGCCACTTCGGGTTCTTCCGCGAGCAGTTCGCCGACACGCTGTGGGAGAGCTACCTGCTGCCGGAGCTGGGCTGAGCGCCCAGCCCCGGCGCGGGCATCAGTCGAGGTTCACCAGCAGCCGGCCGACCAGCTTGCCGGCGAGGATCTGGTGGATAGCGGTGGGCAGGTCGTCGAGGCGGATTTCGCGCACCAGCTCCTCCAGACGCGGCAGCTTCCACTGCAGCGAGAGCTTGTCCCACATGGACGCCTTGACCACCAGCGGCAGCTCCACCGAGTCCACGCCCAGCAGGTTCACCCCGCGCAGGATGAACGGCAGCACCGTGGCCTTGAACGCGGCGCCGGCGGTCAGCCCGCAGCAGGCCACGCTGCCGCCGTACTGCAGCGACTTGACCACGTTGAACAGGATGTCGCCGCCGACCGTGTCCACGGCGCCGGCCCACTGCTCCTTGAGCAGCGGCTTGTCGACGCCGTCGGCGACGGTGGCGCGGTCGATGATCTGCCGCGCGCCCAGGCCGTTGAGGAACTCGGCCTGCTCCAGCTTGCCGGTGGAGGCCGCCACGCTGTAGCCCAGCTGGGCCAGCAGCATCACCGCGATGCTGCCGACGCCGCCGCTGGCGCCGGTGACCAGCACCGGGCCGGAGGCCGGGGTCACGCCGGCCCGCTCCAGCTTGTCGACGCACAGCGCCGCGGTCAGGCCGGCGGTGCCGAGGATCATCGCCTCGCGCAGGCTCAGGCCCTGCGGGCGCTTGATCACCCAGGCGGCCGGCACGCGGACGTACTGGCCGAAGCCGCCCGGGGTGTTCATCCCCAGGTCGTAGCCGGTGACTATCACCTCGTCGCCGGCGACGAACTCGCCCACCGAGGACTCCTCCACCACCCCGGCGGCGTCGATGCCGGGGGTGTGCGGGTACTTGCGGGTCACGCCCCGGTTGCCGCTGGCCGACAACGCATCCTTGTAGTTCAGCGACGAATACCGCACCCGGATCAGCACCTCGCCGGCCGGCAGCTGGCTGGTGTCGCGCTCGACCACCTGCTGCTCGTAGATGCCATGCGGGGACTCGGTAACCCAGAGGGCCTTGAATGCACTCATCACGCTCTCCTTCTGCAAAGCCTGCCGCGCGGGCGCCCCTGCGCCCGCGCCGGAATCATTGCCAGTAACGGCTGCGCCCCAGGCGCTCCCACCAGCTCAGCAGCACGCGGTCGATCACCGTGCTGGCGCCCACGCCCAGGCGTTCCTGGACGCTCTTCTTCTGCACGTACTGCAAGTGGTAGACGTCAGCCTCGCGGGCGCGTTCGGCCAGGTACTCGTCGCTGGTCTTCAGCTCGTCCACCAGCTTGCGCCCCAGCGCCGCCTGGCCCAGCCAGACCTCGCCGGTGGCGATTTCCTCGATGGCGAGCTTCGGCCGGTAGTGGGCGACGAAGCCCTTGAACAGCTCGTGGGTGGACTCCAGGTCCTCCTGGAACTTCTCGCGGCCCTTGTCGGTGTTCTCGCCGAACACCGTCAGGGTGCGCTTGTACTCGCCGGCGGTGAGCACCTCGAAATCGATGTCGTGCTTCTTCAGCAGGCGGTGCACGTTGGGCAGTTGCGCCACCACGCCGATGGAACCGAGGATGGCGAAGGGCGCGGACAGGATGCGCTCGCCGATGCAGGCCATCATGTAGCCGCCGCTGGCGGCGATCTTGTCGACGCACACGGTCAGCGGCACACCGGCCTGGCGGATGCGCGCCAGCTGCGAGGCGGCCAGGCCGTAGCTGTGGACCATGCCGCCGCCGCTCTCCAGGCGCAGCACCACTTCGTCCTTGGGCGTGGCCAGGCTGAGCAGCGCGGTGATCTCGTTGCGCAGGTGCTCGGTGGCCGAGGCCTTGATGTCGCCATCGAAGTCCAGCACGTAGACGCGGCTCTTCTGCGCGCCGGCCTTCTTCGCCTGCTTGGCCGCCTTGTGCTCGGACTTGCGCAGGGCCTTGAGCTTGTCCTTGTCGAGCACGCTGCCCTGCAGGCGCTCACGCAGGTCCTTGTAGAAGTCGTTGAGCTTGCGCACTTCCAGATGGCCCGAGCTGCGCCGCCCGCGGCCGCGCAGGGCGGCGACCACCACCAGCACCACCAGCACCGCCACCAGCACGGTGAAGGTCCTGGCCAGGAAACCCGCGTAATCCAGAAGAAACTCCACACTTCCCCCTATCAACCTGTGCCCCGCCCGCCGACCGGGCCGGGGAATCCCGCAAGCATACCCAGCCCGCCGGGCCGCAGCCAGCGCTGGCGAACGCCTTCATCAGCGTCGGGAATAGCATTCAAACAAGCGTATGTTTTTTCGTTGACAGCCCAAAGCCTTCCTCATACCCTCGCCGGAACTTTCCCCCTGCCGAGGTCCGTGCGTGGGCAGCATCTATCTGATTCGACATGGCCAGGCTTCGTTCGGCGCCGACGACTACGACGTGCTCTCGGCGACCGGCGTGCGCCAGGCCCAGGTCCTGGGCGAACACCTGGCCGGCCTGGGCCTGCGCCTGGACCGCTGCCTGGCCGGCGACCTGCAGCGCCAGCGCCACACCGCCAGCGAAGCCCTGGGGCGCATGCGCGAAGCCGGGCTCGACGTGCCGGAGCTGGAGATCGACGCCGCCTTCAACGAGTTCGAGGCCGACGCGGTGATCCGCGCCCACCTCGACGACCTGCTGCAGCACGAGCCCCAGGCCCTGCACATCCTGCGCAACGCCGCGCAGCACCGCGGCGAGTTCCAGCGCCTGTTCTCCTACGTGATCGCCCGCTGGGTTTCCGGCGAGCACCACAAGGAAGGCCTGGTCAGCTGGCAGGAATTCCTCGACACCGTGCACGACGGCCTGCAGCGCCTGCTGCGCCAGGCCAGCGGCAAGGACAACATCGCCGTGTTCACCTCCGGCGGGACCATCACCGCCGTGCTCCAGCAGATCGTCGGCATGCCGGCGATCAAGGCCTTCGAGCTGAACTGGCAGATCGTCAACACTTCGCTCAGCCGCCTGAAGTTCCGCGGCGACGAAGTGTCCCTGGCTTCCTTCAACAGTCACGTGCACCTGGAACTGTTGAGGGCGCCGGAGCTCATTACCTACAGATGAGCCCGGCCCATTGCGCCCGCCGGGCGCGCGAGAAAACCTAGAAAAGGGATAGAACCATGAGCGTTGCTGACATCGTCTCCACCATGAAGAGCAAATTCAACGCTGGCGCCGCCGCCGGCCTGGACCTGGTCTTCCAGTTCAACATCGAGGACGGCGACAACCACTACCTGGTGGTCAAGGATGGCACCTGCGAAGTCGTGCAGGGCGATGCGCCGAACCCCAACGTCACCCTGATCATGGACAGCGAGACCCTCAAGGGCATCACCAGCGGCGAAACCGACGGCATGCAGGCCTTCATGGCCGGCAAGCTGCGCGCCGAAGGCGACATGATGCTGGCCATGAAGCTGGGCGAGCTGTTCCCGGTCTGACCTGGAGCGCTGCCTGCCGGCACGAGAAACCGGGGCCCCGCGGCTCCGGTTTTTTTTCGCCCGCGCCGCTCTGGCAAAGGCGTATCAGGCAGCCTGATCGGGGTCCAACACGCTCGCCAATAACGCCCTGCGGCGCTTGTGGGGGTAGCAGGCGAGCATTAGATTAGCCAATTATCTCGGGACACCATTATTGCCCTGCATGATGGATCCCGGGCGCCGCTGCCCCGGCAGCTACCGACTACAAGAAAGGGATAAGCATGTCGCTGACTGACCAGTCCACCCGCATCCGCCAAGGCGAAGAGCTCGACGCCGCGGTCATCGATCCCTACCTGAAGGCCCACATTCCCGGCCTGCAGGGCGAGCCGAAGATCAGCCAGTTCCCTGGCGGCGCCTCGAACCTGACCTACCTGCTGGAATACCCCAGCCACGAGCTGGTGCTGCGCCGCCCGCCGTTCGGCCGCAAGGCCAAGTCGGCCCACGACATGGGCCGCGAGTACCGCATCCTCAACCAGCTCAACGCCGGCTTCCCGTACTGCCCGAAGGCCTACGTGCACTGCATCGACGAGTCGGTGATCGGCGCCGAGTTCTACGTGATGGAGCGCGTCAACGGCATCATCCTGCGCGCCGACCTGCCGCCGGAGCTCAAGCTCGACGCGCAGCAGGCCAACACCCTGTGCAAGAACTTCATCGACCGCTTCGTGGAACTGCACAACGTCGACTACCAGGCCTGCGGCCTGGGCGACCTGGGCAAGCCCGAAGGCTACGTGCAGCGCCAGATCGAAGGCTGGATCGACCGCTACGAGAAGGCCCTGACCCCCGACGCGCCGAGCTGGGAACCGGTCAAGGCCTGGCTGCGCGAGAAGATGCCGGCCGACCACCCCAAGCCGGGCATCGTGCACAACGACTACCGCTTCGACAACGTCATCCTCGACCCCAAGGACCCGATGCGCATCATCGGCGTGCTGGACTGGGAGCTGACCACCATCGGCGATCCGCTGATGGACCTGGGCAACACCCTCGCCTACTGGATCGAAGCCGACGACCCGGCGCCGGTGCAGCTCATGCGCCGCCAGCCGAGCCACCTGCCGGGCATGCTGACGCGCCGGGAATTCGCCGACTACTACGCCGAACGCGCCGGCCTGCCGCGCATCGACAACCTCGACTTCTACTACACCTACGGCCTGTTCCGCCTGGCCGGCATCGTGCAGCAGATCTACTACCGCTACTTCCACGGCCAGACCCAGGACAAGCGCTTCGCCCAGTTCATCCACATGAACAAGCTGCTGGAGCAGATGAGCCTGCAGGTCATCGGCAAATCGCGCCTGTAACGACGATCACAACAAGGGGAACCCCATGTCCAAGACCAACCTGTTCGACCTCGACGGCAAGATCGCCTTCGTTTCCGGCGCCAGCCGCGGCATCGGCGAGGCCATCGCCAAGCTGCTGGCCCAGCAAGGCGCCCACGTGATCGTCTCCAGCCGCAAGATCGAGGGCTGCCAGGAAGTGGCCGAGGCCATCAATGCCGCCGGCGGCAAGGCCACCGCCATCGCCTGCCACATCGGCGAGATGGAGCAGATCCAGAGCGTCTTCGCGCAGATCCGCGAGCAGTTCGGCCGCCTGGACATCCTGGTCAACAACGCCGCCACCAACCCGCAGTTCTGCAACGTGCTGGACACCGACCTGGGCGCCTTCCAGAAGACCGTGGACGTGAACATCCGCGGCTACTACTTCATGTCCATCGAAGGCGGCAAGCTGATGAAGGAGAACGGCGGCGGCAGCATCATCAACGTCGCCTCGATCAACGGCGTCAGCCCCGGCGAGTTCCAGGGCATCTACTCGGTGACCAAGGCTGCGGTGATCAGCATGACCAAGGTCTTCGCCAAGGAATGCGCGCAGTTCGGCATCCGCTGCAACGCCCTGCTGCCGGGCCTGACCGACACCAAGTTCGCCTCGGCCCTGGTGAAGAACGACGCCATCCGCAACGCCGCCCTGCAGCGCATCCCGCTCAAGCGCGTGGCCGAGCCGAGCGAAATGGCCGGCGCCGTGCTGTACCTGGCCAGCAGCGCCTCCAGCTACACCACCGGCGTGGCGCTGAACGTCGACGGCGGGTTCCTCGCCTGATCGCGCAAGCGCAATGAACAAGGGAGCCTTCGGGCTCCCTTTTTCGTTGGACGATCCGTCGATGCACGGATGCGCGCGGGTGGGGCGGCGTAGGAGCGAATCTTATCCGCGAATCGCGCCGGGACGTCCGGCTATCGCGGACAAGGTCCGCTCCTACGAGGGAAGGAATACCGTGCCTCCCGGCGATCTGTAGGAGCGGGCCCTGCCCGCGATTTCGCGCGCAGGGCGCGCTCCTACAAGGGAATGGCGCGGGTGGGGCAGCGTAAGAGCGGATCTTATCCGCGAATCGCGCCGGGGCGTCCGGCTATCACGGACAAGGTCCGCTCCTACGGGGGAAGGAATACCGTGCCTCCCGGCGGGTGGGGCGACGTAGGATGGCGTTGAGCGGAGCGATACCCATCACCACGGCCGCATGGGTTTCGTAAACTCAACCCATCCTACGAAAAGCCTCTCGGCGCAACCGGCAAGACAGTTGCTCCGGTGCGGCCCGCCTACCGCCACTCCCGCAACGCCTGCTGCGCCGCGGCGTTGACCGGTTCCGCCTCCAGGCCCGCGGGGCCCAGGCGGACGCTGTAGACCGCCTGGTCCGCCATGGGCAGGAAGTTCACCCGCGCCGCCAACGGCCGGAAGGTCAGCAGGTCGTGCTGGCCGTCGCGCAGCCAGCGCCACAGGTCGAAGCCGTAGGGGCTTTGCGCCAGCACCTGCTGCCGGGCCTGGGCCTGTTGCTGCTCGATGGCCAGGTAGCGGCCGGCCAGGCCCTGCAGGCGGTAGCCGGGGTCCAGGCCGATCAGTGCGGCCAAACCACGCCACTGCATGATGCGCACGTCCAGTTGCCAGAGGTCGCCGCCCAGCTCGACGCGGCGTTCGCGGTCGCCTTCGAGGATTTTCACCTCGTAGCGCTGCGGCGCCAGGCGCTGGAAGCTCAGGGTCGCCAGCGGCCGCTCGGCGGGCAGCGCGTCGTAGCTGCGCAGGTCCCAGGCCGCCAGGCCCAGCGCCAGCGCGGCGGCGATGAAGGCCAGGCCGGCGCAGCCGCGCAGCCAGCCGAGGAACCAGTGGCGGTCGAAGAGGATGCGTGCGGCGACCAGCAGCGCCAGCAGGGCGATCAGCGCGAACGTCCAGGCCAGGCCGTCGTACTGCATTGAATCAGTTCCTTGCGGGTAGAATTGCCGGCATTATGCGCACCCCTCGACGCGACGGCCAGCCGTGGCGTCGCAGCCTTGAACCCAGGTCGTACTTTTCATGCCCTTCACCCTCCCCTTCGAGTTGGCCATCGACCCGCTCACCCTGCTGATCCTCGCTGTCGTGGCCTTCCTCGCCGGCTTCATCGACGCCATCGCCGGCGGCGGCGGCCTGCTGACCATCCCCGCCCTGCTCACCGCCGGCGTGCCGCCGCACCTGGCGCTGGGCACCAACAAGCTGAGTTCCACCTTCGGCTCGGCCACCGCCAGCTACACCTTCTACAAGCGCAAGCTGTTCCACCCGGCGAAGTGGCGCAACGGCCTGCTGGCCACCGCCATAGGCGCGGCCGTCGGCGCCTGGGCCGCGCACCTGCTGCCGGCGGAATGGCTGAACCGCATGTTGCCGGTGGTGGTGTTCTCCTGCGGGATCTACATGCTCTTCGGCGGCACGCCCAAGGCGCCGCTGGACGCCGACGCCCCGGTCGGGCGCAGGCGCCAATGGCCGCAAGGCCTGGGCCTGGGCTTCTACGACGGCGTGGCCGGCCCCGGCACCGGCGCCTTCTGGACCGTCAGCAGCCTGCTGATGTACCCGCTGGACCTGGTCCGCGCCAGCGGCGTGGCGCGCACCATGAACTTCGTCAGCAACATTGTGGCGCTGGCGGTGTTCGTCGCTTCCGGCCAGGTGGTCTGGTTGCTCGGGCTGTGCATGGGCAGCGCGCTGATGGTCGGCGCCTACCTGGGTGCGCGCACCGCCATCGGCGGCGGCGCCAAGTTCATCCGCCCGGTGTTCATCCTGGTGGTGCTGGCGCTGACCGCGCGCCTGGTCTGGCAGCACTGGTTCAGCGCAGCCTGAAGCGCGGGGAAAGCGCCGGGCGTCAGTAGCCGCCGCCCGGCAGGATGGGATCGGGCCGCCCGGCGCGGCGCGCCAGCCAGCTCTCGATCAGGTAGCGGGCGATGGAACGCCCGGCCGGCAGGCGCGGCAGCGAGTCGTAGGGGAACCACTGGGCGTCCTCGATCTCGTCCGGCTGGCAGACGATTTCGCCGCTGACGTACTCGGCGTGGAAGCCGAGCATCAGCGAATGTGGGAACGGCCAGTTCTGGCTGCCCAGGTAGCGGATGTTGCCGACCTGCAGCCCCACTTCTTCCTTCACCTCGCGGGCCACGCAGTGCTCCACCGACTCGCCCGGCTCGACGAAGCCGGCCAGGGTGCTGTACATGCCCGGCACGAAGCGCGGCGAGCGCGCCAGCAGCAGTTCGTCGCCGCGGGTGACCAGGACGATCATGCTCGGCGACAGCAGCGGGTAGCGCTGGATGTCGCAGGCGTCGCAGCGCATGGCGCGCTCGCGCGGCACGGCGCGCATCGGCTGGCCGCAGCCGCCGCAGAAACGGTTCTCGCGGGCCCAGGTGCCGACCTGGCTGGCGAAGCCGAGCATGGCGAACTGGTCTTCCTCGGCTTCCAGCATGACGTGGCGCAGGCCTACCCAGCTGCAACCCTCGACGCTGGCGGGAGACTCCAGCTCCAGCAGGTACACGGCATCGCCATCGAAGTGGCCGACGCCCTGCTCGGAGAGCACCGGCAGGTCCTGGCGCTTGAGCCAGTCGCGGGGGAAGAGCACGCCATTGGCATCGCCGAGGAACTGCTGGCGATAGTGGGCCACGGCCCAGCCACCTTTCTCCGCCGGGTCGAGCCAGGCGGACTCCCAACGTCCGGTACGCATCAGGCAGCCACCTCCAGGCCGAGGGCACGCACGCTCTCGCTGGCCACGTCCAGCACATCGGGCTGGCCTTCGGGACGCAGCACGGCGCCGCCCTCCAGGTAGTATTCGAGGCCGGTCAGGGCATCGGCCAGGGTTTCCAGCATCTGCTCGGACGGCATCTGCGTGGTTTCGATCATCTGCCGCTGGATGTAGTCGGCGCAAGCCCCGACCAGCCGGGCGGCGCGTTCCTGGCCGAGGAACCAGAGCCCGCCGCGCACGGCCTGCAGGCTGCCGGGGACGTTGGCCAGGTGCAGCTTGTCGCCGTTGGATTCCAGGTAGGCGGTGATCGCCCGCTTGGCCAGGGCCAGGCCGCCCTGGGCTTCGTCTATGACCACGATGCGCGCCTCGGCCAGCTGGTGCACGGCGAAGGACTCGGCGGTGGGCTCGAGGTCGATGATGGCGGGGGCGGCCATGCGCTCGCCGCGTTCCAGGCTGCCGACCAGGCTTTCCACGTAGAGCAGCGCGTCGGCCAGGGCGTTCAGCGCCACCGGCGACTCCACCGCGCCCCTGGCCACCCAGCCGGACACCACCGAGACCTGGCCCTGCAGCACGTTGGCCGCGGAGTTCAGGCCGACCATGCCGAGGGTCTTGGCCAGCTTGCCCAGCTGGGTGTGCAGGGTGCCCAGGGCATCGGCCGGGGACACGCCGCGCTCGATCAGGTCGAGCTGGTCCTTGACCGTGGTGAGTTCCTCGCGGATCGCCGCCGACAGCGAGCGCATCACCGCCTGGCCGGGACCGGACAGGCGCTGCGACTCGTCTTCCAGCAGGTGGTCGGTGAACGGCAGCGGCGCCAGGCCGAACACCTCGCGCAGCTCGCTGGCCCGCGGGCCGCGGGTGTCGGCCAGGGCGGTGAGGTAGAGCAGTTCCTTGAGCAGCTGGCGCGGCGCCTCGTAGTTGGCGTTGGCCAGCAGTTGCTTAAGTTCCCGGTCCAGGCGCGAGAACAGCTGCTTGCGCGCCTTGCGCGGCAGCATCTGCGCACCCACCAGGGCTTCCAGGGCGCCCGCGCCTATCCAGCACAGGCGGCTGCGCTGGCCGTAGCCGAGCAGCGCGTCGAGGCGCGCCAGGGCGCGCCCCATCAGCTTGAGGCCGGAGTAATGGTCCTGTTCGCGCACCAGGGCGAGCAGGCCGACCTGGTACATGTGCCGCAGGCGGCGCACTTCCTGGGCGCGGTCGGCCACCGTGGGCACCGCGCGGGGCGCCGCCGGGCGCGGCAGGTCCAGGCGCGCGCTGAAGAAGAAGCTCTCCGGCAGCACCGGCTGGCCGGCGGCCAGGCGCACGTCGTTGATCGCCGGCAGCAGCAGCTCGGGGATTTCCTGGCGGTTGGCCTCCAGGTTCTCCAGGTAGCGGCGCAGCACGTACAGGGCGTTGCCCAGGGCGGCCAGCTGGCCGTCGCGCTCCTCGCCGACACCGGTGGGGATGTCGGTGGCCAGCTGCAGGGCTTCCTGGGCCAGCAGCTCGGCGCCGGCCAGTTCGATCAGGTTGAGGGTGCCGCGGATCTGCGCCAGGCATTCGACCGCATGTTGCAGCAGGCTGCCGTTCTGGCGCTCGGCGATGAATTGCTCGAGGTTCTGCTCGGCCTGCTCCATGGTGGCGAAGAGTTCATCGCGCACCAGACTGAGGGAGGTGGCTCCAGTGACCATCGGGCTAACGCGCCTCCTGCGCGAGGGAGTAATGGGGCATCAGTCGGCGAACTCCGGCTGCTGCTTGCTCATGTGGGCGGCCATGGCCCTCTGCAGGTCGGCCGATTGCAGCATGGCGGCGTTCCAGGTGGCGATGTATTCCAGGCCGTCCTCGACGCTGTGGTCGCGGGCGTAGCGGATCATCTCCTTGGTGCCGCGGATGGCGATCGGCGACTTGCCGGCGATCTGCCGGGCCAGCTCGAACACGCCGTCGAGCAGCGCCGCGCTGTCGGCGTAGCTGCGGTTGACCAGGCCGATGCGCACCGCCTCGGCGGCGTCGACCATGCGCCCGGTGTAGGCCAGCTCGCGCATGATGCCGTCGCCAATCAGCCGCGGCAGGCGCTGCAGGGTGCCGACGTCGGCGGCCATGCCCATGTCGATTTCCTTGATGGAGAACTGCGCGTCTTCGCTGCAGTAGCGCATGTCGCAGGCCGAGATCAGGTCGATGGCGCCGCCCAGGCAATAGCCCTGCACGGCGGCGAGCACCGGCTTGCTGCAGGCGTCGATGGCGTTGAACGAGGCCTGCAGTTCGAGAATCTTGCGGCGCAGGGCGCGGGCGTTGCGGCCGACGTCCTTGCCCAGCTGGCTGCCGGCCTGGGCCAGCAGCATCAGGTCGATGCCGGCGGAGAAATGCTTGCCGGCGCCGGAAATCACCACCACGCGGACTTCATCCGTTTCATCGGCCCAACGGAAGATATCGACGATCTCGCGCCAGAAATCGGCGTTCATCGCGTTGACTTTTTCCGGGCGATTGATGATCACATGCGCGATCTTGTCGGCCAGTTCGACGCGAAATGCTTTGTACTCGGTCACGGGGGAAACCCTCGGGAATGCCCTGCTCTGCTGTGCGCGGCAGTTCTTGTAGTGATGGCGTGCCACTATAACAAGGCAAGGGCAAAAGTCGATGCCGGCCTATGTGACACAGGGCACGCTCCAGCTGCGAACGGGCGCTAGTCGATTTCCGCCACCGGCAGGCCCTGCTGGCGGTTGCGCCATTGCCGCCAGGTGTACATCGGGATGCCCGCCATGAACACCAGGAAGCCCCAGAAGATGGCCTGCTCGCCGGTGCCGTAGAGGGCCCACAGCGAGTAGAGGAAGCCCAGCGAGCCGACGGCGATCAGCTGCGGCCGCGAGCGCGGCGAGAACTCGCTGGTGCGCACCGCCAGCAGTTGCAGCAGCGCCGCGGTGCAGAAGGCGTAGGGCACCACGCCGGTCATGGTGCCGAGCAGGATGATGACGTTGAACACGTCCACCAGGTCGCCCTGGCCGTCGATCAGCACCAGCACCGTCACCAGCAGCCCCGAGGCCCACAGGCCGTTGGCCGGGGCGCCGTGCTTGTTGAGCCTGCCGAGGGATTCGGGGAACAGCCCGTCGCGCGCCGGCGCCACCGGGATCTGCCCCTGCAGCAGCACCCAGCCGTTGAGCGCGCCGAGGCAGGCGATCACCGCGCCGGCGGCCACCAGGTAGTAGCCCCAGTCGCCCATCAGCACACGCGCGGCGTCGGCGAAGGGCGAGGTCGACCTGGCCAGCACCTCCGGCGGCATCAGGCCCTGCACCGAGGTGATCGACAACACGTACACCCCGGCCGCGGCCAGGGTGCCGAACAGCGTGGCGCGCGGGATGGTGCGCTTGGGGTCGCGCACGTCGTCGGCCGGCACCGTCGCCGATTCCAGGCCGATGAACGACCAGAGCGTCAGCGCCGCGGTGGTGGCGATGGCCTGGGCGTAGCCCATGTTCGGCAGTTGCTCGCGCGGCGGGATGGCCAGGTAGTCGGGGTTGAAGTGCAGCCAGCCGAGCACCCCGACCAGCAGCAGCGGAATGAGCTTGAGCGCGGTGAGCAGGTTCTGCACCACGGCGAAGGTGGCGATGCCGCGCAGGTTGATGAAAGTGCACAGCCAGATGGCGCCGATGGCGGTGGCCACCATCAGCAGCGGGTCGGCCAGCGCCGGGATGAACACCCGCAGGTAGCCCACCAGGGTCACGGCGATGGCGGCGTTGCCGATCCACGCGGCCTTCCAGTAGGTCCAGGCGCACAGGTAGCCGGCGAAGCTGCCGAAGCCCTCGCGGGTGTAGGCGTAGGGCCCGCCGGCGCCGGGGTTGAGCCGCGCCAGGCGGGCGAAGGTGAAGGCCAGCAGCACCGCGCCGGTGCTGGAGACCAGCCAGCCGAACAGGCTGAGCCCGCCATAGGCGGCGAGGCTGGAGGGCAGCAGGAAGACGCCCGAGCCGACCATGTTGCCGATCACCAGCGCGGTACAGCTCCAGAACCCCATGCTGCCTTTCTTGGCAGCCTCTCCCCCGCTCATCCTCGCTCCTTAGGTTCCGCCGCCCTGGACGACGGAATCAGCTGTCGGCATTTTCCACGATGCACTCAACTGTATAGCAGCGCCGGCCGTCCACGTCCTGCACCTGCAGGCCATGCACATCGGAATCGAAACCGGGGAAGTCGTGTTCGAAGGTCCGGGCGAAGGCCAGGTAGTCGAGGATCGAGCGCGTCGCCTCGGTGAAGCGCTCACCGGGCATGATCAGCGGGATGCCCGGCGGGTAAGGCACCAGCATGACCGCGGCGATGCGCCCTTCGAGGCGCTCGATGGGCACCGCCTCGACCTCGCCGCGCACCAGCTGGGTGTAGGCATCGGCCGGGCGCAGCGCCAGCTCCGGCAGGATGGTGTACATGCGGCGCATGGCCTTGGCCGTGGCGTGCTCGCGGTAGCAGGCGTGCAACTGCTCGCAGAGGTCGCGCAGGCCCATGCCGGCGTAGCGCGCCGGGGCGGCCTGGAGCACGCTGGGCAGGGCCTCGGATAGCGGCGCGTTGCCGTCGTAGCTGCGCTTGAACTCCAGCAGCTCGGTGACCAGGGTGCTCCACTTGCCCTTGGTCACGCCCATGGAGAACAGCACCAGGAAGGAGTACAGGCCGGTCTTCTCCACTACCAGGCCGCGCTCCCAGAGGAAGCGGCCGACCACCGCGGCGGGGATGCCGTGCTCCTCGAGACGCCCGGCGGCGTTCAGGCCCGGGGTGGCCAGGGTGACCTTGATCGGGTCGAGCAGCACGTAGTCGTCTTCCACCTCGCCGAAGCCGTGCCACTCGGCGTCGGGCTCCAGCAGCCAGTCGCGGGTGCGCACCTCGTCGGTGCCCTCCACCCCCGGCGGCTGCCACACGCAGAACCACCAGTCGCCGGCCGCCAGGTTCTGCTGCACGTTGGCCAGGGCGCGGCGGAAGCTCAGGGCCTCGTCGAAGGTCTCCTGGATCAGCGAACGCCCGGCCGGGCCCTCCATCATCGCCGAGGCCACGTCCAGCGAGGCGATGATGCCGTACTGCGGCGAGGTGGAGATGTGCATCATGAAGGCTTCGTTGAAGCGCGCGCGGTCCAGGCGCCGCTTGCCGCCGTCCTGCACGTGGATCATCGAGGCCTGGCTGAAGGCCGCCAGCATCTTGTGGGTGGAATGCGTGGTGAACACCAGCGGGCCGTCCTCGCCGCGGCTGGTGGCCATGCCGTAGCGGCGGTCGTAGAACTCGTGGAAGGCGGCGTAGGCGTACCAGGCCTCGTCGAAGTGCAGCACCTCGACGCTGCCGTCCAGGGCCTGCTTGATCAGCTCGGCGTTGTAGCACAGGCCGTCGTAGGTGGAGTTGGTCACCACCGCCAGCCGCACCTTCGGCTCGCGGCCGCGGGCCAGGGGGTTGGCGGCGATCTTCGCGGCGATCGACTCGCGGCTGAACTCAGACAGCGGGATGGGCCCGATGATGCCCAGCTCGTTGCGCTCCGGGCACAGGTACAGCGGGATGGCGCCGGTCATGATGATCGAGTGCAGCACCGACTTGTGGCAGTTGCGGTCCACCAGCACCAGGTCGTCGCGGCTGACCATGGAATGCCAGACGATCTTGTTCGCCGTGGAGGTGCCGTTGATGACGAAGAAGGTGTGATCGGCGCCGAAATTGCGCGCGGCGCGGGCCTCGGCTTCGGCGAGCGGGCCGGTGTGGTCCAGCAGCGAGCCCAGTTCGGGCACCGAGACGGACAGGTCCGAGCGCAGCGTGTTCTCCCCGAAGAACTGGTGGAAGGCCTGCCCCACCGGGCTCTTGCGGTAGGCCACGCCGCCGCCGTGGCCGGGCGTGTGCCAGGAGTAGTTGGATTGCGCGGTGTGCTCCACCAGGGCGCGGAAGAACGGCGGCAGCAGGCCCTCCAGGTACTTGCGCGCGGCCCGCGAGACCTGGCGGGCGAGGAAGGGCACGGTGTCCTCGAACAGGTAGAGGATGCCGCGCAGCTGGTGCAGGTCGGCCATGGACTCGGCCGGCGCGTTCTCGATGGTCATCTGCTCGCCGAGGGCGAAGATCGGCAGTTGCGGCGCCCGCACCCGCGCCACGCGGATCAGCTCGACCACGTCCTGCAACAGGCGCTGGTTCTCCCCCGCCCCCTCGGCGGCGACCAGGATGCAGGCCAGGCCATGGTGGGTGGAGGCGACGATGCGCCCCTCGGTGGCGCTGGCGGTGGAAAGGATGCTGAAGCCGTCCAGCTCCAGTTCGCGGGCGATGCCGCGGACGCGGTCGCCGGCGACGGTGTCGGCCTTGATGTCGCGGTGGACGATGAGGATGGGGAATTTCAGATCTTTATACATTGTGAGCCCCGAATGCTGACGGAGGCTTTCCGTCGATCCCCTGCAGCGTATGGGCTTACATTCCGCGGGGGAATAGGGTCGGCTGTTGGCTATAAGAATAGGTCGCACGGGCGAAAGGCGGGGCTGGGGAGGTCGGCTTCAAGAGCGCCCTCTCGCCAGTGCGCGGAGGTCACCGACTGCGCCGAGGTGCTTTTCGCAGGATGGGTTGAGCCTGCGAAACCCATCGGGCCAGGGTGATGGGTATCGCTTCGCTCAACCCATCCTACGAGGAGACCTGCGCCCGCAGGAGCGGACTCCGTCCGCGATCGGATTCACCGGCGGCACGAACAGCCCCACATGACAGCCCCGCCCCACTCCGGCATCCTTGACCCTCCGCCCCGCCCCCACGAGAGCGCAGATGAACCTGCCCCCCCGACAGCAAGACATCCTCGACCTGGTCCGCGAACGCGGCTACCTGAGCATCGAGGAGCTGGCCCAGCAGTTCGCCGTCACCCCGCAGACCATCCGCCGCGACATCAACCAGCTCGCCGAGCGCAGCCTGCTGCGCCGCTACCACGGCGGCGCAGCCTGGGACTCGAGCATCGAGAACACCGCCTACAACACCCGCGCCGACCAGATGCGCGACGAGAAGCAGCGCATCGCCGAGGCGGTGGCGGCGCAGATTCCCGACGACGCCTCGCTGTTCATCAACATCGGCACCACCACCGAGGCCATCGCCCGCGCCCTGCTCGGGCATCGCCACCTGAAGATCATCACCAACAACCTGCACGTCGCCGCCACCCTCAGCGCCAAGGACGACTTCGAAGTGCTGGTGGCCGGCGGCACCGTGCGCAGCGACGGCGGCGTGGTCGGCCAGGCGGCGGTGGACTTCATCGAGCAGTTCCGCGCCGACTTCGCCCTGGTGGGCATCAGCGGCATCGACGACGACGGCAGCCTGCTGGACTTCGACTACCAGGAAGTGCGCGTCTCCCGCGCCATCATCGACAACGCCCGGCAGGTGTTCCTCGCCGCCGACTCCAGCAAGTTCGGGCGCAACGCCCTGGTGCGCCTGGGGCCGATCGGCCTGGTCGACCGCCTGTTCACCGACGCCGCGCCACCGCCCGCCGTGGCGCGCCTGCTGGCCCAGCACAAGGTGCAGCTGGAGCTGGTCTGACGCGCTTTACGTTCGAATCCGAAAATCCCCGGTAAATCAGCCGAATGGCTGGGCTTCAGCCTGGCCATTCGGCGTTCGCTCGCCTATCATATTTTCGAATTCGAACGAATTTATGTTCATTTACAGCCAAGAGGACGCCCCATGAGCCATTCCCACAAGCGCTCCGCTCCCCTGGCTGAGGTCTACGACCTGGCGGTGGTCGGCGGCGGCATCAATGGCGCGGGCATCGCGGCGGACGCCGCCGGGCGCGGCCTGCTCACCTTCCTTTGCGAACAGCACGACCTGGCCAGCCACACCTCCTCGGCCAGCAGCAAGCTGGTCCACGGCGGCCTGCGCTACCTGGAGCACGGCGAATTCCGCCTGGTGCGCGAGGCTCTGGCCGAGCGCGAGGTGCTGCTGGCCAAGGCGCCGCACATCGTCCACCCGCTGCGTTTCGTCCTGCCGCACCAGCCGCACCTGCGCCCGGCCTGGATGATCCGCACCGGGCTGTTCTTCTACGACCACCTGGGCCGGCGCGAGAAGCTGCCGGCCTCGCGCGGCCTGCGCTTCGGCGCCGACAGCCCGCTGCAGGAGCACCTGCGCCGCGGCTTCGAGTATGCCGACTGTTCCGTCGACGACGCCCGCCTGGTGGTGCTCAACGCCATGGCCGCCCGCGAGCGCGGCGCCCACGTGCACCCGCGCACCCGCTGCGTCAGCGCGCGGCGCAGCAAGGGCCTGTGGCACCTGCACCTGGAGCGCGACGACGGCAGCCTCTACTCGATCCGCGCCCGCGCCCTGGTCAACGCCGCCGGGCCCTGGGTGGCGCAGTTCCTCCGCGACGACCTGCGCCAGCGGCCGCCCTACGGCATCCGCCTGATCCAGGGCAGCCACCTGGTGGTGCCGCGGCTGTACGAGGGCGAGCAGGCGTACATCCTGCAGAACGAGGACCGCCGCATCGTCTTCGTCATTCCCTACCTGGGGCGCTTCACCCTGATCGGCACCACCGACCGCGAATACCTGGGCGACCCGGCGAAGGTGCAGATCAGCGACGAGGAAACCGGCTACCTGCTGGCGGTGGTCAACGCCCACTTCAAGCGCCAGCTGCATCGCGAAGACATCCTCTGGAGCTTCTCCGGGGTGCGCCCGCTGTGCGACGACGAGTCGGACGAGCCGTCCGCCGTCACCCGCGACTACACCCTGGCGCTGCAGGGTGCGCCAGGCGAGGCGCCGCTGCTGTCGGTGTTCGGCGGCAAGCTGACCACCTACCGCAAGCTGGCCGAGGCCGCCCTGGCCGAGCTGGCGCCGACCTTCCCGCGCCTGGGCCCGGCCTGGACCGCCGATGCCCCGCTGCCCGGCGGCGAAAACATGAGCAGCCCCAAGGACCTGGCCGTCGAGCTGCTGGCCAGGCATCCCTGGCTGCCGGCCGGCCTGGCGCGGCGCTGGGCCACCAGCTACGGCACGCGCAGCTGGCGCCTGCTCGACGGGGTGAAGGGCGAAACCGACCTGGGCGAACACCTGGGCGCCGGGCTCTACGCCCGCGAAGTGGACTACCTGTGCCGCGAGGAATGGGCCGAGAACGCCGATGACATCCTCTGGCGCCGCAGCAAGCTGGGGCTGTTCCTCGATGCCGCGCAGAAACTGCGCCTGGCCGAATACCTGGCGCGCGAACATCCGCGCAAGGCCAGCGTGCAGGTAGCCTGAGGCAGGCTCAGAGCGAGGCGTTCAACTCGCTGATCAGCGCTTCGCGGTGCTTGAGCGAGGCCAGTGCACTCTCGCCCAGCCGTCCGGCCACTTCGCTGAGCAGCCCCTGGGCCAGGAGCATGAAGGCGCACATGCTGTTGCTGTAGAACAGGCTGTGGTTGGGCACGTAGAAGCTGTGCGCCGCCACCCGCGCCAACGGCGAACTCGAAGAATCGGTCAGGGCCACCACCTCGATGCCGTGGCGCGCCGCCACTTCGGCGGTGGCCAGCACGCTGGGCGTATAGGGGAAGCAACTGGCGACCACCAGCACGTCGCCGGCATCCAGCTGCGCCAGGGCATCGGCCACGCCCTGGCGGTTGGAGTCCAGCGCCGCCACATCGGGGCGCAACATCCCCAGGCCATAGGACATGAACAACGCCAGCGAGGTGAACTGGCGCATGCCGTGGATGCGCACGCGGCGCGCGCCGGCCAGCAGCTCCACCACGCGGGCGAACGCTTCCGGCTCCACCTGCTCGATCAGGCTGGCGATGTTGGCGCTTTCCTGCCGGCCCAGGCGCGTCAGGCGCGACAGGGTGCTGTCGGCGGGGGTCAGCAGCAGGCGCGAGGCCTGGTCGCTGTAGAAGCTCTTGCCCTCTCCCGTAGGAGCGGACCTTGTCCGCGATAGCCGGACATTCTGGCGCGATTCGCGGATGAGATCCGCTCCTACGCTGCCCCACCCACACCATTCCCCTGTAGGAGCGCGCCCTGCGCGCGATATCGCGGGCGCAGCCCGCGCCTACCCGGCCAGCTGCGCCTCCAGCTCGGCGATGCGCGCCTGCAGGCGTTCGCGTTCGGCGCGGGCCGGGCCTATGTCTTCGTAGACGCTGATCAGGTGCTCCGGCAGGCCGTCCTGGCGGCGGCGCTGCAGCGAGGTGCGGGCGCGCACCCAGACGTAGCGGCCGTCCTTGCGCCGGCAGCGCTTTTCCACCACGTAGCGGTCGATCTCGCCGGCCAGCATGCTGCGCAGCAGCTGCAGGGTGCGCTCCAGGTCGTCGGGGTGGGTGAGTTGCTGGAAGGTCATGCCGTAGAGCTCCTCGGCGCTATAGCCGAGCAGTTCGCAGAGGCTGCCGTTGACGCGCTGCCAGGTGCCGTCCAGGCCGATGTAGGCCAGCGCGCCCCAGGTCAGCTCGAAGATGGCGCGCAAGCGCTCCTCGCTGTTGCGCAGCTCTTCCTCGGCGGCCATGCGCGCGGTGTTGTCCATGCTGATGCCGACTATCTTCACCGAGCGCCCGGCGCTGTCCTTGATCACCCGGGCGCGGGAGGCGATCCAGCGCAGCTCGCCGTCCGGGCGGTAGATGCGGAAGTCGCACTCGCAGCCGCTGCCCTCGGCGATGGCCTGGTCGTACATGGCGCGCATGGCGGCCACGTCCTCGGCCGGCAGGTGCGGCCAGAAGTCCTGGTTGTGGCTCACCGGCCAGCCGTAGACCTCCTCGACGTTGGGCGAATAGGTCACCTCGTCGCTGATCAGGTTCCACTCCCAGGTGACGATGCGCGCGCTTTCCTGGGCCAGCTTCATGCGCGCCTCGCTCTCCATGATCTCGGCGGTGTAGCGGCGGCGCACGTCGGTCATCGGCAGTTCGATGGGCTCCAGCGCCTGCAGGTCGCGCACGGCTTCCTCGCCGTAGCGCAGCCAGATCCAGTTGACCTTGAGGAAGGCGGCCAGCTTGCGCAGGTTGTCGTAGTCGATCTCGCCGCCGCGCGTCCACTTGTGCACCGCGGTACGCGAGATGCCCAGCGCGGTGGCCACGGCCTGCAGGGTCAGCTTGTTGAGCTCGAGCAATTCCTTGAGGCGGAAGGCGAAGCTGTTTTCCGTCATACGCGGTCCTGTGCTGGAAGAAGCCTGGAGCCGCAGTATACACAGCTGTAAACCGCCGGATTACAGCAAACCCCGGGGCGCACGGCCGTGCGCCCCGTTCGCTCACGCCAGGCCGGCCAGCTTCAGCCAATGGGCGTAGAAGCCCTCGGCCACGCGGTTCAGTTCGGCCACCTTGCGCGGCAGGTCGGCGAGCATCACCTCGGCGCTTTCCTGGCTCGGCTGGCTGGGGTCCAGGTACTGCGGCCAGCCGTTGATCCAGCCGCTGACCAGTTCCTCGGTCATCTCCGGGTGGCCCTGCAGGCCGAGGACGAAGCCGCCCCAGGAGAAGCCCTGGTTGGCGCACCAGGGGCTGGACAGCAGGTGCTCGGCGCCCTCAGGCAGCTCGAAGGTATCGCCGTGCCACTGGTAGATCGGGAATTCCTCGGGCAGGTGCGCCAGCCACGGGCTCTCGGCCTCCAGGCGGCGCATCGGCTGCCAGCCCATCTCGGTGTAGCCCTGCTGGCGGATGGATGCGCCCAGGGCCTTGGCCAGCAACTGGCCGCCCAGGCAGTGGCCGATCAGCGGCACCCGGCGCTCGATGAAGCGGCGCAGCGCCGCCACCTCGGTGCGCAGCCAGGGCAGGTCGTCGTTCACGCTCATGGGGCCGCCCATGATGGCCACGGCCTTCGGGCGCTCCAGGTCGTAGCCGTCCAGCTCGCCGTGGTCGGCGCGGCGCACTTCGAAGCCCAGGCCGGCGCGGTCGAGCACGCGGGCCAGGTGGCCCGGCGGGCAGAAGTCGGCGTGGGTCAGGATCAGGATATCGGTCATGCTTACCTCCGCGCGGCAGTCTGCCGCAAAAGGCGCGCGACCATAACCCCCAGCGCGCCCGCGGGCAGGCCCGCACCGCCTTCCGGCGGCGCGGGCGCATGGGGTTCATGGGAGTGGGAAGCCGCCGGCCGACGCGGCCTGGCGGCGAGACGAAGGTGTTGGATCAGGGACGCAGGCTGCTCACTTCCTGGGTAACGCCCCAGCCGTCGAGCACACCTCCGAGCGGCGCCACGACTTCCTCCAGGTCGTGTTCGAATGCGCCGATCGCCGCGTGGGTGGCGAACATCACCTTGCTGATCTGCAGGTTCCAGCCACCGTCGGAGCGGGCTTCGACCTGGGCCCTCAGGGATTCGCCACGGAATTGCCGGGCGGCCTGGCGGGCGTTCTGTTCATCGGGAAAGATGGCGAAGAAGTCGATGGGATGAATGCGGGCGAAATCGAAGCCCCCTTCCTTCATCCGGCGCAGCACATTGACACTGATATCCTCCGAGAGGGGCTTTTCCATGGTACGCACCTCCTTTCGAGACGTTCAGGGTTTCACCTAGTTTCCCAGCCGATGCGGGCCTGGCTTGCGACCGGGCCCGCGGCGGGCACTCGCTGTGCCACAGGAAACGCCAAAAATGCTTCAACGTCCCCCAATTGGTCGCCAAAGGTCTTGAACTGGCAGGCAGGAAGGCCTGTCTGCCGGCAACCAACAGTTTCAGAGTAGCGTCTATGCAGGCCGAATGCCGCCCTACCGGTCAGTCGGTACGTTCGGCGGCGACGGGCGGCAGCGCCGCGGGGCGCGTCGCCAGCAGCAGGGCCGCCAGCACCAGGGCCATGCCCAGGGCGTGGCCGGCGCCGAAACGCTCGCCCAGCAGGCTCACGCCGACCAGCGCCGAGCCCACCGGCATCAGCCCGGTGAACAGCCCGGCGGTGCTGGCCGGCACCCGGGAAATGCCGCGGTACCACAGCAGGAACGACAGCACGCTGGCGCTCAGGGCGTAGAACAGCGTCCAGCCCCAGGTCGCCGCCGGCACCGCGCGCCAGTCCAGCGCCCGCGCCTCGGGCAGCGCCAGCGGCAGGAACAGCAGCAGCCCGGCGAGGTTGACGCCCAGGGCCATGGTCCAGGGGTGCAGGTGCAGCGACAGGCGCCGCGAGTAGATGGCGAACAGCGCCTCGGCGAGCACCGCGCCCAGCACCAGGGCGTTGCCCAGCACGCCGCTGCGGCCGCCCGCCGGGCGCTCCAGCAGGTTCAGCGCGGCGATGCCCAGCACCGCCAGGGCGATGGCCAGCAGGCCGCGCGGCTCCAGGCGCTCGCGCAGCCACAGCCAGGCCAGCAGGGCGATGACGCTGGGCGTGGCGCTGGTGATGATGCCGGCGCTGGTGGCGGAGGTCAGCTGCACGCCGTGCAGCATGCACAGGCTGAACAGGAAGCAGCCGAAGAAGGCCTGCAGGAACAGCCCGCGGCAGGCGCCGCCATCCAGCCCCGCGCGCACCCGCGGCAGGGCCAGGCCGGGCAGCAGCACCAGGCTGGCGATAAGGAAGCGCAGCAGGGCGAACAGGTAGACGGGCAGTTCTTCCAGCACCAGCTTGCCGATGGCGATGTTGCCGCCGACCAGCAGCATCGACAGGGCCAGGCAGAAATAGGCGAAAGGCATGGCGGCTTCCTTGCGACAGGCGAAGGGAAAGGCAGCCGACTTCCTACAGCTGCAGACCAGCCCTACAGCATCCGGGCTGCGCCCCATGGGTGCAAGCCCCTTTCCGTCAGTCGCGGCTGAGCCAACCCATCACCCAGCGGTTGAGTGCCGGCGGCGACAGCTGGCCGGACCAGTACATCGCCCGGAACAGCGCGCCAATGGGCCGGTGCACCTTGTCGCTGTGGGCCTGGCGCCAGGCCGCCGCGGCGATGTCCTCGGCCTTCAGGCGCACGCCCAGGCGGCGCAGCACCGGCGGCTCGTAGCCCTGGCTGGTGACCATGGGCGTACGCACGAAGGGCGGCATCAGGTCGGCGACGCGGATGCCATGGCGCCGCCATTCCAGTTCCAGCGCCTCGGTGAAGCCGCGCACGGCGAACTTCGAGGCCGAGTAGGTGGCCATCTCCGGCACCCCGTACAGCCCCGAGGCCGAGCCCATGTTCAGCACCTGGGCGCCGGGGGTGGCCTTGAGGTGCTCGAAGGCGGCATGGCAGCAGTTGAGCAGGCCCTGCACGTTGATCGCCAGCAGGCGGGCGTGGTCCTGCGCGGGGATTTCCTCGAAGCGGCCGAAGCGCAGGATGCCGGCGCAGTTGAACAGCAGGCGCAGGCGGCCGTCGCCGGCGCCGACGAAGTCCGCCACGGCCGCGCGCGCCGCCGCCGCATCGGTCACGTCCAGCGCCCGCTGCCAGGCGCCACCCAGTTCGGCGGCGAGCCCGGCCAATGCCTCGGCGTTCAGGTCCAGCAGGCCGACGCGCCAGCCGCGGGCGTGGAACAGTCGCGCGCTGGCCGCGCCTATGCCCGAAGCCGCCCCGGTGATGAGGATGCCGTGCATCAGCGCCCTCCCCCGAGGTGCCGGCCGAGGAAGCCCGCCACCTCGCCCAGGGCCTGGTCGGCGATGCGCAGCACCCCGGCGTGGGCCTGGAACACGTGCCAGCAGTCGCGGTAGCGCTGCAGGGTGACGTCCACTCCCCGCTTACGCGCCGCGCCGGCCAGACGCAGGCTGTCGTTGCGCAGCACCTCGTCCTCGCCGACCTGGATCAGCAGCGGCGGCAACCCGGCCAGGTCGGCGAACAGCGGCGACAGCTGCGCCGAGTCGCGCGCCACGCCGGGCGGGCAGAACATCGCGATGGCGCTGTCCACCCAGGCGCGGCTGATCAGCGGGTCGCCGGCCTTTGGCTGGTGCCATTGGGTGCAGCTGACGTCGGTGACCGGCGAGAACACCACCAGCGCGCCGGGCAACGGCAGGCCGCGCTCCTTCAGCGCCACGGCCAGCTGCAGGGTCAGGTGGCCGCCGGCCGAATCCCCGGCCACGGCCAGCCGCGCCGGGTCCTGGCCGCGCGCCAGCAGCGCCTGGTACACCGCCAGGGCATCCTCCAGCGGCGCCGGGAAGCGGTGCTCCGGCGCCAGGCGGTAATCCGCCGCGCACACGTCGAGGCGGCCCAGGCGCGCCAGGTTGGCGGTGATCGCCCGGTGCGTGGCCGGCGAGCCTACCAGGTAGGCGCCGCCGTGCAGGTAGAGCAGCGTGCGGCCTTCGCCCTGGCCCGCGCGCTGCCATTCGCAGGGCACCCCGGCGATGACTTCCGCGCTGCGCTGCACGCCGCGCGGGGTCAGGGTCGCGGCGGTGAGCGCATTGAGCACCCGGCGCTGCATCGGCACCGGGATCGACGGGCGCATCAGCCCGCGGAACAGCAGGCGCAGGGTGCCGCGCAGCAGGCCGGCGAGCAGGCGCTGCGAGGTGGAAACGGGCGGTACGAACTCAACGGGCGCCTTCATAGTCGGCGAACTCCGGCTGGCGGGTCTGTTGGCGGTAGCGGAAGGTGAAGCCCGGCCAATTGTTGGTGTTGCGGCCGGCGGCGGTCTTGTACCAGCTGTCGCAACCGCTCTCCCACACAGTGTGCTGCAGGCCGTGCTGCAGGGCCTGGTTGTAGGCGCGCTGCACCTCGGGCTTCACGTCCAGGTAGCGCAGGCCCTGGCGGTCCAGGTGGCGCAGGCAGGCCAGCACGTAGGGGAACTGGCTCTCCAGCATGTAGACGATGGAGTTGTGCCCCAGGTTGGTGTTCGGCCCGTAGAGGATGAACAGGTTGGGGAAACCGGCGACGCTGATGCCCTTGTAGGCCTCGGCGCCCCCGGCCCAGGCCTGTTCCAGCCAGCTCCCGCCCAGGCCCTGGACGCGCAGCGGGGCGAGGAACTCGGTGGCGGCGAAGCCGGTGCCGAAGACGATGGCATCCACCGGGTGGCGCTGGCCGTCGCGGGTGACGACGGCGTCCCCGGTCACCCGCTCGATGCCGCTGTCGATCACCCGCACGTTGTCCCGCGCCAGCGCCGGGTAGTAGTCGTTGCTGATGAGGATGCGCTTGCAACCCAGCGGGTAGTCCGGGATCAGCCGCCGGCGCAGCTGCGCGTCGGCGATGCCGCGGCGCAGGTTCAGGCGGAAGCTCAGCTGCATGAACTTCATCAGCGGCGGGAAGGTGGAAAAGGCCAGCACCCGCGCCTCGTGCTGCAGGTACTTGAGGCCGCGGTCCAGGCGCTGCAGCCAGGGCAGGCGCGCCTTCAGGCGGCGTTCCCAGGCGGCGTAGGGGCGGTCCGGCTTGGCGATCACGTAGGGCGCGCTGCGCTGGAACAGCAGCAGCTCGGCCACCTGCGGGGCGATGCGCGGGACGAACTGGATGGCGCTGGCGCCGGTGCCGATCACCGCCACGCGCTTGCCGCGCAGGTCGGCGCGGTGGTCCCAGCGCGCCGAGTGGAAGGCCACGCCCTTGAAGTCGTCGAGCCCGGCGATGCGCGGGTACAGCGGCCGGCTCAGCTGGCCGGTGGCGCAGACCAGGGCGCGGGCGCGCAGCGTCTGGCCGTCGGCGCAGCGCACCTGCCATTCTCCGGCGGCCTCGTCGAAGCGGGCATCCACCGCCTCGCAGCCGAAGCGGATGCGTTCGCGCAGGCCGTACTTGTCGGCGCAGTGGCGCAGGTAGTCGAGGATTTCCCCCTGCGGGGCAAACTTGCGGCTCCAGTCGGCCTTGGGTTCGAAGGAGAAGGAATACAGGTGCGAAGGCACGTCGCAGGCGGCGCCGGGGTAGCCGTTCTCGCGCCACACGCCGCCGACGTCGGCGGCCTTTTCGAGGATCAGGTAGTCGTGGATGCCGGCCTGTTGCAAGCGGACGGCCAGGCCCAGGCCGCCGAAGCCGGCGCCGATGATCAGCACGCGCAAGGGTGCCGGATCACGGGAAGTATTGTGCATTGTTGTGCTCCCGGTTTGGCTGGACGGCGGCCGCGCGGGGCCTGCCGTCATCCGCCGCGCTGGCGGATGAGCATAGGCTAGTGCCGCCGGCGGCGCCGGTTTATGGCATAGTCGGACATTAAATTGTGATTTCCGGACAAGACGGAGCCCGCGATGCCCGACCAGCCCCGGCCCAGCCGCCGCAGCGCCCTGAGCGTGCAACTGCTCACCCAGTTCGGCCTCGACCACGGCCTGGCGCTGGAGGACTGCCTGCACGGCAGCGGCCTGGACCTGGCGGTGCTCGCCGACCCGGCCCGCGAGATCGACGCCGCCTGCGAGTTGCAGGTGCTGCGCAACCTGGCGCAGCGGCTGCCCGCCGGCAGCGGCCTGCAGGCCGGCCTGCGCTACCACCTGAACACCTACGGCATCTGGGGCTTCGCCCTGCTCAGCAGCCCGACCTTCCGCAGCGCCGCCCTGCTCGGCCTGCGCTACCTGGGGCTGACCTACGTGTTCACCCGCCTGGAATTGCTGGAGGACGGCGCCGAGGCCCACCTGCTGCTGGACGACAGCGGCGTGCCGAAGGACGTCCGCGCCTTCGCCTGCGAACGCGACCTGGGCGGCGTGCTGCGCATCCAGCGCGACCTCACCGGGCGCCCGCTGCCGATCCTGTGCGCCGAATTCCGCCGCCCCCAACCTGCCGACGGCAGCCTGTACCTGGCCGAACTGGGCGTGGAACCGGCGTTCGGCCAGCCCGCCAACCGCATCGTCTTCACCAGCGCCGCCCTCGACCTGCCGCTGCCCGGCGCCAACCCGCAGGTGGCGCGGCACTGCGAGGAAGAGTGCCGCGCGCTGCTGGCCCGCCGCCAGGAACTGGGCGGCCTGGCCGGACGCATCCGCGACCGCCTGCTGCGCACGCCCGGGCGCCTGCCGGACATGGAGCAGGTGGCGGCGGAACTGCACATGACCTCGCGCACCCTGCGCCGCCGCCTGCAGGACGAGGGCAGCAGCTACCGCGCCCTGCTCGACGAGGTGCGCCAGGCCCTGGCCGAGGAACTGCTGGGCACCGGCGCCATCCGCCTGGAAGAGATCGCCGAGCGCCTGGGCTATGGCGAGGTGTCCAACTTCATCCACGCCTTCAAGCGCTGGAAGGGCGTGCCGCCGGGGCGTTTCCGCGGGCGCTAGGCCTCGATGCCCAGTTGGCGCAGGGCCTCTTCCAGGTGCTCGATGAAGGTGAGGATCTTGCGCGTGGCGCGCCTGTGGCTGGGGTAGACGGCGAGGATGCGCTGGCCGAAGGCGTCGGGGTCGAAGTGGTAGTCCTCCAGCACGCTGCGCAGGCGCCCGTCGCGCAGGTAGGGCTGGACGCTCCACAGCGGGCAGGGCATCAGGCCCCTGCCCTTGAGGCAGGCGGCCAGCAGCAGTTCGTGGTTGTCGCTGCTCAGGCGCCCCTCGCGCAGGATGGAGAAGCGCTCGCCGTCGCGCTCCAGCCACCAGCGGGTGTCCAGCGCCGGGTGCCAGTAGGTCAGGCGGTCGTGCTCGGCCAGCTCCAGCGGGTGCCGGGGCTCGCCGCGGCGCGCCAGGTATTCGGGGCTGGCGCAGAGCACCAGGCGGTTCTCCACCAGCGGCCGCACGATCAGCCCCGGCAGGTTGCTGTGGCCCAGGCGCAGGGCCAGGTCGTAGCGGCCGTCGAGCAGGTCGACGTAGCTGTCGCTCAGGTCCACCTGCAGGCGCAGTTGCGGGTGCTGGATGAGGAAGTCGGCGCAGACGTCGTTGAGGAAGGCCGCGCCAAAGGCCAGCGGCGCGGTGATCCGCAGGCTGCCGCGCAGGCTGTGCTGCAGCTGGCCGATTTCCTCGGCGGTCTCGTGCATGCGCGCCAGCACCTCGCGGGCGCTGTCCAGGTACAGCTGCCCGGCCTCGGTCAGGGCCATGCTGCGGGTGGTGCGCTCGAACAGGCGGGCGCCGAGGCTGGCCTCCAACTGGCCGATGGCCTTGGTCACCGCCGAGGGCGTCTTGCCCAGTTGCTCGGCGGCGCGGCTGAAACTGCCGGTCTCGGCGCAGGCGACGAAAAGGGCGAGGCTACTGAACCTGTCCATATTCTTTCCAGATTTTCACAAGTCTTGTGCCAGCGACTGGCTTTCGGGAAATAGCCCCGGGCCATTAGCCTCTTGCCCAGACCAATAAAAATCAACCACCAAGCAAGGGGGAAGCATGCGAAGTCTCATCAAGGGCGCACTCGCTGTCGCAATCGCACTGGGCACTTTGGAAGCCCACGCACAAACCGCCGACCTGATCCTGTACAACGCCAAGGTCTTCACCGCCGAGCCCGGGCAGCCGCTGCAACAGGCGCTGGCCATCGCCGGCGACAAGGTGCTGAAGGTCGGCAGCGACCAGGAAGTGCGCGCCCTCGCCGACGCCCACAGCCGCCAGGTGGACCTGGGCGGCAAGCTGCTGATGCCCGGTTTCATCGACAGCCACTCGCACGCCATCTTCGGCGGCCTGGAGCTGATCGCCGCGAGCATGGAGGACGAGCAGGTCGGCCTCGACGAGCTGGCGCAACGCCTGCGCGAGGCCCGCGACAACGGCAAGGCCCGGATCGGCGACATCCTGGTGCTGAACGGCATGCACTCCAGCTACTGGTCCCAGGCCGAGGGGCTGGCGAAGATTTTCAATGCCGGCGAATGGGCCCAGGTGCCCATCGTGCTCATCGGCAGCGACCACCACACCGCCTGGGCCAATGCCGCCATGCTGCGCTGCGCCAAGCTGGACGCGGCGCTGGTGCGCTCGCTGCCGGGCACCGAGCAGCAGAACATCGGCCACGCGCCGGACTTCACCCCCAGCGGCTTCGTCGTCGACTCCGGCTTCGACCGCGTCGCCGCGGCCATGCCCGCCGCCGACCAGCAGACCCTCGACCGCGCCGGCCTGGCCGCCGTGCGGTACAACAACAGCCTGGGCATCACCGCCTGGATGGACCCGGCGGCCAACGGCAGCCCGGGCCAGGCGCTGTTCGACATCAAGCCCACGGAGCACACCGTCGGCGTGCTGCCGGTGTACCGCGACCTGGCGCAACAGGGCCAACTCAGCGCCCATGTCGCCGCGCTGCTGGTGGTCAACCCGAAGAGCCGCCCGGCGGACCTGGCGGTGATCGACAAGGTGCGCCAGCAGTTCCAGGGCATCCCCAACCTGAGCCTGCCGGGCATCAAGGTATTCGCCGACGGCGTGCTGGAATACCCGGCGCAGTCCGCCGCGCTGCTGGAGAACTACAGCAACCTGCACAAGCCCGGCGAGCTGCTGCTCGATCCGCGGCACTTCGGCGAGCTGGTCAGCGCCGCCGACGCCCGCGGCTGGCTGGTGCACATCCACGCCATCGGCGACCGCGCGGTGCGCGAGTCGCTCAACGGCATCGCCCAGGCGCGCAAGGACCGGCAAAGCGGCGTCGCCCACTCCATCACCCACCTGCAACTGGTCAACCCGGCGGACTTCCCGCGCTTCAGGCAGTTGGGCGTGATCGCCTCGATGCAGCTGGACTGGGCCACCGCCGAGGACTACACCCTCGACCTGGTCAAGCCCTACATCGCCGACGACGCCTTCCGCTACATGTACCCGGCGAAATCGCTGCTGGACGCCGGCGCCACCATAGCCGGGGCCAGCGACTGGCCGGTGTCCACCCCCGACCCGCTGAAGGCCATGTACCAGGCGGTGACGCGCCAGGGCCCGAAGGGCGTGCTCAACCCCGAGCAGCGCATCGACCGCCAGGCCATGTTCTACGCGTACACCGCCAATGCCGCGAAGGCCATAGGCCTGGGCGAGAAGATCGGCAGCCTGGCCCCCGGCAAGCAAGCCGACCTGGTGGTGCTCGACCGCGACCTGTTCAGCGTCCCCGACGCCGAACTGGGCGAGGCCACGGTGCTGCACACCCTGTTCGGCGGCCGCGAGGTCTACCGCGCCGACGGCCAGGAAGCGCTCTGACGCCGTTCGCTCCACTGCCGGGCTGAAGCCCGGCCCTTCCCGCCGCCCCTTCCCCTTCGCTTCCCGGCTCGCCGGCGGGAGGGGGCTGCGCGGGCTTTTTTCCTGCCCACACAAGCACAGCCCACACAAGCACAACAAAGGGTAAGTCCATGAAGTACAAAACACTCGTCCTAGGCGCAGCGCTCGCCTGCGCGCCTTTCGCCAGCAGCCATGCGCTGGAGCTGACCGAGGACCTCTCGGTCCAGCTGGAGGCCACCCTGGCCAGCGACTACCGCACCCGCGGCATCTCGCAGACGCAGAACGACCCGGCCATCCAGGCCGCCGCCACCCTGCAGCACAGCAGCGGCCTGTACCTGGGCGTGTGGAGCTCCAACGTCGACTTCGGCTACGGCCTGAAGACGCGCCAGGAGCTGGACTACTACGCCGGCTGGTACTGGCAGGCCACCGACGCGGTGAGCCTGGACCTGGGCTACATCCAGTACCGCTACCCGAAGGAAGGCCAGTTCAACCAGAGCGAGGTCTACGCCGTCCTCAACGCCTACGGCTTCGAGCTGGCCAGCTATTACTCCAAGGACATCACCACCTACGTCGGCAAGGACCAGAGCCAGCTCTACAGCTACGTCGGCTACGGCTTCGAACTGCCGGCCGGCTTCCAGGCCAAGCTGCGCTACGGCCGCAACGACGCCAAGGACCCGCTGTACCTCGCCGGCGACGGCGGCACGCGCAGCACCTATCGCGAATGGGAGGCAAGGCTGGACAGGGAGTTCGCCGGCATCGACTGGTCGCTGAGCTACATCGACACCGACCTGTCGCAGAGCGAATGCTTCAACTGGCAGGGCTTCAAGGACATCTGCACGGCAACCGTGGTGGCGCGGGCGACGAAGCGGTTCTGAGGTCGCGGCGGATCGCGCCCGGTGGCACGAGCGGCCCCCATTCGCGAACCGTCGTAGGATGGCGTTGAGCGAAGCGATACCCATCCCCCCCGACTGCATGGGTTTCGCAAGCTCAACCCATCCTACGAAAAGCACCTCGGCGTAGCCGGCAAGGCAATTGCTCCTACAATGTGTGGGGCGCATAACGCCGACGGCGGATAACCGCGAACGGTTATGCGCCCTACGGTGCCCCATTCCATTCCCCTGCGTGCGCCAAGCTGCTCTTCGTAGGACTCTGTCCGCGATAGCCGGACATCCCGGCGCGATTCGCGGATGAGATCCGCTCCGCCCTGACTCAAACGAAAAGGCCGCACATCCTCGGATGTACGGCCTTTTTTGCTTCCCCCGGCTCTCAACGGGCCGAGGCGGCCTCGCGCCGGCCTGGGCTGCGCAGCGCCGGCGTCTCGCTCAGCGGCATGCTCTCGGGCCGGTAGCCCAGGCGCAGGCCGCCCCAATGGCGGCCGTTGACGAAGATCGGCACCGACAGGTCGTGCATCTGCTCGCCGGTGTCACGGCAGTAGGTCTGCAACAGCAGCGCCTGCTGGTGGCTGCCGCAGCGGATGCCGGTGCGGTCGTCGAACAGGCGCTTGCTACGGCTCTTCAGGCGATCCACCTCGGGGTCGCCGGTTGGTGCCTGGGCGAAGGCGCGGTTGTGCGTCGGCACGTAGCCCTCGGCGGTGCAGGCGATGGCAAACACCAGGCCCTCGTGGCGCTGCAGCAGGTCTTCCTGGATCTTCGGCAGCACCTCGTCGGTGTAGCGGTCGAAGCGCGTGCTGTACTTCTGCGGCTCGGTGCCCGGAATCGGCTGGTAGTGGCGGTCGAACAGGTCCTCGGCGGAAATCCGCCCGTCCTCCAGGTCGGCGGCGAAGCGCGCGCCTATGCTCGATGCGCCTTCGCGGGCCAGGTCGTAGACACGCTGGTGATAGTCGTCCAGGCCCACTTCGGCCAGGCGCTCGCTGATGGCCTCGGCCTGGGCCTCCAGGTGCACGGCGGCGTCGGCCAGGCGGTGGGTCTGCTCGTCGCTGACGCGGATGTCGGCGCGCATGCGCTCCACCGCGGCGAACAGGTTGTCCAGTTGGTGGCGGTTGATCTCCGCGCCTTCGGCGATCTCGGTGATCTGCCGCTCGACGCCGGCGGCCAGCCCGGCGATGCCTTCCAGTTGCCCGCCGGTGCGCTCCACCTGGGCCACGCCTTCGTCGAGGTCGGCGGCCAACTGGAGAATCTGCTCGGCGACCTGGGCGGTGCGCTGCTGGATGTCCTCGACCATCTGCCCCACCTCCTCGGTGGCCTCGGCGGTGCGCGCGGCCAGCCCGCGCACCTCGTCGGCGACCACCGCGAAGCCGCGGCCGTGCTCGCCGGCGCGGGCCGCCTCGATGGCGGCGTTCAGCGCCAGCAGGTTGGTCTGGCTGGCGATCGACTGGATCACCTGGGTGACGCGCTGGATGTCCTCGCTGCGCTGGCTCAGCGCCTCGATCAGCGCACGGCTTTCACCGGCGCGACCACTGAGCTGGTGCATGCGGGCAATGGCCTGCTGCAGCTCGCTGCGCCCGGCGTCGCTGCCGGCGCGGGCCTGGGTGGCGGCGTCCATGGCCTGGCGCGCCAGGGAAGAAGTGGCGCGCTCGGTGTGGATCATCACCTCGGCGCTGCCGACGATCTGCTCCGCCGCCGCCAGTTGCGACTCCAGGCGCTCAACCAGGCGCTGCACCGAGTAGGACACGCCGGCGGCGGACAGCGCATTGTGGCTGGTGCTGCGGGACAGGTCGCGGGTCAGCGCGGCCAGTTCCGGCGCGGCGGCGGATACGCCGGGCAGACTGCGCCGCTGGCCGACGAACCACGGCAGCCAGAGCAGCGCGAAACCGAGCAGCAGGCACAGCGACAGCGGCCAGCCGCCCAGCGACTGGGCGATGAACAGCGCGAGAAGGCCGGTGGTCTGCAGGGAAAGAACGAGGAAGATACGCGAACGCGTCGGGTCCATGAGGGCACCTCTCCAGCCATCGCCCGCCCCGTGGAACACCCGGGTTGGCGCAGGCCCTGAATTATTGTTGTCAGGGCCATTAGGCGACCATTTGCCGGCCGCGGCTATCGTCCCTTAGTCGGTAGTGTGACCGTCATTGCGGGGCGGTGCACTGTTGCGCTTCGATCCACAGCCTTACCGAGCCCCTGAGCACAGGACACTGCCGACCAAGGGAGTGGAGAGCCGGCGGAGGAATTAGCGTTCCCGACAGCAATTCCTACAGCGCCTAGTCCCGGCCATCCGAGATAAAAAGCGAATAATCGGATGCAATGCTGCAAGACATGACAAAAGCAAACGACATGTCATTTTCGGCTCCTTGGCTTCAGAACAGCAAAAGGAGACGTCCATGAACCAATTGGAAGGCTGGGCTCCGCCGGCGCGGGCCTGGGGACCCTGGATAGTCATCGGCGAACAGATGGGGGGCCCACTCTCTTACAAAGTCGAATTCGAAACTATTTCAGGCAGCTCGACCTTCGACGCCGAGATTCGTTATTTCCAGGGAGGCACTGAAATGAGCGATATCGTCGTTGGCCCGGGAACACACAATTTCACCAGCGGCATCTGCGTCTGTGTATCTCGGATCAGGTTCAGAAGCCACAGCGTCGGGCAAGTGATTGCCATTACCGTTCGTTAGGGAATACCGAGATGAAAAAGACCATCCTGCTTCCCGCAATGTTTCTGGTTGCGGCCTGCGCCAGCACAGCTGAGGAAGGGGTCCTGTTCAGTGTCGAGAATCGCAGCTATCTGCTGACACGAGAATGCGTCAAACGCTCCGAGGTATCACACGACCTTGAGCGGCATGCCTATGTACAGGTCGAACTGACCGATCCTTGTGCAACTTCACTGGCCGGTTTCCTGAATGCAGAGCGAGGTGCCCTGCTTTCCGTTTCGGTCAAAGGACAATATCTGTCGAGATCATTGCCGATCCTTGGCGAGTTTCAGGCCAGAAGCCTGAGAATCTCCAGTCCGGATACAAAGCTGGCAATCGAGGTCGAGCGCTTGCTGTCTCCACTTCGATAAACCCGACTTATTGAGATGAACCGGACTGGTAGCTGTTCACCACGCAGCCATTGGCGTCGTAGTTGATGCTGAAGAAGTTCAGGTACTTGTCGTTCCAGTAGGTGCTGCTGCCGGCGCCGTGGGCGCTGGCCTGCTTGCTCGGGGTGCCGAACATGCTCTCGATTTCCTTGCGGCTCATGCCCGGGACGATTTCCTTGCGCACCATGGCGGTCCGCAGGTCGCGCTCGGAAAGCCCGGTGGAGCAGCCCGGCCGCTCCTCCGAGCCGCCCACCACGGTCACCCGCGTGCCACCGGCCGGAGCCGGGGCCGCCGGCTGCTGCGCCGGATAGGCCCCCGCCGGAGCGTAATCCGCAGTCGGCGCCTGAAGCGCCGGCTGCGCCATCACCGCCCCCTCGCCACCGCCACTGGGCCGGCGGTTCTCCACGTTCAGCTCGACGCCGGCGTTGCCGCCGTTGGGGCAGGCCTGCTTGGTGAAGGTCACCTTGCCCTGCGCATCGACGCATTTGTAGATCGTATCCGCCTGCGCCCAGGCGGCGCAGAACAGCAGCGGAACAGCAACGAGAACACCCTTCATACAGCCTCCCTGGCTGATCAATGGCAGATTGACACCTCAGACCGCCGCGCCGGCGAAAGTTCCAAGGCCGATACACGAAATCCTAACCGCATCGCCAGGAATAACCCACGCCCGGGGTCTTCGTGCTTTCTGCCAGCGTCCCTTCACCGATCCTGAGCCTGCCCCGCCGCCACGGCCTGCCCTGGCCGGCACGAATACTGGAGAGCCCCAGCAGCTACCAGGGAAGTAGCGGCCAGCCCTGCATCACCCATGCCTCCCTCGTCCGCGCGGAGCAGGGCCCGGTGCAGGCTTGCCAGCAGAAGGATTGCGCCACGACCCAACCTTCACCCCGTAGTGTTCCGAAATGCGTGCTCTTCATTGGTTTATCGCTCTTTTACTTCTTGTGCTGATCGTTCCCCTCGCCCACGCCGACGACTTCGATGCCCGGCAGTGGCGCCGCTACTCGCCCGCATCGGCCCAACCAGTACCAGCGGACTGGTATAGCGCCGTCAATCCGGACACGCGCCAGCTCATCGTCGCCCGCGCGCACCAGCTCGTCGGCCAGCGCTACCGCTGGGGCGGCGAATCGGAGGAAACCGGGTTCGATTGCAGCGGCCTGCTGGTCTACCTGTATCGCAGCGTCGCCGACCAGCGCCTGCCACGCACCACCCGGTCGATGATTGCACGGCGCGACGCGACTATCGCCCGCCACGAACTGCAACCCGGCGACGCCGTGTTCTTCAGCCACAACGGCAGCGATAGAGTCAGCCACGTCGGCCTCTACATCGGCGACAACCGCTTCATTCACGCCCCCAGCACGGGCAAGAAGATCCGCATCGACTCCCTCGCCTCCCCCTACTGGAAGCGTGCCTACGTCACCGCGCGCAATTTCAGCGGCTGACGGAATCGGCGCCATCAGGAATATCACCGCCCAGGTGCGGGCGTAGACGCAGTGAGACCAACGGAATAGCCCGCGGAGTCGAGGGCGCAGGCCTGGGTTGCCGACCGTCTTCGGATACCCAACCGAGCCCCTGCCGACGTGGCGGGATGCGTTTGGCGATGGAAAGGCGTTTGCCTGCGTTGAGGGCTGGTATCGGGGGTTTGCTGCTGGATCACCGCCCAGGGCCATCGAGGCCCTGGGCGGTGAAGGTTCCGATCCAGTGGACGGAAAGGCTGCTCCGCTTGAGTGAACGGCATTGCAGCCTAGATCGGGCTGACTCGTCAGCTCCGGCCGATCACGGCTTGGCCTGGGCTTCCACTTCGGCTTCCACGCGACGGTTGACGGCGCGGCCTTCGGCGGTGCCGTTGTCAGCAACCGGACGGCTCTCACCATAACCCACGGCGCTCACGCGGCCGCCTTCCACGCCGTACTCGTTGACCAGCACGTCACGAACGGCGTTGGCGCGACGCTCGGACAGCCTCTGGTTGTAGGCGTCGGTGCCGACGGAGTCGGTGTGGCCTTCAACGGTGGTGGAGGTGGACGGGTACTGCTTCATGAAGTCGGCCAGGTTCTTGATGTCCGCGTAGCTGTTCTGCTTGACCTTGGACTTGTCGAAGTCGAACTTGACGTCCAGCTGGACGCGCACGGCCTCGGCCACGACCGGGCAGCCGCTGGCGTCGACGGTGACGTTGGCCGGAGTGTTCGGGCACTTGTCGACGTTGTCGCAGACGCCGTCGTGGTCTTCGTCGGAGCAGACTTCGGCGACCGAGCCGGTCGCCGGGGCCGGCTTGGAACCGCCGCCGAAGTTCAGGCCGACGCCGACGCCGGCCATCCATTCGCCCTGGTGGCCGTTGTCGCGCTTCTCCAGGCCGTACTGGCCGTCGAGGCCGGCCCTGGCATAGAAGTTCTCGGTGAAGTAGTACTTCAGGCCGGCGCCGATGTTGGCCATGGTCAGGTTCTGACGGCCGCCGTTCTCGCTGTTGACGTTGGTCAGGCTCTGGTGGCCGATGCCGGCGGACAGGTACGGGCGCAGGCCCGCGCCGGGAGCGCCGAAGTGGTAGATGGCGTCCAGCGAGGCCAGGCTGCCATGCACCTTGGCATTGCCGCTGGCGGAGGTGCCGCGCAGGTCGTGGTATTCACCGTAGGACAGCGCCAGCTCGACGTCGTCGGTCAGGAAGTAGCCGAGGGAGCCGCCGTACAGGTCGCCGTTCTGCATGTTGCGATTGCTGTCGGTGAAGTAGCGCTTGCCGAAAGCCTCGACCTCGACCGAATTCCGGCCTTGGGCGAAGCCATCCATGGCAGACAAGGCGACCACGGCACCCACAACGACGCCTAAGGTGTTTCTCGATTTCATTCACGCGATCCTTTCAATAAATACAGGGCACAGGTTCAAGCAACAGCCGAAGACCCACACCCGATGAACGAGTGTGAATCTCTCATCCACGACAGGGGCGAAGTTCCATTTCCTGGAGTCTTTTTCTCGAAATATCCACGAGGCAAGACCGGCGCTATTCAACTCGTTTCAAGCCAAGCAAATGCTATCGGCAGGTCCCGAACCGGTTCCGGGCAGCCAGGATGGTATCCAGGTGAACTCCGGCAACACCATGCGACGCCGTCTGAATTCTTCGCTCCACGATTCCGCCAAGTACGACCACCCCAGCGGCCAACCCTCCCTGCCACTACACACCGCGATCATCTTGAACCCGGCCCCCAACAGCTCTGACTGGAAGAACGCGGATTATCTTCCAGGCCTATCAGCGGACATTGACTTCAGAAAGCGCGCAGGAAGTGCATCGACCCAGTAGCGGCGGCCATCAAGCCGATCCCGATATCACCGCCAGCGGAGGCGCATGGAACGGCCTTTTCCGAGGCGGCCATCCCGCAGGCTGCGCGATCCCGGCATATCGAATTGACGAAAAGTAAGGCGCCGATCCAGGGCATTTTAGAACTCGTCAGATACCTGCCCCGAAGGCCGCGCCCTACTCTTCTCAGCGCAAGACGACGCAACTTCTTCTAAACAGATCAGCGCTGAATTTCTCCTTCGGAAATCCACCGGAGAACTGTTTCTCAAGCGCCGAAAGCGACCCCGAAAACTCATGTCGCCCGCCCCGCGGGCATTGGCACTTTTCGAGACGCTTGTGGGTTCGCGCCTGCTGCAGGATGCGGGAAGAGGGTTGACCCTGTAACTATCTGACTATCCGTACCTAAATGAAAAATCTGATCGATAGCAAAATAAATTTCTCGGTCGTGACCGAAGACTCCCTCATACAGGCATATACCCTGGATGCAAGCCAGGCCGCGCCTGAACAAGTCCTGATGAGCAAACCTGGCAATCTGTACGTATTGCAGGAGCCCCAGCATGCTTCCCTGAGCGATGCGCTGGTTGCCGAACGCTCCGGAGAAGACCTGCTGTTGGCTTTCCGATCCCAGGAGCAAGCCCGCCCGGCGCTGAAGTTCGAGCAGTTCTTCAGCCACGACGGCCGCCTGCATGTCCTCAAGCACGACGGCGAACTCCTGCGCGCCGTGATGGGCCAGGACGACCCGCAGCAAGGCCCGGTCGCCTTCGACCTGCAGGCAGCGAGCGCCACTGAACAGCAGGTGGTCAGCCCGGTTCTGGGCCTGCTGCTGCCTTCCGCCGAAATCGCCCCCGCCGCGGAGCTGGAGCCCCAAACCGGCGACGCCGCGGCCCCCGTACAACTTGCGGCACTGAACGTCGCTCCGCTGTCCGCCGAGCCGCCGCAGATCACCCATGCCATCGACCAGATCGGCGCCCGCCAGGGCTCGCTCGCCTCCGGCATCTTCCGTGCCGTCGCGGGCCACGTCGAGGGCTAGCGGCTCGCCATCGCGCCCGGGCAGCGGGTGGTCAGGGGGCGGCGGCCGGCCGCCGCGGCTCATGCCGTGGCGGGCAGGTCCGTGGCGGCGCTGCCGTGCAGCACCTGGCGGGTGCGCTCGGGGGCGATCAGGCGCAGGCCGAGCAGCGCGCAGACCACCGGCAGGCGCACCTGCGCTGTCTGCATCGGCACGCCGCGCTTGAGCAGGCGCCGCGACCAGGCCGAAACGCCGAGGTTGAACACGATCACGCCGAGGGTCGCCGCCATCGCCGTGCAGCCCGATTGCAGCGGCGTCATGCCCAGGCCCTTCTGCAGGTACACCGGCACCCATCTGTAGACCAGCGCGTTGGGCAGGTACGCCAGGGCGCATCTACACGTTCTTCGCCAAGACCGGAACCCCGGCCATCGAGGTGGAAGTGTTCGACGACTACGACAGCCGACGCTGCAGCGTCCGACATTACGTCGGCCCCGGCTTCGGCGAATGGCAATGCCTATAGGGCTCAACCAACCGAGGTATACTAGGCGCCATCTGGCGACACCGGTTGCCCGCGACGTCCCCAAACGCCCTTTATCGGGCGTTTTTTCATGCCGAATACTGATTTTAAATGAATTTTTCCCATAGATTTTCCGTGGCACCGATGATGGACTGGACCGACCGCCACTGCCGGTTCTTCCTGCGCCAGCTGTCGAGCCATGCCCTGCTCTACACCGAGATGGTCACCACCGGGGCCTTGCTGCATGGCGATGCCGCGCGCTTCCTGCGCCATGACGAGTGCGAGCACCCGCTGGCGCTGCAGTTGGGCGGCAGCGTGCCGGCCGAGCTGGCGGCGGCGGCGAAGCTGGCGGAGGCTGCGGGTTACGACGAGGTCAACCTGAACGTCGGCTGCCCCAGCGACCGGGTGCAGCACAATATGATCGGCGCCTGCCTGATGGCCCATCCGGCGCTGGTGGCCGAGTGCGTCCTGGCCATGCGCGAGGCGGTTTCCATTCCGGTCACGGTCAAGCACCGCATCGGCATCAACGGGCGCGACAGCTATGCCGAGCTGTGCGACTTCGTCGGCCAGGTGCGCGAGGCCGGCTGCCGCAGTTTCACCGTGCATGCGCGCATCGCCATCCTCGAAGGCCTCTCGCCCAAGGAGAACCGCGAGGTTCCGCCGCTGCGCTACGAGGTGGCGGCGCAGCTCAAGCGCGACTTCCCGGACCTGGAGATCGTCCTCAACGGCGGCATCAAGACCCTGGCCGAATGCCAGGAGCACCTGCGCACCTTCGACGGCGTGATGCTCGGCCGCGAGGCCTATCACAACCCCTACCTGCTGGCCCAGGTGGACGCCGCGCTGTACGGCGCCGAGTCCCCCACGATCAGCCGTGCCGAGGCCCTGGCGCGGATGCGCCCGTACATCCAGCGGCACATCGCCGAGGGCGGCGCCATGCACCATGTGACACGTCACGTGCTCGGCCTTGGCCAGGGTTTCCCCGGCGCCCGGCGCTTCCGCCAGCTGCTTTCGGTGGACGTGCACAAGGCCGCCGATCCGCTGCGGGTGCTCGACCAGGCCATCGAACTTCTCGCTGGCCGCTAGGTCCCGTTGAGCGCGGGGTTGCGCTCGGGTAAGGTCATGGGGATCGCACTCGGAAGACCTGCCATGACCTCCAAGCTGGAACAACTGAAGCAGTACACCACCGTCGTCGCCGATACCGGCGATTTCGACGCCATTGCCCGCCTGAAGCCGGTGGATGCCACCACCAACCCCTCGCTGCTGCTCAAGGCCGCCGCCCTGCCCCGCTACGCCGAGCACCTGGCCCGCGCCACCGCGGCCAGCGGCGGCGACGCGGGCCTGGCCTGCGACCGCTTCGCCGTGGCGGTGGGCAAGGACATCCTCGGGGTCATCCCCGGGCGCGTCTCCACCGAAGTGGACGCTCGCCTGTCCTTCGACACCGAGGACACCCTGGCCCGCGCCCGCCGGCTGGTCGAGCTGTACGACGAACAAGGCGTCGGCAAGGATCGCGTGCTGATCAAGATCGCCTCCACCTGGGAAGGCATCCGCGCCGCCGAACAGCTGGAGCGCGACGGCATCCAGACCAACCTCACCCTGCTGTTCTCCTTCGCCCAGGCCGCGGCCTGCGCCGACGCCGGGGTGTTCCTCATCTCGCCCTTCGTCGGCCGCATCTACGACTGGTACAAGAAGGCCAACGCCCGCGACTACGTCGGCGCCGAGGACCCGGGCGTGCAGTCGGTGTCGCGCATCTACCGCTATTACAAGGCCAACGGCTACCGCACCGTGGTGATGGGCGCGAGCTTCCGCAACCTCGGGCAGATCGAGCAACTGGCCGGCTGCGACCGCCTGACCATCAGCCCGGACCTGCTGCAGCAACTGGCCGACGCCCAGGGCGAGCTGCCGCGCACCCTGCAGCCCGGCGGCGGCGAGGCGCGCCAGGTGCTGGACGAGAGCGCCTTCCGCTGGCAGATGAACGAGGACGCCATGGCCACCGAAAAGCTGGCCGAGGGCATCCGCCTGTTCGCCCGCGACCAGGAGAAGCTGGAAGCCCTGCTCGGCGGCCGCTGAAACCCACGCGCAGCAAAACGAACCGGCGCCCCAGGGCGCCGGTTTGCGTTCTATCTATCGACGGGCTCCGGCGGATCAGTGGTGCTCGAGAGCACTCACCAGGTCGTGGAAGGCTTCACGGTTGGACTCGTTCAGGCCCATGAGGATGCGGTGGGCCTCCAGCACCTTGCTGCGCACCACTTCCTCGGACTGGTCCTGGGGCGGCAGGTCGGTGAGGCAGTCCGTGCAGGGGATGGGCCGGTCGACGATGTTGAACACCTGGTCGAAGCCCATGGACTGCAGCAACCGGGTGATGTCCGGGTTGGTGGTCACCAGGGTCGGCAACAGCCCCACCTTCTGCCGCGAGAGGATCGACAGCTTGGCCAGCAGGCCCAGGGTGGTGCTGTCGATGCTCTGGGTTTCCGTGAGATCGATGATGATCGCCGTGAAATTCAACGCGGCGAAGATTTTTTCAATGGTGGCATCCAGCGCCGAACACAGGGTCAGTCGGACTTCGCCCACGAACTTCAGGACGAATGAGCCATCCTGCTCGGCGAACTGGATTTTACCGGTACTCATGCAAGGTTCCTGCTCAACACCAGCAAGGCGATATCATCCGGCATCTCGGACAACTTGGCCAGCCCGAAGACCTGGCGCAGGCCGTCCAGCGTCCCGCCGGCGGCGACGACCTGCTCGGGCAGGGCCGTCTCCTTTTCTTTCAATGTAGCCCCGGGCAGCACATCCAGTATGCCGTCGGAGAACAACGACAGGCTGAAGGACCTGGGCAGGTCCATGGTCCGGTCGTCGTAGGTGGCGTCCTCGAACAGGCCCACGGGCAGGCCGCGGCCTTCGAGGTAGCGTGCTTCGCCGTCGACGTAGAGTACCGGCAGCGGCAGGTGGCCACCAATGCTGTAGGTCAGGCGATCGGTTTCCAGGTCGATCACCCCGCCGAGCATGGTCACGTGCTTGCCCAGCTTGGTGTTGATCAACCCGCGGTTGATGTGCCCGAGCACCTCGGAGGGCTTGAACTCGGGCAGCGTGCCCGCCCGCCGCGACTCGTACAGCAGGCGGGTGGTCATGAACTTCAGCAGCACGGTCACGAACGCCGATGAGGCGCCATGGCCGGAGACGTCGGCCAGGTAGAAGCCGATGCGCCGCTCGTCGACGCGGAAGTAGTCGACGAAGTCGCCGGACAGGTACAGCGACGGGATGATCTGGTGGGCGAACTTCAGCCCCTCGGCTTCCCAGGGCGTCACCGGCAGCATGTTCATCTGCACCTGGCGCCCGGCGTTCTGGTCTTCCTGCAGCAGGTTCAGGCTGGCCTGCAACTCGCGGTTGGCGGCTTCCAGCTTCTCGCGGTAGCGGCGGTTCTCCGAACGCAGGTAGGCGCGGTCCAGGGCGCGGCGCACCGAGTGCTCCAGCACGGCCAGGTCTTCCAGGGGCTTGATCAGGTAGTCCGCGGCGCCCAGGCGCAGGGCCTCGACCACGTCGCTCATCACCCCGGCCCCGGAAAGCACGATGACCGGCGTTTCCACCGCCATCGCGCTGACCCGGCGGATCAGCTCCAGGCCGTCCATCTGCGGCATGCGCAGGTCACAGATGACCAGGTCGGGCAGTTCGTGCTGGAAGACCTGCAGGCCCTGCTGGCCGTTGGTCGCCTGCAGGACTTTGAAACCACTGTCTTCCAGGTAGGCCGCGAGGCTTTCGCGAACGGCCTCGTCGTCATCGATGATCAGCAGCGTGGCACTGGGTTTGTGCATGGGTTATCCAGGCAAACGGCGCCGGAGGTGGTGAAGTGGGCGCGCATGGCTATGAAAACGGCGCGGGTCGGGTGCGACAAGGCGCAGACACTACTCCCATCCGCCCCAGGGTTCAAGACGGCGGCACGGCGCGCTTGCGGCAGCCCCGGGGCGGATGGGTGGCGGGTGTGTCAGAAGTCGTCTTCGACCTGGCCGTCCTTGACCTTGAACTCGCGGTTCTGCAGGTAGGCGTTGCGGATGAAGGTGTACTTGTCGCCGGAAATCAGCTTCTCGGACCTGAGCAGGTCGGCGCGGGTGTCGACCACGTCCACGGCGCGGAGGCTGTTGCGCACGGACACGTCGTCGATGTACGGGTACATGCCGGTATAGGCGTCCGGGATCTTCGACGGCGCGTCGCGCAGGGTGCTCGGCCCCAGCAGCGGCAGCATCACGTAGGGGCCACTGCCCACGCCCCAGTAGCCGAGGGTCTGGCCGAAGTCCTCGTCGTTGCGCTGCAGACCCATGCGGGTGGCCACGTCGATGAAGCCGGCCAGGCCGAAGGTGGTATTGAACAGCAGGCGGCTGGTGTCGACGCCGGCGTGCTCGAGCTTGCCTTGCAGCAGGTCGTTGGCCAGGTTGCGCACGTCGCCGATGTTGCTGAAGAAGTTGTGGATGCCGTCCTGCACGAAATTCGGCGTTACCTTCTGGTAACCCTGCGCCAGGGGCTTGAGCGCATAGGTGTCGAGGGTGTCGTTGAACACGAAGATCGGGCGGTTGACGCTCTCCCAGGGGTCGTCCTCGCTCGCGGCCTGGGCCAGGAAGGGGAGCATGACCAGGCTGGCTCCGGCCAGCAGGCGAGCGGTGCGCTGCATCCAGTTGACGCCGTGTGGGCGCATCGGGTTTCTCCTTTGAAAGTCTCATGAGGCCGCCGCCGCGGCCTCGAACCGCTGCGCAGTATATAGTTCCAAGTTCGATTTGCAGACATCGGATTGTTTCTAACGCCTTCGCACCCGGCGCGCGGCCGGAAGCGCCGCCCTCCCCTCACGATAGCCAAGAGCCAGCTTTTGTGCCGATGCGACGCTCTTGCCGACCGGGTTGGAAGGCTCTTCGTAGGAGCGAGCTTGCTCGCGAACGGTGTTTGCCAGGGGCTGCGGTGCTGGGCCAGCACCCAAAGCTCCCTGGAAATCCGTAGGGCGCATAACGCCTACGGCGTTATCCGCCGTTTGACCTTGGTTACCGGCCCGCTCGGTGTCGAGCCTGGCGCTGGTCGCGCATTCCCCCGGACCGACCGAGGCAGAGTCGATGAGAAAGGTGAGGCGGCGGATAACCGCGAACGGTTATTCGCCCTACGCTACTGGAAGCACCGGCGTAGGAGCGGACTTCGTCCGCGATTGGCTCACCGGCCACGCCGGATGCCCCGGTGGCACGAATGGCCCCCTCTCCCTCCGGGAGAGGGCTGGGGTGAGGGCGCTCTTGAGCCCAGCACCCAAAGTTTTCCGGAAATCCGTAGGGCGCATAACGCCTATGGCGTTATCCGCCGTTTGACCTTGGTTACCGGCCCGCTCGGTGTCGAGCCTGGCGCGGGTCACGCATTCCCCCGGACCGACCGAGGCAGGGTCGATGAGAAAGGTGAGGCGGCGGATAACCGCGAACGGTTATTCGCCCTACGCTACTGGAAGCCCGAATCGCGGGCAGAGTCCGCTCCTACGGTTACAGGGAGGCACGGGCGTTCGAGGAACAGCCCCGGCTCGCCCGGCAGCTTCGCGGCCAGGCCGCCATGGCGGGCTCTCCAGCGAAAGGCGCCACATTATAAAGGCAGCGGGATAAAGGCAGCGGGCCCGCGCGCAGGCCGGCTTCACCGGATCGTCACAATGCGCGTCTAGTCTGGCCTAGACCATTGTCCAGACACCCTGCCATGCCCGCCTCGACCGCCGCCGACCTGCCCCGCTTCACCTCCCTGCTCTTCGGACTCGCCGGCGACCTGGTGGACTTCGGCGCCCGCACCCTGCCCCGCGCGCTGCAGCAGAGCTGCCCGGACTGCCCGCAGGAGCGCCTCGCCGAGGCCGCCACCCTGGCTCCGCAGCAGGCCCTGGGCCATGTGCTCGGCCGCCTGCCCAGCGCCGAGGAGGTCGCGCGCTTCCGCAAACGCCTGGCCGAAGCCGCCGACGCCCATGCCGAGCCCATCGCCGAGGCCCTGCCCGCCCTGCACCAGTTGAACCGCCAGGGCGTGCCCTGCGCCTGGCTGGAGGAACTGCCGGAGCCGGCCAGCGAACGCCTGGCCGCCGCCCTCGACGGCGCCCTGGACAGCGGCATCGCCCATGCCGGGCGGCCTTGGCCGGCGCCGGACGCCTGCTGGCGCGCGCTGATGGAGCTGGGCACCCCGCAACTGGACGGCTGCGTGCTGGTGAGCAGCCAGCCACGGCTGCTCCAGGCCGGCCTCAATGCCGGGCTGTGGACCATCGGCCTGGCCGCCAGCGGCCCGCTGTGCGGCCTGTCGATGCGCGACTGGGAGGCGCTGGACGGCCCCCAACGCGACCTGCGCCGCGCCCAGGCGACCTTCGGCCTGTACCGCCTGGGTGTGCACTCGGTCATCGACCACCTGGGCGAGCTGGATTCCTGCCTGCTGGACATCGCCAGCCGCCGCGCCAAAGGAGAAAAGCCATGAACCGCGCCCGCCACGCCTTCCTCGACGAGCTGGCCGAACGCTTCGCCAGCCACGGCGCCGAGCCCTACGGCGAATCGGTGAGCCAGGCCGAGCACGCCCTGCAATGCGCCACCCTGGCCGAGCGCGCCGGCTGCTCCGACGCCCTGGTGATCGCCGCGCTGCTGCACGACATCGGCCACCTCTACGAGAACCCCGACGAGATCGAGGCCCGCGACCTGCGCCACGAGGAAGTCGGCGCCAACCTGCTGCGCGAGCTGCTGCCCGAATCGGTGTGGCAGCCGGTCCGCCTGCACGTGGCCGCCAAGCGCTACCTGTGCGCGGTGGACGCCGCCTACCACGCCGGCCTGTCGCCAGCCTCGCGGCACAGCCTGGCGCTGCAGGGCGGGCCCTTCGACGAGCGCGGCGCCAGCGCCTTCCTCAGCGCCCCCTACGCCCAGGACGCCGTCACCCTGCGGCGCCTGGACGACCTGGGCAAGGACCCGGCCATGCGCACCCCGGAGCTTGCGCACTTCTTCCCGCTGCTGGAACGCCTGCTGCGCATTGACGGGCATCAGACACGGTTGCGTTCGGCGGGTTAAGCTGTGTGGCATGGAGATGGATTTTTCGCCGCCGCGCGGCGGTCCATCCTGGGTAGCCACCGCAGAAGGAAACCACCATGCCGACACGTCAACTGCGTGAAGAACTGCAGCGACTGCGCGACCAGCTGGAACAGCAGCCGCCGCTGAGCGAAGAGCAGCGCGGGGAGCTGGAGACGCTGATAGAAGACATCGAACTGCAACTGGCCAACGAGGAAGCTCTCGCCGACGACAGCCTGCTGGATGGCGTCAACCTGGCGGTGGAGCGCTTCGAGGTCAGCCACCCGACCCTCGCCGGCACCCTGCGCTCGATCATGCAGAGCCTGGCCAACATGGGCATCTGAACCCTTCCCCCCGGCGGCCCGCCCCCTCTTGGCGCGGGCCGCATCGCCTTTACCAGAGCGGCAATGTGTAACTGATGATGACGCGGGTTTCGTCCACGTCGTTGCCGAAGTCGCTGCGGAAACTGCCGTTGCGCACCTTCAGGCCCAGGTTCTTCAGCGCCCCGCTCTGCACCACGTAGCCGATGTCGGTGTCACGTTCCCATTCCTTGCCGTTGCCCTGGCCGTTGAGCAAGTCGATGTTGTCGCCGCGCAGGTAGCGCGTCATGAAGGTCAGCCCGGGCAGGCCGACGGCGGCGAAGTCGAAGTCGTAGCGCAGCTGCCAGGAACGCTCGTCCTTGTTGGCGAAGTCGCCGATCTGCACGAAGTTGGTCAGGTACGGGTCGGTGCCGGCCAGGTAGGCGTAGCCGGTGTCGCCGGACATGCGCTGGTAGCCCAGGCCGAAGCCATGGCCGCCCAGGCGGTAGGTGAACAGGGCGTTGAGCGCGCGGTTGTCGACGTTGCTGCCGCCCTCGTCGGTGGAGCGCGCCCAGCGGATGTCGGACTTCAGCGACTGGTCCCTGGCGATCGGCAGGACATGCACCAGGCCCAGGTAATGCTGGCGGTAGAAGTCCTCAAGGTTGCCGTAGTGATAGCTGGTGCTCAGGTTCTCGCTCCAGCGGTAGCTGCCGCCGGCCAGGTTGAAGCGGTCGCTGCTGGCGTGGCGCCCGGGCAGGATATTGCGCTTGTTGCCGCGGGTGATGCTCAGGTCCTCGGCGTTGGTCGAGTCGCGCTGCTTCACCTGGCGCAACTGGCCAAGCTGCACGGCCAGGCCGTCGATCTCGTTGATTTCCGCCAGGCCGCCCTGGAAGGTCTGCGGGTGCAGGCGGGTGTCGTTGTACTGCACCACCGGCAGCTTGGGCGTCAGGGTGCCGATCTTCAGCGTGCTGTTGGCGGCGCGCAGCTTGGCGGTCAGGCCCAGGTCGGAATAGTCGTCGGCGGCGCGGCGGTCGCTGGCCGAATACGGCAGCAGGCCGGAGCCGGAGCGGTCCGGGCTGGAGTCGAGCTTGAGCCCGAGCAGGCCCAGGGCGTCCAGGCCCACGCCGATGCTGCCCTCGGTATAACCGGACTCGTAGCGCAGCAGGAAGCCCTGGGCCCACTCCTCCGAGTAGGACTGGCTGGCGCCGCTCTGGCGATAGTCGCGGTTGAAGTAGAAGTTGCGCAATTCCAGGCTGGCCTTGCTGTCGCCGATGAAATCGGCCTGGGCGCAGAACGGCAGGCAGGCGGCGACCGAGGCCAGCGCCCGTGCGGGAAGATTTTTCATTGTTGTTGTCTCTTCGTTCGGTGAGGTGAGGCGGCGCCCTCCTGCGGCGCCGCGTGGGGGATGGCGATCAGTCGGCGAGCATGCCCTCCAGGCGCTGGCGCACCAGGGTGCGGGCCTGTTCGACGATGCCGCGCAGCAGCTCGGCGCAACTTGGCTCGTCATCGATCAGGCCCTGGACCATGCCGGCCGACCAGATGCCCAGGTCGGTGTCGCCCTGCTCGTAGACGCCGCGCCCGCGCTGGCCGCTGACCAGCGCGGCGATATCGGCGTAGGTGGCGCCGCCGCGCGCCTCGATCGCCCGCACTTCCTGGCTCACCGCGTTGCGCGCCACCCGCGCGGTGTTGCGCAGGCTGCGCATGATCAGGTCGGTGGAACGCTCGTCGGCGGCGCGGATGGCCGCCTTCACCTGCGGGTGGATCGGGCATTCGCGGGTGCTGAGGAAGCGCGTGCCCATGTTGATCGCGTCCGCCCCCAGCGCCAGCGCCGCCACCAGCCCGCGGCCGTCGGCGAAACCGCCGGAAGCGATGATCGGCACCCGCAGGCGGTTGGCCGCGACCGGGATCAGCACCAGAGCAGGGATGTCGTCCTCGCCCGGGTGGCCGGCGCACTCGAAGCCGTCGATGGACACCGCATCCACGCCCAGTTGCTCGGCCTTGAGCGCATGGCGCAGCGAGGTGCACTTGTGGATCACCTTGACGCCATGCCGGCGCAGCTCGGCGATGTGCTCGCCGGGGTTGTTGCCGGCGGTCTCGACGACGCCGATGCCGGCCTCGATGATCGCCGCGCGGTACTCGGCATAGGGCACCGGCTTCTGCGTCGGCAGCAGCGTCAGGTTGACGCCGAAGGGCTTGTCGGTCAGCTCGCGGCAGCGCGCGATCTCCCCGGCCAGCGCCTCCGGGCTCGGCTGCGTCAGCGCCGACAGCGTCGCCAGGCCGCCGGCGTTGGCCACCGCCGCGGCCAGCTCGGCGCGCCCCACCCACTGCATGCCGCCCTGCATGATCGGGTGCTCGACGCCGAAGGTCTCGGTGAAACGGGTGTTGAAGATGCCCATGACGCCTCCGTGGTCAGATCGGGTCCCAGGAGAACACGTCCGGGCTGCGCGCCAGGTCCATGAAGCTGCCGCGCAGCGCCGGCATGCCGTGCCCGGCGATGCTCTGCGGGGTCCAGCCGTGCTCGCTGTGCACGCTGCGCAGCGGGCGACTCTGGCTCATCAGGAACAGCTCGTGGTTGCGCGCGGCGAACACCTGACCGTTGACCTCGCGGGCGGCGTCGGAGGCCAGGTACACGGCCAGCGGCGCGTTCTTGTCGGGGGTCATGCGCTGCAGCTTCTCCACCCGCGCCTTCTGTTCCGGGGTATCGGCCGGGATGGAGTCGGTCATGCGGCTCCAGGCGAAGGGCGCGATGCAGTTGGAACGCACGTTGTAGCGCTGCATGTCGAGGGCGATGGACTTGGACAGCGCGACTATGCCCAGCTTGGCCGCCGAATAGTTGGCCTGGCCGAAGTTGCCGATCAGCCCCGAGGTGCTGGTCATATGCACGAAGGCGCCGCTGCCCTGTTCGCGGAAGCGCTCGGCGGCGGCGCGGCTGACGAAGAAGCTGCCGTTGAGGTGCACGTTGATCACCGACAGCCAGTCCTCGGCGCTCATCTTGTGGAAGATGGCGTCGCGCAGGATGCCGGCGTTGTTCACCACTATGTCCAGCCGGCCGAAGGCGTCCAGGGCGCTGGCGACGATGCGCCGAGCGCTGTCCCAGTCCGACACGCTGTCGGTGTTGATCGCCCCTTCGCCGCCGCGCTGGCGGATCAGCCCGAGGGTTTCCTCGGCCGGCGAGGCCGAGCCGCCCTCGCCGCCCAGCGACACGCCGATGTCGTTGATCAGCACCTTCGCCCCGCTGTCGGCCAGGGCCAGGGCGATCTCGCGGCCGATGCCGCCACCGGCGCCGGTGACGATCGCTACCTTGCCTTCGTTCAGTCGTTCACTCATCACTCTTTCCTCTCGTATGGATTCGGCTGCGGCCTTCAACCCGGCAGGCCGAGCAGGCTCTTGGCCAGGATGTTGCGCTGGATTTCGTTGGTGCCGCCGTAGATGGTGGTGGGCCGCGACTGGATGAAGATGCCCGCCGGGTGCAGCTCGGGGTCGTCGGCCAAGGGTTGCAGCAGCGCCGAGTCGGGGCCGGCGATCTCCAGGCCCAGTTCGCTGATGCGCTGGTACAGCTCGGACTGGTGGACCTTCAGCATCGACACCTCCGGGCCCAGGTTCTCGCCGCGCCGCAGGCGCTCGGCGAAGTGCCCGTAGAGCGCCTTGTGGCAGTCCAGGTCCATGCTCAGCGCGGCGAAGCGCTGGGCGAACGCCGGGTCGTCCCACAGGCCCTGGCGCCGGGCCAGGCGCGCCAGGCGCTCGAAGGCGAAGGTGGCCTGCTTGGGCGAACCGAGGAAGATGCGCTCGAAGCCCAGCAGCGCCTTGGCCATGCTCCAGCCCTGGTTGACCTCGCCCACCAGGTGCTCGGCCGGCACCCGCACGTCATTGAAGAACACCTCGCAGAACTCGCCCTGCAGCTCCAGGTTGAGGATCGGCCGCACCTCGACGCCGGGGCTGTCCATCGGCACCAGCAGGAAGCTGATGCCCTGCTGCGGCTTGCCGCCGCGCTCGGTGCGCGCCAGCACGAAGATCCAGTTGGCCTCGCTGCCCATGGTGGTCCAGGTCTTCTGGCCGTTGATCACCCACTGGCCCTCGCGCAGTACCGCCTCGGTGCGCAGGCTGGCCAGGTCGGAGCCGGCGTTGGGCTCGCTGTAGCCCTGGCACCAGATGTCCTCGCCGCTGAGGATGCGCGGCAGGAAGCGCTCGCGCTGGGCGTCGCTGCCGTAGCGGATCAGCAGCGGGCCGAGCATGGTGATGCCGCTGTCGGGCAGGCGCGCGCAGCCGTAGCCTTCCATCTCCTCGATCATGATCAGTTGCTTGCCGGCGGAGAGGCCCATGCCGCCGTAGCGCACCGGCCAGCCGGGGCACAGCCAGCCCTGGCGCGACAGCGCCTGGTACCACTCCCAGGTGTCGTCGCGGCCCAGGCGGTGAGCCGGGTTGCGGATGCGTTGCGGGTAGTTGGCGGCGATCCACTCGCGCACCATCAGGCGGAACTCGCCGTCGCCCATGGCGTTGTAGTCGGTCATTTCAGTGCCCTCGGCTCATTGTCCGGTGAATGCGGGGGTGCGCTTGGCCAGGAAGGCCGCCTTGCCTTCGGCATGGTCGGCGCTGAGGAACAACTGGCTCTGCAGCTCGCCCTCGCGCTCCAGCAGCAGGTCGAGGCCATCGGCGAGCAGGGCCTTGGTCATCGCCAGCGGCAGCGGCGCCTGCTGCTCGACCAGGGCGGCGCGGGCCATGGCCGCGTCCAAAGCCGCGCCAGGCGCGCAAAGCTGGTCCACCAGGCCGATGCGCAGCGCCTCCTCGGCTTCCAGCACCTGGCCGAACATCAGCACCTGTCGCGCACGGCCCACGCCGATGCGCGCCGGCAGGGTATGCAGCAGGCCGAGGTCGGCGAGCAGGCCGACCTTGCCGAAGCCGGCGGCGAAGCGCGCCGTGCCGCCGCACACCAGGCTGTCGCAGGCCAGCGCCACGGACAGCCCGGCGCCCACCGCCCAACCTTCTATAGCGGCGATCAGCGGCTTGCCCATGCGCACCATCTGCCGCACCAGGGCGGCGTTGTTGTGCATGCGCGCGCGGCCGGCGCCGAGCCCGTCGACGTTCATGTCGCTGAGGTCGCCGCCGGCGCAGAACACCTCCGCGCTGCCGGTGATCACCACGCTGCGCACCTGCGGATCGGCGTCAGCCTCGCGCAGGGCCTGCAGCAGTTCCTGGCGCAGCGCCGGGGCCAGCGCGTTGCGCCGCGCCGGGTTGTTGAAGCGCAGCAGGCGCACGCTGCCGTGCGTCTCTTGCAGCAGCATCCCGCTCATCAGGCCACCTCCCGCTGCAACAGCGCGATGTAGCGCGCCTTGTGGAAGGCCAGCGAACCCTGGGCGTTGAGCAGCACCATGGCGCGGCGCAGGAACAGGCCGATGTCGGCCTCGTCGGTGAAGCCGATGCCGCCATGCAGTTGGATCGCCTGGCGGGTGACCAGCAGCGCGGCCTCGGCAGCGCGCACCTTGGCGGTGGACACCAGGCGCCGGACCTCGGCCAGCGGCGCCCGGGCGTCGATGGCGTCGGCGGCCCGGGCGACCACGGCGCGCGCCAGCTCGATCTGGATCTTCAGGTCGACCATGCGGTGCTGCAGGGCCTGGAAGCTGCCGATGGCGCGGCCGAACTGGCTGCGCACGCCGAGGTAGTCGCGGGTGCGCTCGAAGGCGGCATCCATCAGCCCCACCAGGTAGGCGGCGCAGGCCAGCGCTGCTTCGTCCAGCGCGGCGGGCGGTGCCGCCAGCACGCTGGCCGGAGTGGCGTCGAAACGCAGACGCGCCAGGTGGCCGCCGTCCTGGGTCGGCTCCTGGCTCAGGTGCAGTCCTTCGGCGCCGCGCTCCACCAGCGCCAAGCCGCCGTCGCAGACCACCAGCCAGGCGTCGGCGGCGGCGCCCAGGGCGACATGGCCGACCTCGCCATGCAGCTTGCCGTCGCGCAGTTGCGGCAGCGTGGCGCCTTCGTCGTAGGCGATGCCCGCCGGCAACACCAGCTTTTCACCGGCCAGCAGCGCTTCGCGCTCCGCGTCCGGCAGCAGCGGCGCCACCAGGCTCGCTTCGATCAGCGGTTCCGGCAGCAGGCCGCGCCCCAGTTCCTCCAGCAGCGCGGCGTATTCGGCCATGCCCAGGCCGCTGCCGCCCAACTCTTCTCCCAGGCGCAGGCCCGGCCAGCCCATGGCGCAGACTTCGGCCCAGGCTGCGCGGTCCACGCCCGGCTCGCTGAAGCGCAGGCGGCGCACCCGGCCCAGGTCGCCGTCGGGCGGAACCAGGGAGGCGGCGCTGTCACGGATCATGCGCAAGCGCTCCTCGCGCTCGCGGGCCAGTTCGGCGGTGTCGGTCATGTCGTCGTACTCGTGTCGGTGGAACGGCTCCCGGCCTCGGCGGCCCGGTACTTGAAGCTGCCCGAGGCGCTGGCGACCAGTTCGCCGTCCTCGTTGTGGATCTCGGCTGTGCAGAAGCACAGGTTGCGCGTGCGCCGCAGCACCCGGCCGACGGCGTTGAGCTCGCCGCGGGCGGTGCCCATGAAGTGCGTGGCCATGTCGATGGTGACCATCGAGCAGCCCGGCGAGCAGATGCGGATGGCTCCGGCCATGGCGGCGTCGAGCACGGTCATCAGCACCCCGCCGTGGAAGTGGCCGAGGTAGTTCATCAGCTCCGCGCGGTGCTGCAGGCGGATGCGCGCCAGCTCGCCCTCGGCCCAGCGTTCCAGGCCGATGAACTCCTGGAAGGTGAAGCGGCCGGTGGGAAACACCGTCGCGGGCTCGGCCAGGCTGGCCGCCATGGTTGAATCGTTCATCGCAAGGGGCTCCGTCATGGGCTCAGGCCTTCAGCGGCCGGGGCTCGGCGGCGTCGGCGCGCGCCGGGGCGACCGGCTCGGCGCTGGCATCGGCATCGCTCGATGCGCGGTTCGGGTCGTACAGGCGGTCGGGGATGAACAGCGCCGGGATCAGGCCGGTGATCACGTAGGTGATGCCCATCACCAGGAAGCCGGCGCCGATGGAGATGTGCGAGGCCAAGAGGCCGATGGCCGCCGGCGCCACCGCCGCGCCGACGCGGCCGAGGTTGTAGGCGGTGCCCACCGCGGCGCCGCGCACCCGGGTGGAGAAGCTCTCGGTCATGTAGGTGGCCAGCACGCCCACCGGCACGCCGTAGATGAAGCCGAACAGGGTGAGAATCCAGACGATGTTCTCCGGCGTGTGCCAGAACACGATCAGCGGCATGAAGATGGCGCTGCCGATGGCGCCGGCGGCGAAGGTGGCGCGGCGGCCGAAGCGGTCCGAGGCGACCCCGGCGGCCACCTTGCCGAGGATCATCGCGGTGTAGGTGCCGACCATGTAGCCGGTCATGGACTTGAAGTTCATGCCCAGCTCGCTTTCCAGGTACGAGGGCATCCAGTTGTTGGTGCCGTAGTAGCCGAACAGCAGGAAGCACGAGGTCAGCGTCCACAGCAGGAACATGCGCCGCGTGCCCGCATCGGCCAGCAGGCCCTGCACGCCGCCACGGGCGGCGGGCGCGGCACGCACGCCGGCCGGTTGCTGGCGGCGCTGGGCGCGGGCCGCCAGCCACGACGGCGACTCCGGCACCCAGGGGCGCAGCGCCAGGCAGATCAGCGCCGGCGCCAGGGCGGTGAAGAACAGCGTGCGCCAGCCGAATTCGGGGATGATCTGCCCGGCGAGGATGGTCGCCACCAGGTAGCCCACGGTCCAGCCAGCCTGCATGGTCGCCAGGATGGTGGTGCGGTACTTGGTGGTAACGAACTCGGACATCAGGATGTTGCAGGCGACGAACAGCGAGCCCAGGCCCAGCGAGGACAGGAAGCGGATCAGCGCGAACTGCCAGTAGTTGTGGGTGAGCCCCAGCAGCGCGGTGCCGAGCGAGAAGATCACGATGGTCCAGGTCACCACCCGCACCCGGCCGAAGCGGTCGCAGCACCAGCCGCCGTAGATGCCGCCGATGGCCATGCCGGCCAGGGTGATGCTGCCCAGCGAGCCGGCCTCGAAGTTGCTCAGGCCGAACTCGGCCTTGAGGCTGTTCAGGCTGTAGGCGAGGAACATCAGGTCGACGCCGTCGGCGAGCAGCCCGAGGAAGCAGAAGAAGAAGGCGATGACCAGGGTCCGCCGGGGGAACCCGGCGTCCTGGGGAGGACTCATGGATGCGCTCATTGTTCTTGTTCTCGCAGGTTGGTTGAGGGGGTTGTCGCCATGCCGCCCGGCTCAGCTGTCCGCCTCCGGCGTCAGGCGCACGTGGCCGTTGTCCAGCACCACCCGATCGCGCTCGACCACGCGGGTGCGGAAGGAGCCGTCGCTCCAGATTTCCGTGCGCAGGGTCTCGCCGGGGAATACCGGCGCGGAGAAACGCACCTGCAACTGCCCGAAGCGCTCCGCGCGGTAGTCGGCGAAGCCGCGCAGCAGCGCATGGAAGGCCACGCCCAGGGTGCACAGGCCATGCAGGATCGGCCGCGGGAAGCCACCGCGGGCCGCGGCCGCCGGGCTGGCGTGGATCGGGTTGTCGTCGCCGTTGAGGCGGTAGTACAGGGCCTGCTCCGGGCGCGTCGGCAGGTCGATGGCCAGGTCCGGCGCGCGCTCGGGCAGGCGGTGCGGCTGACTAAGCGACTGGCTGTCGCCGCCGAAGCCGCCGTCGCCGCGCAGGAAGGTGGTGCCGCGGGCGATGGCCAGCGCCTCGCCGCTGGCGGCGTCGCTGAGCACCTTCTCGCTGTACAGCAGCGCGCCCTTGCCGGCGCCCTTGTCCACCAGGCCGGTGACGCGGGTGCGGCCGATCACCTCGCCTTCCGGTGGCAGCGGCTTGAGCCACTCCACGCTCTGCTCGCCGTGCACCAGGCGCAAGGCGTCGACGCCGGTGTCCGGGTTGCCCAGCCAGAAGCCCGGGTGGCCCAGCACCACGGCCATGCACGGCAGCGCCTGGATATCGCGGTTGGCGTCGACGAAGGCCAGTTGGTGCTCGTCCATGGGGTCGGCGCCGAGGCCCACCGACAGCGCGTAGAAGGCGCTGTCCTCGCGGCTGTAGCGCTGGCGCACCTCGGGGATGCGGTAGTTCAGCAGGTGCTCAGGATTCAGCGCCATGGGCCACCTCCTGCACTTCCAGCACTGCGTCGGCGGCCCAGGCGCCCTGTCCCTCGGGCATGGCGAACACCGGGTTGAGGTCCACCGAGCGCAGCCGCGGGCCGGCCTGGGCGGCGAACTGCGAGAGCCGCGAGAGCACCTGCGCCAGCGCCTTCACGTCGGTCACCGGGCGGCCGCGTGCGCCGAGCAACAACGGCGCGCCCTTGATGCTGCGGATCATCGCCTCGGCCTCCTCCGCGCCGAACGGGCAGCGGCGGAACACCACGTCCTTCAGCACTTCGACGAAGATGCCGCCGAGGCCGAACAGCGCCACCGGGCCGAACAGCGGGTCGCGCTGGATGCCCATGAAGCACTCCACGCCACCCTGCAGCTGGCGCGCCACCAGTACGCCGTCGATGCGCGCCTGCGGGGCCTGTTCGGCGGCGCGTTGCAGCAGCAGGTCGAAGCCTTCGCGCACCGCCGCCGCGCTGTCCACGCCCAGCAGCACGCCGCCGATCTCCGACTTGTGCAGGATGTCCGCCGAGGCGATCTTCAGCACCACCGGGAAACCGATCTGCTCGGCGAAGGCGGCGGCCTCCCCGGCGCTCACCAGCACTCGCTCCGGCGCCGACTCGATGCCGGCGCGGGCCAGCAACTGTTTGGCCTCGGCCTCCCCCGGCGTGCGCGGCGGCAACTCCACTCCGCCGGGCGCCGGCACCTGGCGCAGCGGTTTGGCGAAGGCCTCGCCGAGCCGGCCCATGGCCTGGATGGCGTGCACCGCGCGGGTCGGGTCCTCGAACAGGGCGAAGCCGGCCTTGCGGTAGGGTTCCAGTTCCTCGCCCTCGCCCATCACCGAGACCACGAACAGGCGGTCCGGGTGGTCGGCCTTGATCCGGCCGAACTGCTCGGCCAGCTGCGGGCCGATGGAGGCGACGGTGCCAGCCTGGGTGAAAAAGGCGATCAGCGACTTGTAGCCGCCGTCCACCACCATGGATTCGGTGAAGTCGTGCACCAGGCTCAGGTCGTTCAGGGCCTGGGCGGTGCAGTCCACCGGGTTGATCGGCGAGGCGAACGACAGCCGCTGCTTCAGCCGCGCCTGGGCCGCCTCGGGCATGGGCGGCATCGGCAGGCCGACGTCCTCGGCGGCGTCGCTGACGATGATCCCGGCGCCGCCGCTGACGGTGATCATCCCCAGGCTGTTGGCCACCGGGTAGATGCGCTGGGTGGCGAGGTAGGCGATGTCGATCAGTTCCTCGGTATTGCGCGCGCGGACCACCGCGTAGTCGGCCAGTACCGCGTCCAGCACCTTGTCGTCGCCGGCCAGGGAAGCGGTGTGGGACATGGCCGCGCGGCCGCCCAGCTCGCTGCGCCCGACCTTGTGCAGGATCACCGGCTTGCCGGCGCGGTGGGCGGCCGCCAGGGCGGCGAGGAAGCTGTCGACGTTGCGGATGGATTCGGCGTAGGCCATGACCACGTCGACTTCCGGCGACTCCACCAGCCAGCCGATGGCGTCGCCCAGGGTGACGTCGGCCTCGTTGCCGGTGGCCACGCAGATCGGCGTGCCCAGCCCGCGCTGCCGCGCCAGGCCCAGCAGGTGCGCGCCGTAGGCGCCGGACTGGGTGGCGATGCCGACGCGCCCGGCCAGCGGAATGCCGCGCTCCAGGCTGGTGGAGAAGAAGGCGTAGTAGCCCAGGTTGGCGTTGAACACGCCCAGGGCGTTGGGGCCCAGCAGGCGCATGTTCGCCGCGCGGGCGGCCTCGACCATGGCCTCCTGCATCAGCACGCCCTCGCCGCCCACCTCGCTGAAGCCGGAGGAGAACACGATGGCGCTGCGCGCGCCCTTGCGGCCCAGGGCCTGGATGGTCTCCAGCACCTGCGGCGCCGGCAGCGCGACTATGGCCACGTCGGGCGCCTCGGGCAGCGCCTCGACGCTGGCGAAGGCCGGCAGGCCCTGGATTTCGCTGCGGTTGGGGTTCACCGGCAGGATGCGCCCGCTGAAGCCGTTGCGCAGCATGTAGGCGATGGGCCGGCCACCGATGCGGTGCGGGTCGCTGGAGGCGCCGACCACGGCCACGGAACGCGGTTGCAGCAGGGGCGTGAGGCTGGCGAAGCACGAGGCGTTGCCAGGGTGTTGCGAGTGACTCACTGACATGGCTTTCCACCTGAACTGTTGACGGTTGCCGGAGCGTGCGTCCCGGCGCGAGGGCGAGCGCGTCCACGGCGGGCCGCCGAAGCGGCCACCGGTGGGGCACCGAACCCGGGGGTTTCAGAGCACCGACTGGGTGCCGAGCAGGGCCGTGACCTGGCTGGACAGGGTGCCGCCGTTGCCGTGCAGCAGGGCGACGTCGGCCTTGTGCAACTGGCGCTCGCCGGCCTGGCGGCGCAACTGCGTCACCGCCTCGATGATCAGGAACATGCCGTACATGCCCGGATGCACGCAGGACAGCCCGCCGCCGTTGGTATTCACCGCTAGTTCGCCGCCGGGGGCGATGCGCCCGCCCTCGACGAAGCGCCCGCCCTCGCCCTTCGGGCAGAAGCCGAGGTCTTCGAGGAACAGCAGGGTGTTGATGGTGAAGGCGTCGTAGAGCATCACCAGGTCGATGTCGGCGTGCGTCACCCCGGCCATCTGCATGGCCCGCGGGCCGCTTTCCGAAGCGGCGGTGACGGTGAGGTCGGGCATCGCCACGATGGAGCGGTGCCACTGCGCGCCGGCGGCGCCGAGGAAGTACACCGGCGCATTGGGCAGGTCGCGGGCGCGCTCGGCGCGCACCAGCACGCAGGCGCCGCCGCCGTCGGTGACCAGGCAGCAGTCGGCCTTGCTCAGCGGGTCGCTGACCATGCGCGCGGCGAGCACCTCTTCGATGCTCAGCGGGCCGCGGGCGAAGGCCTCGGGGTTGAGGTTGGCCCAGCCCCGCGCGGCCACCGCCACCTCCGCCAGCTGCGCGCGGGTGGTGCCGTACTGGTGCATGTGGCGGCTGGCGGCCAGGGCGTAGGCGGTGATCGGATGGCGCGGCTTGTAGGGCGTCTCGTGCCACTGCGGCTCGCTCATCGACACCAGCTTGCCGCCGGCGGTGCGCTGGTTGGAGCCGTAGCAGATCAGCGCCGCGTCGCACAGCCCGGCTTCCAGGGCCAGGGTGGCCTGCAGCAGGTGCAGCTCGAAGCTGGAGCCGCCGATATTGGTGCCGTCGACGAACTTCGGGCGGATGCCCAGGTATTCGCAGACCGACAGCGTCGGGAAGGCATGGGAACTGGTGGCGGCGAACACCGCGTCGATGTCGGACAGCTTCAGCCCGGCGTCGGCGATGGCCTTCACCGAGGCCTGGCCGAGCAGTTCAATGGCGCTGTGGCCGGGGGCCTCGCCGATGCCGGCGCTGCCGATGCCGACGATGGCGGTCTTGCCGCGCAGGGCCTGGCTCATGGCTGCACCTCCGCAAGCGCGTCGAACACCACTACGGGGGTGCCTTCCTGCTCGACGATGCGCGCCTTAAGGCGGGCGCCGATGGGCACTTCGAGATGGCCCTCGACGCGCGACATCATGCGCACGCCTTCGTCCAGATCGACCAGGGCGACGTTGTAGTCGCCGCCGCGGGCGCGGTTCACGGTGATCGCATAGAGAGTGCCCAGGCCGCTGACCGGCACCCATTCCAGGTCCGTCTCGCCGCTGCCCGGCACCAGGTTGCGCGGGTAGAAGACGTAGCGCCCGGTGGAACGGCTGCGCTGCAGCATGAAACGGCCCTGGGCCAGGAAGGCGAGGTACTGGGCCTCGGGGCCCGGAACGACGCACTCGGGGAGATCTGCCACGTAGGTCCTCCTTTATTCTTGTTCGACCTTTGCTGCAAAGTGCAGTGACGTGGACGCACCAACCGGCGACTTCAGGGCAGCGGTTGTGCGCTCCGTGAAGCCAGCATATATTCACTCCGCTGAATGTCAACCCGAATACTGAATATGAAAAACAAAGAAACCGCACCGGAAGCCAGTACCAAGAGCGCCAGCACCAAGGATGTAGGGGCCGTGGTGAACGCCATTCAGATCCTCCGCCACCTGGCCCACGCCGAAGCCCCCGAAGGCGTGGCCGCCATCGCCCGCGCCACCGGCATCAGCCCGAGCAGCGCCTTCAATATCCTGCGCACGCTGCACAACGAGCAGCTGGCGTCGTTCGACAACGAGACCAAGACCTACCAGTTGGGCCTGGGCCTGTCGGAACTGGCGGTGAGCTTCATCGGCCGCAGCTACGCCGACCTGATCCAGCCGGAACTGGAGCGCCTGAGCCTGGCCCACCGGATACTCGTCGCCCTCTGGCAGGTCACCGACGACGCGCACATCCGCGTGATCGCCCGCTCCGAGCCGCAGATCGCCCACGTCAATGTGGCCATGGGCACGCGCCTGCCGGAACTGGTGGGTGCCGCCGGGCGCTGCATCGCCGGCCTGCGCCAGTTGCCGGAGGACGAACTGCGCCGGCGCCTGTCGCGGGTGCGCTGGGAGAGCCCACCGGCCTTCGAGCAATACCAGGCCGATGCCCGCGAAGCCCTGGAACGCGGCTGGGCCATGGACCAGGACCACCTGTACCGCGGCGTGAGCATGGTCGCCAGCGCGGTCACCGACCGCGACCGGCAGCCGCGCTTCATCATCTCCGCCATCGGCATCAGCGCCCAGCACCGCCGCGATGAGCTGGAAAGCATCGGCAGCAGTTTGCGCGATACCGCCAGCTTCATTGGTCGTGCGCTCTTCCCCCAGGGCGGCGGCCGCAAGGCGTAGAATCAGAATGCCATTCAGTATCGGGAAAGGCATTCGGCGGGAATGACGAGAGGGATTACGATCGCGCGGCCGGAGTCCGCTCCTACGAGGAAACTCCATGCCTCACGACAACTGTAGGAGCAACTGTCTTGCGCCGAGGTGCTCTTCGTAGGATGGGTTGAGCTTGCGATACCCATGCTGCCATGGTGATGGGTATCGCTTCGCTCAACGCCATCCTACGAAAAGCCGTGCTTCCTGGAACCGTAGGGGCCCTGCCCGCGATATCGCTCCTACAGGGGAATGGCGCGGGTGGCGCAGCGTAGCGGATCTCATCCGCGATGAAACCGTATCGTTACTGCCGCACCAACCGACGGTTGTCCGGCGCGATCTCCCCGCTGCTGCGGTAGGGATTGATATCCAGCCCGCCACGACGCACATAGCGCGCATAAACGGTCAGCCGGCTGGGCTGCAGCAGGCGCTGCAGGTCGAGGTAGATGCGCTCCACGCACTGCTCGTGGAAGTCCTGGTGCTGGCGGAAGGAAACCACGTAGGCCAGCAGGCTGGCGGGGTCGAGCGCCGGGCCGGCGTAGTCCACCACCAGGGTGCCCCAGTCCGGCTGGCCGGTGACCGGGCAGTTGGATTTCAGCAGGTGGCTGTAGAGCACCTCGTCCACCCGCCGGGCATCGTCGCAGCGCAGCAGCTCTGGGCGCGGGTGGTCGTAGCTGTCCACGGCGATGTCGAGGTCGTCGATGCAGCGGCCAGGCAGCTTCGCCACGCCCTCCTCGGCCACTTCGTCCAGGCTGCGCAGGCGCACGCTCACCGGCGCGCCTGCGGCGGCGGACAGGTCGCGCTCCAGCACCGCCCGCAGCGCCTCGCGGCTGTCGAACGGGCTCTGGTTCAGCGAGTTGAGGTAGAGCTTGAAGGACTTCGACTCGATGATGTTCGGCGACTGCGCCGGGATGGCGAATTCGCCGATGGCCACCACCGGCTTGCCGCCGGGGGTCAGCCAGGACAGTTCGTAGCAGTTCCAGATGTCCACGCCGCGGTACGGCAGGTTGGCGCCGTCCAGGCCCAGCTCGGCCCACTTGGTGGCGCGGCTGATGGGGAACAGCAGCTCGGGCGCGTAGGTGGAGACGTATTCGCTGGATTTGCCCAGCGGCGAGTGTTCGGCGGGATGCTGCATGCAATGGACCTGCGGGAATCGTGTCGGCGCCCGCCGGGGTGGCGGGCCGGGCAAGTGTATACAAATGCCCCGGTGGTTTCAGCAGGCGCGGGAGGCCTGGGTGACGGCTGGCGGCCCTGGGGCGGATCGCGGACGGAGTCCGCTCCTTGCGCCGAGGCGCCTTTCGTAGGATGGGTTGAGCTTGCGATACCCATGCTGCCGTGGTGATGGGTATCGCTTCGCTCAACGCCATCCTACGAAAAGCCGTGCTTCCCTGGAGGCGTAGGAGCGGACTCATCCGCGATTGCGTCGGCGCTCAGGGCTCGACGGTCAGGCGGCCGACCATGCCGGCCTGGTAGTGGCCGGGGATGTTGCAGGCGAATTCCAGCTCGGTGGCCCGGGTGAAGGTCCAGGTCAGCTCGGCGGTCTTGCCCGGCTCCACCAGCACGCTGTTGGGGTCGTCGTGCTTCATCATCTTCGAATGGTCCATGCCGTGCCCCATGCCGGTGGGCGTGAGCATGCCCATCGCCTGCATCTGCTGCATTTCCTTCTGGTGCTCGGCGTGCAGGGCGGCGTTGCCCAGGTTGAATTCGTGCAGCAGGCTGCCCTTGTTGTGGATGACGAAGCGCACCGTCTCGCCGGCCTTCACCTGCAGCGACTTGGGCTCGAAGTACATCTCGCCCAGGGTGACCTCGACGCTGCGGGTGGCCTGGGCGGCCGCGGCCGGCTTGCCGAAGTCGTACCCATGGCCGTGGCCGGCGTCGGCCAGGGCCGGCAGGGCGAAGGCGGCGGCGAAGCCGAGGATGGCGGCGTTGAACAGCTGGCGTGTACCCATGATGCGGACCTCTTGCAGATGATTGCCCCCATGTTGCCGCCAGCCACCTGCCGGTTGGCTGTCGGGAAGATTACAGTTGTGTCAGCTTGGCGGCGCCATCGGCAGCGCTGGATACAATGACCGGCATTCCCGCCACGGAGGCCATCCACCTTGAAACTGCTGATCGTCGAAGACGAACCCCGCATCGGCCAGTACCTGCGCCAGGGCCTGAGCGAGGCCGGCTATGCCGTGGACCTCTGCGGCGACGGCGCCGAGGGCGAGCATCTGGCGCTGTCCGGCGGCTACGACCTGGCGATCCTCGACGTCATGCTGCCCGGCCGCGATGGCTGGCAGATCCTCCAGTCGGTGCGCCAGGCCGGCCTGGCCCTGCCGGTGCTGTTCCTCACCGCGCGCGACGCCGTGGAGGACCGCGTGCGCGGCCTGGAACAGGGCGCCGACGACTACCTGGTCAAGCCCTTCGCCTTCGTCGAACTGCTGGCCCGCGTGCGCACCCTGCTGCGCCGCGGCGGCCAGCAGTTGCAGGAGACCGTGCTGCAACTGGCCGACCTGGAGCTGGACCTGCTGCGCCGCCGGGTGCAGCGCGGCGGCCGGCGCATCGAGCTGACCGCCAAGGAGTTCGCCCTGCTGGAGCTGCTGCTGCGCCGCCACGGCGAGGTGTTGCCCAAGTCGCTGATCGCCTCCCAGGTGTGGGACATGAACTTCGACAGCGACACCAACGTCATCGAGGTGGCCATCCGCCGACTGCGCGCCAAGGTCGACGACGACTTCCCGCAGCGCCTGATCCACACCGTGCGCGGCATGGGCTACGTGCTCGAAGAGCGCGCGCCGTGAGCGCCGCCGCGCGGGTTTCGCTGGGCGTCCGCCTGAGCCTGCTGTTCGCCGCCTGCACCGCGGCCGTGTCGCTGATCGCCGGGGTGGTGTTCAGCCGCGCCAGCGAGGCGCACTTCGTCGAGCTGGACCGCCAGGCGATGGCCGGCCGCCTGCCCTTCTTCCGCGAACTGCTCGGCCCGGTGCGCGATCCCGCCGGCCTGGCCACGCAACGCGGGACGCTGGAGCACGAACTGACGCGCCACCCGGACCTGGGCCTGCGTCTGGAGGGCGCCGACGGCCAGCGCTGGCTGGACGAGCCGCCGCGCATGAGCAGCGGCATGGAGGGCATGGGCGAACCGCCCGCCTACCGCGAGATGCGCGTGCCGCTGGACCCGGCCGAGCCCGCCGGGCGCCAGCTGACCCTGGTGCTGGACATCACCCACCACCAGCACTTCCTTGGCCGCATGCAACAGCTGATCTGGCTGACCATGGGCCTCTCCGCCCTGGCCACCGCGCTGCTCGGCGCCTGGGCCACCCGCGCCAGCCTGCGCCCGCTGCGGCGCATGCGCGAAGTGGCGGCGCAGGTGTCGGCGCAGTCGCTGACCACGCGCCTGGACGCCGCGCGCCTGCCGGCGGAATTGCGCGGCCTGGCCAGCGAGCTGAACGCCATGCTGGCGCGCCTGGAGGAGGCCTTCCAGCGCCTGTCGGCGTTCTCCGCGGACATCGCCCACGAGCTGCGCACGCCGCTCACCGCGCTGCTGACGCAGACCCAGGTGGTGCTGTCGCGCCCGCGCGGCGAGGACGACTACCGCGAGGCGTTGCACGGCAACCTGGAGGAACTGCAGCGGCTGACCGCCATGGTCAACGACATGTTGCTGCTGGCCAAGGCCGACCACGGCCTGCTGGCCCCCGGGCGCGACAGCCTGGACCTGGCCGCGGAAGTGGACGCCCTGCTGGAGTTCTACGCGCCGCTGGCCGAGGACCAGGGCGTCCATCTGGCGCGCGAGGGCCAGGCGCAGGTGCGCGGCGACCGCGGCATGCTGCGCCGGACGCTGGCCAACCTGCTGGACAACGCTCTGCGCTTCACCCCCGCGGGCGGCGCCGTCCGCGTGCGCCTGCGGCCCGGCCAGGTCAGCGTGGAGAACCAGGGCCCGGCGATCCCCGCCGAGCAGCTGCCAAGGCTGTTCGACCGCTTCCACCACCGCGAGGCGGCCCAGCGCGAGGGCCAGGGCGTGCACGCCGGCCTCGGCCTGGCGATCTGCCGCTCCATCGTCCAGGCCCACGGCGGCCGCATCCGCGCCGAATCCGCAGACGGCTGGACCCGTTTCATCATCGAATTACCGCTGGAAACGTAGGGCGTATAACCGTTCGCGGTTATACGCCGCAACACCCAAGCCCACCGTCAAATCACCAACCGCCCACTCGCCACCAGCCGCGCCTGGCCGGCGATGCGCACGCGGTCGCCTTCCAGCCGGCACCAGAGTTCGCCGCCGCGGGCCGAGCACTGCAAGGCGCGCAGCTGCAGCTTGCTCAGGCGCTGCGACCAATACGGGATCAGGCAGCAGTGGGCGGCGCCGGTCACCGGGTCTTCGTTGATGCCGATGGCCGGGGCGAAGAAGCGCGAGACGAAGTCGTGGTCGCCCTCCCCGCGCGCGGTGACGATCACGCCCAGGTACGGCAGCTTCGCCAGGGCGACGAAGTCCGGCTTGCAGGCGCGCACCGCCTCTTCCGATTCCAGCAACACCATCAGGTGCGCCGTGGTGCTCAGCGCATCGACCACCGGCAGGCCCAGGGCCTGCTCCAGCTCCACGGTGCTGCCCGCCTCGTGGGGCGGCTGCGCCGGGAAGTCCAGGGCCAGGCGCTGGTCCTCGCGGTACACCCGCAGCGGGCCGGACAGCGAGTTCAGCTCCAGGCGCTCGCCCGGCTCGCCGAACACCTCGAACAGCACATGGGCGCTGGCCAGGGTGGCGTGGCCGCACAGCGGCACCTCGGCGGTCGGGGTGAACCAGCGGATGCGCCAGCCATCAGCCTCGCGGACCAGAAAGGCGGTCTCCGACAGGTTGTGCTCGGCGGCGATGTTCTGCATCAGCTCGTCGGCCAGCCAGGCGTCCAGGCGATAGACCATGGCCGGGTTGCCGGCGAACGGACGATGGGTGAAGGCATCGACCTGGTGGAATTCGAGCTGCATGGCGTTCTCCTCTGAATGGGGCTCCAGCATGCCGTCCCGCGCGTTCGGCGCTGCTATACAGTGTGCGACTTTCGCATCGGCACAGTCGTGCCCTCAGGCCCGGCCGATGGCGGCGAAACTGGCCGAGGTCAGCCCGGCCAGGGTCTCGGCGCTCAGCTCCACCTCCAGGCCGCGGCGCCCGGCGCTGACGTGGATGCTCGGGTACTGCCGGGCGGACTCGTCGATGAAGGTGCGCAGGCGCTTCTTCTGCCCCAGCGGGCTGATGCCGCCGACCAGGTAGCCGGTGGCGCGCTGCGCGGCGGCGGGGTCGGCCATGTCGGCCTTCTTCGCCCCGGCGGCGTGGGCCAGGGCCTTCAGGTCGAGGCTGCCGGCCACCGGCACCACGGCCACCAGCAGTTCGCCCTTCTCGGTGGCGGCGAGCAGCGTCTTGAACACCCGCGCCGGCTCCAGGCCGAGCTTCTCGGCGGCCTCCAGGCCGTAGGACGGCGCCTTGGGATCGTGTTCGTAGCTCAGCACGCGGTGCTCGGCGCGGGCCTTCTTCAGCAGGTCGATGGCGGGGGTCATGGCGGTCCGGGGTCTGTCCGTGAACGATGCCCAAGCATAGCAAGGGCCGGCGGCCGAATCCGCCACCGCCGCCCGCGCGCGGCCCTTCACCCGGCGCGCGGAATGGCCTAAGGTCGCAGACGACCCGGGCTCTGCCGGATGCAGCACAAGGCCAACGTCATGACCGACAGCCAGCACAAGAAATACATCGTCGCCCTCGACCAGGGCACCACCAGTTCCCGCGCCATCATCTTCGACCGCGACGCCAACGTGGTCAGCGTGGCCCAGCGCGAGTTCGCGCAGATCTACCCCCAGGCCGGCTGGGTCGAGCACGACCCCATGGAAATCTGGGCCACCCAGAGTTCGACCCTGGTCGAGGCCCTGGCCCAGGCCAGCATCGGCTTCGGCGAGGTGGCCGCCATCGGCATCACCAACCAGCGCGAGACCACGGTGGTGTGGGACAAGGCCACGGGCCGGCCGATCCACAACGCCATCGTCTGGCAATGCCGGCGCAGCGCGGGCATCTGCGAGCAACTGCGCGCCGACGGCCTGGAGCCCTACATCCGCGACACCACCGGGCTGGTCATCGACCCCTATTTCTCCGGCACCAAGCTGAAGTGGATCCTCGACAACGTCGACGGCGCCCGCGAGCGCGCCCGCCGCGGCGAACTGCTGTTCGGCACCGTGGACAGCTGGCTGGTGTGGAAGCTCACCGAGGGCGAAGTGCACGTCACCGACTACAGCAACGCCTCGCGCACGCTGCTGTTCGACATCCACAAGCTCGACTGGGACGACCGCCTGCTGGCGGCCCTGGACATTCCCCGGGCCATGCTGCCGAGGGTGCAGGCCTCCTCCGGGGTGTTCGGCCAGGCGCGGGTCGGTGGCCTGGGCGTACACCGCACGCCCATCGCCGGGATCGCCGGCGACCAGCAGGCCGCGCTGTTCGGCCAGCTCTGTGTGGAGCCCGGCCAGGCGAAGAACACCTACGGCACCGGCTGCTTCCTGCTGATGCACACCGGCGCCAAGGCGGTGAAGTCCAGCCACGGCCTGCTCACCACCATTGCCTGCGGCCCCCGCGGCGAGCCGCAGTACGCCCTGGAAGGCGCGGTGTTCAACGGCGGCTCCACGGTGCAGTGGCTGCGCGACGAGCTGAAGGTGATCAACGACGCCCACGATTCCGAGTACTTCGCCAGCAAGGTCAAGGACAGCAACGGCGTCTACCTGGTGCCGGCCTTCACCGGCCTGGGCGCGCCCTACTGGGACCCGTACGCCCGCGGCGCGCTGTTCGGCCTGACCCGCGGGGTGAAGGCCGACCACCTGATCCGCGCCACCCTGGAATCCATCGCCTACCAGACCCGCGACGTGCTCGACGCCATGCAGCAGGACGCCAGCGAGCCCTTGCGCGCCCTGCGCGTGGACGGCGGCGCGGTGGCCAACAACTTCCTCATGCAGTTCCAGGCCGACATCCTCGGCACGCCGGTGGAACGCCCGCAGATGCGCGAGACCACGGCGCTGGGCGCCGCCGTGCTGGCGGGGCTGGCCAGTGGCTTCTGGCAGGGCCTGGACGAGTTGAAGGGCAAGGCGGTGATCGAGCGGGTGTTCCAGCCCAACTGCGAGGCGGCCAAGCGGGAGCGGCTGTACGCGGGCTGGAAGAAGGCGGTGGAGCGGACCAGGGGCTGGGCGGAGCCGTAGGGCGTACAACCGTTCGCGGTTGTACACCGATATGGCCCGAGTCCATGCCCGGCTTCACGGTCAGGGTCGGGGCGGCCGGGACAGGGGCTTCGGGTTTGGCTCCGCAGTGGCCTGGGGCCAAGGTGAAACGGCGGATAACCTCGAACGGTTATACGCCCTACGCCGATGGCTATTCCTGTGCGGCGGGGGCGTCCATCTGCGCCCATAGCGAGGGGCCGCCGGCGGATTTTTCTACCGCGGCCAGGCGCGCGGCGTGGGCCGCCAGTTCCTCGTCGCTGGCGCGGATCACCCGGGTCAGCGCGCGGCCGGCCGCCAGGCGGCGGATCGCGCTGGGCTGCGGGCGGCCGCTGCCGTCGCCCTCGGCGCCCTGGCCGGCCAGCGACAGGCTGGTCTGGCCACCAGTCATCGCCAGGTAGACGTCGGCGAGAATCTCGGCGTCGAGCAGTGCGCCGTGCAGGTCGCGGCCGGAGTTGTCGACGCCGTAACGCTTGCACAGGGCGTCGAGGTTGTTGCGCTGCCCCGGGTGGCGCTCGCGGGCCATCATCAGGGTGTCGAGCACCGAGCAGTAGTCGCTGACCTCGGCGCGCTCGCTCTGCCCCAGCAGGGCGAACTCGTTGTTGATGAAGCCGATGTCGAACGCCGCGTTGTGGATGATCAGCTGGGCGCCGTGGATGAACTCGTAGAACTCGTCGGCCACCTCGCGGAAGCGCGGCTTGTCCTTGACGAACTCGTTGGTGATGCCGTGGACGGCGATGGCGCCCTCGTCGATCTCGCGATCGGGCTGCAGGTAGACGTGGAAGTGGCGGCCGGTGAGGCGGCGGCCTTCCAGCTCGACGCAGCCGATCTCGATGATCCGGTGGCCATCGGTGACCGGCATGCCGGTGGTTTCGGTATCCAGTACGACGCTGCGCATTTCGGGACCTTGTTGCTTTGACCAGGGAGGGCGCCCGCGGGCGCCCGTTGCATTATTCAGCGTGGCAGTTCGGCGACGCCGCGGTTGGCGAGCATGTCGGCGCGCTCGTTGCCGGGGTGCCCGGTGTGGCCGCGCACCCACTGCCATTCGACATTATGCCGGTTGACCTGCTCGTCCAGCGCCTGCCACAGGTCGGCATTCTTCACCGGCTGCTTGGCAGCGGTCTTCCAGCCGCGCTTCTTCCAGTTAGGCAGCCATTCCTTGATGCCTTTCATCACGTACTCGGAGTCGGTGACCAGGCGGATCTCGCAGGACCGCTTGAGCGCCGCCAGGGCCATGATGGCCGCCGTCAGCTCCATGCGGTTGTTGGTGGTCTCCAGCTCGCCGCCCCAGAGTTCGCGCTCGGCGCCCTTGTAGAACAGCACCGCGCCCCAGCCACCGCGGCCGGGGTTGCCCTTGCAGGCGCCGTCGGTATAGATGACGACCTTCTCTTCTTCGCTCATATCACCTTCAGTACGGCCCGCGGCGTCCCGCCCCGGGATGGTGGCACGAGGGACTGGCGAAGGCCGTCGCTAGATTTCGGAATCCCGCCGGCTGACCTTGGCCACCGGCAGCGGCACCAGTTGGCCGCGGGCCTCGCGGCGGGCCTGGCGCAACGGCCGCAGGCCGACCACCAGCTTGCGCGCCACCAGCAGGTAGAAGCCGGCGCCGGTGCCCTTCAGGCCCGCGCCCCAGCCTTCCATGCGCGCCAGGCGCGCCTGCCAGACAGCCGAGGCAAGCGGCGGACGATAGCACCCGAAGCGGCGTTTCTCCAGCGCGAAGCCCAGCAGGTTGAGCCAGTCGCAGACGCGCCCGGGGGAAATGCAGCGCGCCCGGCCCAGGCCGTCGGAAGCGAAATAATGCCGCAGCCCCCAGGCGCTGCGCGGGTTGACGCCGATCACCAGCAGGTGCCCACCGGGGCGCACGCTGCGCGCGGCTTCGCGCAGCAGGCGGTGCGGCGACAGGCAGAAGTCCAGGCCGTGCTGCAGCAGCACCACGTCGGCGGCGTGCTCGCCCAACGGCCAGGCGCATTCGTCGCAGGCGATCTCCACCCCCGGCAACGGCGGCCCCAGGCGCACGCCGCGCTGGATGTTGCCGGTGCTCTCCGGCAGCTCGGCGTGCGGGCCGTAGTGCACCAGGTAGCCGCCGAAGTAGCGCTGCAGCTCGTCGCAGAGCAGGCGCTGCTCCTCGGCCAGCATCATGGCGCCCAGCGGCCCGGCGAACCAGTCGCGCGCCTCGGCGATCAGCTCCAGCCAGTCGGCATCGGCCTGGGCGAAGGGTTCTCGTTCCATTCTCACCACCCCCTGAAACAGGTTGGCTGTCGCCGCCGGGAGGGCGGTCGACGCCGTTCGGCGAACACAGGACGGCACATTCGCACTACTATGCGCCAACCTATTCCGCTTAGCGACATCCGGCCATGATACAGATCGACGCGCTACCCGCCTTTTCCGACAACTACATCTGGCTGTTGCAGGATGTGACCACCCGGACCTGCGCGGTGGTCGACCCGGGCGACGCCGCGCCGGTGGAGGCCTGGCTGGCCGCGCACCCGGGCTGGCGCCTGGCCGACATCCTGGTCACCCACCACCACCAGGACCACGTCGGCGGCGTGGCGCGCCTGAAACAGACCAGCGGCGCCCGCGTGCTGGGCCCGGCAGGCGAGCGCATCCCGGCCATCGACCTGACGCTGCGCGACGGCGACCAGATCGAAGTGCTGGGGCTGGGCTTCGAGATCATCGAAGTGCCCGGCCACACCCTCGGGCACATCGCCTACTACCATGCGGACGCCGACGCGCCCCTGCTGTTCTGCGGCGACACCCTGTTCGCCGGCGGCTGCGGCCGCCTGTTCGAGGGCACCCCGGCGCAGATGCACGCCTCCCTGGGCCGCCTCGCCGCGCTGCCGGGCGCCACCGGCGTGTACTGCGCCCACGAATACACCCTGAGCAACCTGCGCTTCGCCCGCGCGGTGGAGCCCGGCAACGCCGAGCTGGCCGCGCGCTTCGACGAGGTCGCCGCCTGGCGCGAGCAGGGCCGCATCAGCCTGCCCTCCAGCATCGCCCTGGAACGGGCCACCAACCCCTTTTTGCGCACCTCGGAAAACAGCGTTAAAAAAGCCGCCGACGAGCGGAACGGCGGGCCGACAGCCAGCCCCGCAGAGGTTTTTGCGGTCATTCGGCAATGGAAAGATAAATTCTGAGGTCTGGCGAAATCTTGACCACGTCCGGCGCGGTTTCTAGAATCCCCGAAATTTTTACCCTGGACAAAGTCATCCGCCAATGCCGCCAAAGACCAGTAAGACCAGCGATCTAGACGCATTGGCTCGTGCCATACGAGTCTCCGTCCTGCTCGGCGCCGGCGCCCTCGCCGGCTGCCAGACCAGCCAGCACAGCGGCACCGACCAGGACACCCTGACCTACCGCCCCGCCAGCCGCGCGGTGGACGTACAGTTCAACCCGGCCTACGCCGACAGCGACATCTGGCAGCGCATGCGCCACGGCTTCCAGCTGCAGGCCGACGCCACCGACACCAACCCGCGCATCGAACGCCAGCGCCTGTGGTTCGTCAGCAACCAGGCCTTCATCGAGCAGGCCTCCGAGCGCGGCAGCCCCTACATGCACTACGTGGTGGAGCGCCTGGAAGAGCGGCAGATGCCGCTGGAACTGGCGCTGCTGCCGATGATCGAGAGCGCCTACAACCCCCTGGCCGTGTCCCGCGCCCAGGCGGTGGGCCTGTGGCAGTTCATCCCCACCACCGGCACCCACTTCAACCTGCGCCAGACCAGTTGGTACGACGGCCGCCGCGACATCAAGGCCTCGACCAACGCGGCGCTGACCTACCTGAACCGCCTGCACGACATGTTCAACGGCGACTGGCTGCTCGCCCTGGCCGCCTACAACGCCGGCGAAGGCACCGTCAGCCGCGCCATCGAGCGCAACCAGAAGCTTGGCCTGCCGACCGACTACTGGAACCTGCCGCTGCCCCAGGAAACCCAGGACTACGTGCCCAAGCTGCTGGCCCTGTCGCAGCTGGTGATGTCGCCGGAAGCCTACGGCATCAACCTCAACCCCATCGCCAACGAATCCTACTTCGCCGCGGTGAAGGTCAAGCCCGGCCTGGACCTGTCGCGCGTCGCGGCGCTGGCCGAACTCGACGAGGACGAGCTGTACCTGCTCAACCCGGCCTTCAAGCGCCGCATCACCATGGACGGCCCGCAGCAGCTGCTGGTGCCCAAGGAGAAGGTGGAGCGGCTCAAGGCCGGCCTCGCCTCCCTGCAGCCCCAGGACCTGGTGAGCTGGAAGCAGTACAAGGTGCGCCGCGGCGATAGCCTGCGCAGCATCGCGGCCAAGCACGGCATCAGCGTGGCCGAGCTCAAGAGCAGCAACCGCCTGAGTTCCAACCGCGTGCGCAACGGCCAGGCGCTGCTGATCCCGGCCAAGGGCAGCCGCATGCCGGAACTGGAGCCCGCGCGCCAGGTGGCCAAGGCCGGCGCGACCAAGGCGCCCAGCCTGGCCAACGCCACCCGCAGCTACAAGGTCAAGAGCGGCGACAACCTCTGGCAGATCGCCCGCGCCACCGGCGTCGGCGTCGACGACCTGAAGCGCTGGAACGGCCTGGACAGCCACGGCGTCAAGCCCGGCCAGGTGCTCAAGCTGCAAGGCGCCACCCAGCTGGCATCACGCAGCGGCGCCAGCGGCAAGGCCAAGCAGCAGCAGGAAGCGGCGACCTACTACAAGGTCAAGCAGGGCGATTCCATGTACCTGATCGCCAAGCGCTTCAACGTCGAGATGCAGCACATCAAGCGCTGGAACCCGCGCAGCAGCGCCCATGCGCTCAAGCCTGGGCAGACGTTGACGCTTTATCTCGATACCGCGAGCCGTTGATTTCCCGTCCGGCCCAGCCATGGCGTTGGCGGGAATCGCGGTGTAACGGCGGATAACCGCGAACGGTTATTCGCCCTACGCCCAGGGTGGCCCTGGCGTAGGGCGCATAACGCCTACGGCGTTATCCGCCGTTTGACCTTGGCCACAGCTCCCTCGGCGCCGAGCACGGAGCCGCCCGCCCCCGGCAACTTTTTCCCCGAAAGCACGGCCTAAGCATCCGGCCCGAGCTTTTTCCCCGCAATACAAGCTGTTACCGTGGCCCTCTCGGGACGCCCGTGCAAACGCCGGCGCGCCGTCGCCCGCCGCGTCGTGCGTCCGCTGCCGCCCCTTGCACGGGACCGGCCCCAACCAGTACAAACGATGCCAGCCCGAACGCACCTACGAGCAGACCATGCCCAGAATGCCGACCAGCGCCCCTCGCCCCGCACCCGCGCCCACCACCGGATCGGCGGCGGAGCGCCGTCGATGAAGCTCCGCGCCCTCCTCCTGCTCGGCCTGCTCGGCCTGGGCGCCGGCCTGCAGGCCGCGCCGCAACATGCCATCACCCTCTACGACGAGGCGCCGAAATACCCGGCCGGCTACCGCCACTTCGACTTCGTCAACCCCGACGCCCCCAAGGGCGGCACCCTGCGGCTCTCCGACACCGGCGGCTTCGACAGCCTCAACCCGTTCATCCCCAAGGGCAACCCGGCCTCGCAGATCAGCCTGATCTACGACACCCTGACCTTCCACTCCCTCGACGAGCCCTTCACCGAATACGGCCTGCTCGCCGAGAAGATCGAGAAGGACCCCGAGCAGCGCTTCGTGCGCTTCTACCTGCGCCCCCAGGCGCGCTTCAACGACGGCACCCCGGTCACCGCCGACGACGTGGTCTTCACCTTCGAAACGCTGATCAAGCAGGGCGACCCCATGTACCGCAACTACTACGCGGACGTCGACAAGGTGGTGGCCGAGGACAAGCTGCGCGTGCGCTTCGACTTCAAGCGCCCGGGCAACCGCGAGCTGCCGCTGATCCTCGGCCAGTTGCAGATACTGCCCAAGCACTGGTGGGCCAGCCGCGACTTCGCCAAGACCAGCCTGGAGCCGCCGCTGGGCAGCGGCCCCTACCGCGTCGCCAAGGTCGACCCGGGCCGCTCGATCCGCTACGAGCGGGTCAAGGACTACTGGGCCAAAGACCTGCCGGTGAACCGCGGCTTCAACAACTTCGACGCCGTGGTGGTGGACTCCTACCGCGACCTGACCGTGGCCCTGGAAGCCTTCAAGGCCGGGCAGTTCGACTTCAACGAGGAGCGCATCGCGAAGAACTGGGCCACCGCCTACGACTCGCCGGCGATACGCGACGGCCGCATCGTCCGCCAGGAGCTGCACAACGACAACCCCTGGGGCATGCAGGGCTTCGCCTTCAACCTCCGCCGCCCGGTGTTCCAGGACGCGCGGGTGCGCGAGGCCATCAGCCTGCTGTTCGACTTCGAGTGGACCAACAAGCAGCTGTTCTTCGGCTCCTACAAGCGCGACCGCAGCTACTTCGAGAACTCCGAGATGGCCGCCCACGAACTGCCCGACGCGCAGGAGCTGGCGATCCTCGAACCGCTGCGCGGCAAGTTGCCGCCGCAGGTCTTCGACAGAGTCTACGAGCCGCCGGTCAGCGACGGCAGCGGCATCATCCGCGAGCAGAAGCGCAAGGCCTACAAGCTGCTGCTGGAGGCCGGCTACAAGATCGTCGACGACCGCATGGTCGGCCCCGACGGCAAGCCGCTGAGCTTCGAGTTCATGCTGGTGCAGGCCGACTTCCTGCGCGTGCTGCTGCCCTACAAGCGCAACCTCGCCGAGCTGGGCATCGACATGCAGATCCGCGTGGTGGACATCTCCCAGTACATCAACCGCCTGCGCTCGCGGGACTTCGACATGATGGTCGCCAGTTGGCCGCAGTCCAACTCGCCGGGCAACGAGCAGCGCGAGTTCTGGCATTCGGCCAGCGCCGACAACCCCGGCAGCCGCAACTTCATCGGCCTGCGCGACCCGGCCATCGACGAGCTGGTGGACGGCCTGATCAAGGCCGACTCGCGCGAATCCCTGGTGCGCCACGCCCGCGCCCTGGACCGCGCCCTGCAGTGGGGCCACTACGTGGTGCCCAACTGGTACCTGGACACCTGGCGCCTGGCCTACTGGAACCGCATCGCCCACCCCGCCAAGCTGCCGCCCTACAGCTACGCGCTGATGACCTGGTGGCAGGCCCGCGACAAGGCCGAGCCGACCCAGGCCGCGGCCCAGGCGCAGGAGACCCGCTGATGCTCGCCTACATCCTGCGCCGCCTGCTGCTGATCGTGCCGACGCTGTTCGGCATCCTGCTGATCAACTTCATCATCATCCAGGCCGCCCCCGGCGGGCCGGTGGACCAGATGATCGCCAAGCTCGAAGGCGTCAACGCCGCCGCCGGCGGGGCCACCGGGCGCATCGCCGGCTCCGGCGGCGAGCTGGCCTCCTCCGGCGGCTCGCACTACCGCGGCGGCCAGGGCCTGGACCCGGAACTGGTGAAGGAGATCGAGCGCATGTACGGCTTCGACAAGCCGGCGCCCGAGCGCTTCTGGATCATGCTCAAGAACTACGTGCACCTGGACTTCGGCAGCAGCTTCTTCCGCGACGCCAAGGTCACCGACCTGATCATCGAGAAGCTGCCGGTGTCCATCTCCCTGGGGCTGTGGAGCACCCTGATCATGTACCTGGTGTCCATCCCCCTGGGCATCGCCAAGGCGGTGCGCAACGGCAGCCAGTTCGACATCTGGACCAGCTCGGCGATCATCATCGGCTACGCCATCCCCGCCTTCCTCTTCGCCATCCTGCTGGTGGTGCTGTTCGCCGGCGGCAGCTACTGGGACTGGTTCCCCCTGCGCGGGCTGACCTCCAACGACTTCGACGAGCTGAGCACCTTCGGCAAGGTAAAGGACTACTTCTGGCACCTGGCCCTGCCGATCACCGCCCTGGTCATCGGCAACTTCGCCACCATCACCCTGCTGACCAAGAACAGCTTCCTCGACGAGATCGGCAAGCAGTACGTGGTCACCGCCCGCGCCAAGGGCCTGACCGAGCGCCAGGTGCTCTACGGCCACGTGTTCCGCAACGCCATGCTGCTGATCATCGCCGGCCTGCCCTCGGCGCTGCTGGGGGTGTTCTTCACCGGCTCGCTGCTGATCGAGGTGATCTTCTCCCTCGACGGCCTGGGCCTGCTCAGCTTCGAGTCGGCGCTCAACCGCGACTACCCGGTGGTGTTCGGCACCCTGTTCATCTTCACCCTGTTCGGTCTGATCATGAAGCTGGTCAGCGACGTCCTCTACACCCTCGTCGATCCGCGCATCGACTTCGAGAACCGGGAGTGATCCGATGCGCCTGTCCCCGATGAACCAGCGCCGCTGGGCGCGCTTCAAGGCCAACAAGCGCGGCTGGTGGTCGCTGTGGCTGTTCCTCGCGCTGTTCGGGCTGAGCCTGGGCGCCGAGCTGATCGCCAACGACAAGCCGCTGGCGGTGCGCTACGACGGGCAATGGTACTTCCCGGTGCTCAAGCGCTACCCGGAGACCGTGTTCGGCGGCGAGTTCCCCCTGGAGGGCAACTACAAGGCGCCCTACATGCGCCAGCTGCTGGCCGACAAGGACGCCTGGGTGCTCTGGCCGCCGATCGCCTACAGCTACGACAGCATCAACTACGACCTGCGCGTGCCGGTGCCCTCGGCGCCGAGCCGGGAAAACCTGCTGGGCACCGACGACCAGGCCCGCGACGTGCTGGCGCGGGTGATCTACGGCTTCCGCGTGTCTGTGCTGTTCGCCCTGGTGCTGACCCTGCTCAGCTCGCTGATCGGCGTGCTGGTCGGCGCCCTGCAGGGCTTCTACGGCGGCTGGGTCGACCTGCTCGGCCAGCGCTTCCTGGAAATCTGGTCGGGCCTGCCGGTGCTCTACCTGCTGATCATCCTCGCCAGCTTCGTGCAGCCGAACTTCTGGTGGCTGCTGGGCATCATGCTGCTGTTCTCCTGGATGAGCCTGGTGGACGTGGTGCGCGCCGAGTTCCTCCGCGGGCGCAACCTGGAATACGTGCGCGCGGCCCGCGCCCTGGGCATGAAGAACGGCAAGATCATGTTCCGCCACATCCTGCCCAACGCGATGATCTCCACCCTGACCTTCATGCCCTTCATCCTCACCGGCGCCATCGCCACCCTGACCTCCCTGGACTTCCTCGGCTTCGGCCTGCCGGCCGGCTCGCCGTCCCTCGGCGAGCTGGTCGCCCAGGGCAAGTCCAACCTGCAGGCGCCGTGGCTGGGGATCAGCGCCTTCGTGGTGCTGGCGCTGATGCTCAGCCTGCTGGTGTTCATCGGCGAGGCCGCCCGCGATGCCTTCGACCCGAGGAAGTGAGATGAGCCAGAGCGCCCAAGACAACCTGGTGGAAATCCGCGACCTTTGCGTCGACTTCGCCTGCGGCGAGGAATGCGTCCACGCCGTGGACAAGGTCAGCTTCGACATCCGCCGCGGCGAGACCCTGGCCCTGGTCGGCGAAAGCGGCTCGGGCAAGTCGGTCACCGCCCTTTCCCTCCTGCGCCTGCTGCCCTACCCCACGGCCAGCCACCCCAGCGGCAGCGTCCGCTACGCCGGGCTGGACCTGCTCAAGGCGCCGGAACGCAAGCTGCGCGGCATCCGCGGCAACCGCATCGCCATGGTCTTCCAGGAGCCCATGACCTCGCTGAACCCGCTGCACACCGTGGAGAAGCAGATCGGCGAAGTGCTCGCCCTGCACAAGGGCCTGCAGGGTCAGGCGGCGCGCGCGCGCATCCTCGAACTGCTCGACCTGGTCGGCATCCCCGACCCGGCCACGCGGCTGAAGTCCTACCCCCACGAGCTGTCCGGCGGCCAACGGCAGCGGGTGATGATCGCCATGGCCCTGGCCAACGAGCCGGAGCTGCTGATCGCCGACGAGCCGACCACGGCGCTGGACGTCACCGTGCAGCTGAAAATCCTCGACCTGCTGGCCGAACTGCAGGCGCGCCTGGGCATGGCTTTGCTGCTGATCACCCACGACCTCAACCTGGTGCGGCGCATCGCCCACCGCGTGTGCGTGATGCAGCAGGGCAAGATCGTCGAGCAGGCCGATTGCGAGCAGTTGTTCGAAGCCCCGCAGCACCCCTACACCCGCGAGCTGCTCGGCGCCGAACCCAGCGGCGCGCCGGCGGCCAACCCGCCGGGCGAGGAACTGCTGAGCGTGCAGGACCTGCGCGTGTGGTTCCCGATCAAGAAGGGCGTGTTCCGCCGCACCGTGGACCACATCAAGGCGGTGGACGGCATCGACTTCAGCCTGCCCCGCGGGCAGACCCTGGGCATCGTCGGCGAAAGCGGCTCGGGCAAGTCCACCCTGGGCCTGGCCATCCTGCGGCTGATCGACAGCCGCGGCGGCATTCGCTTCGAGGGCAACCCCCTGGACACCATGAACCAGGCCGAGGTGCGCCCGCTGCGCCGCGAGATGCAGGTGGTCTTCCAGGACCCGTACGGCAGCCTCAGCCCGCGCCTGTCGGTGGGCCAGATCGTCGGCGAGGGCCTGGAAATCCACGGCATCTGCGACGAGAAGGAACAGCAGCAGCGGATCATCGATGCGCTGCTGGAAGTCGGCCTGGACCCGCAGGCGCGGCACCGCTACCCCCACGAATTCTCCGGCGGCCAGCGCCAGCGCATCGCCATCGCCCGCGCCCTGGTGCTCAAGCCGGCGCTGATCCTGCTGGACGAGCCGACCTCGGCGCTGGACCGCTCGGTGCAGCGCCAGGTGGTCGACCTGCTGCGCCAGTTGCAGGCCAAGTACAACCTCACCTACCTGTTCATCAGCCACGACCTCGCGGTGGTCAAGGCCCTGAGCCACCAGTTGCTGGTGATCCGCCAGGGCAAGGTGGTCGAAGGCGGCCCGGCGCAGGAAATCTTCAGCGCGCCGCAGCACCCCTATACCCAGCAACTGCTGGAGGCCGCCTTCATGGCCCCGGCGGCGGCGCTTGAAGACTGACCTGCAAGGAAGGGACGAACATGGGTTTTCTAGCCGGTAAACGCGCGCTGATCGTCGGCGTGGCCAGCAAGCTGTCCATCGCCTCGGGCATCGCCGAGGCGATGCACCGCGAAGGCGCGCAACTCGCCTTCACCTACCAGAACGACAAGCTCAAGGGCCGCGTCGAGGAATTCGCCGCCGGCTGGGGCTCCAGCGCCGAGCTGTGCTTCCCCTGCGACGTCGCCAACGACGCCGACATCGAAGCGGTGTTCCACGAACTGGGCAAGCAGTGGGACGGCCTGGACATCATCGTCCACTCGGTGGGCTTCGCCCCGGGCGACCAGTTGGACGGCGACTTCACCAGCGTCACCAGCCGCGACGGCTTCCGCATCGCCCACGACATCAGCGCCTACAGCTTCGTCGCCCTGGCCAAGGCCGGCCGCGAGATGATGAAAGGCCGCAACGGCAGCCTGCTGACACTGTCCTACCTGGGCGCCGAACGCACCCTGCCCAACTACAACGTGATGGGCATGGCCAAGGCCAGCCTGGAAGCCGGCGTGCGCTACCTGGCCGGCAGCCTGGGCCCGGAGGGCACGCGGGTCAACGCGGTGTCCGCCGGCCCGATCCGCACCCTGGCCGCCTCCGGCATCAAGAGCTTCCGCAAGATGCTCGCCGCCAACGAACGCCAGACCCCGCTGCGGCGCAACGTGACCATCGAGGAAGTCGGCAACGCCGCGGCCTTCCTCTGCTCCGACCTGGCCAGCGGCATCAGCGGCGAAATCCTCTACGTCGACGGCGGCTTCAACACCACCGCGATGGGGCCGCTGGAAGACAGCTGAGCAGACGGGCGGGGCGATGGGTATCGCTTCGCTCAACCCATCCTACGGGCGAGAACGCCATGCCTCCCAGCAAACTGTAGGAGCGGGCCCTGCCCGCGATTTCGCGCGCAGGGCGCGCTCCTACAGGGGAATGGCGCGGGTGAAGCGGCGTAGCGGATCTCATCCGCGAATCGCGCCGGAACCTCCGGCTATCGCGGACAAGGTCCGCTTGTATGGCGTTAGGGTAGGAACCTGTCGGGGGTGGAGGGACAAGACCCGCTTCTGCAAGCCAGACGGTAGGA
>NZ_JWMC01000049.1:0-65593 GCF_000812405.1 Pseudomonas sp. PI1
TCACCGTCGGAGAACACCATGACAAGCCAGGTCACGGTTATTGGAATCGATGTTGCCAAGGAAACACTGAGCCTGTGCGATGCCCGCACCGGTGAGGTCTTCGAACTGCCCAACGAGGCCAGTGCGATCAAAGCCTGGCTCAAGACGCTGCCATCCAACTGCGCCATCGCAATCGAGGCAACGGGCATCTACCACGTGATGGTTGCCAGCCTGGCGCATGCCCGGAAGCACCGGATCTACATCATCAACGGCTTCCGCCTGAGCAACTATCGCAAGGGGATCGGTGGGCGAAACAAGGACGACCGTAGCGACGCCCAACTCCTGGCCCGCTACCTGTCCCATGAACAGGCGCAGTTGGAGCCCTGGCAGCCGCCGAGCAAGGTGTACTGCCGCTTGCAGGCGTTGCTGCACCGTCGAGCCGTGCTCGTCCGTAATGTCACGTCGCTGCGTCAGAGCTTCTCCCAGGACCCTATGCTGGCAAAGGCATTGAAGCCGGTCCTCAAGCGCATGGCTGTCCTGGAGCAACGCCTGGAGACGCAGATCCAGATCGCGCTGGAGGAGGCCGGGCTGAAGGAGCAGAGCAAGCGTTGCCAGGCCATCGAGGGTATCGGGCCACTGACGGCCGCAGCGCTGATCCTGGCGTTTCAGCGAGGGCATTTCCGCAACAGCGATGCCTTCATCGCGTTTCTGGGGCTGGATGTGCGACTCAAGGAGTCTGGCCGTTACAGCGGCCGGCGGAAGCTGACCAAGCAAGGCGATCCGGAAATCCGCCGGCTACTGCACAACGCCGCCATGGCTGCAACTCGCACCAAACGCTGGAGAGAGCTCTATCAGGGCTATTTGGCACGCGGGCTGAAGACAACCGAGGCCTTGACCGTCCTGGCCCGTAAACTCGCCAGAATCGCCTTTGCCCTGATGCAGACACAGACGACCTACCAACTCCGGGGATAAGCCGTTATTGACATAGAATCTCCTACGGGCGAGAACGCCATGCCTCCCAGCAAACTGTAGGAGCGGGCCCTGCCCGCGATTTCGCGCGCAGGGCGCGCTCCTACAGGGGAATGGCGCGGGTGAAGCGGCGTAGGCGGATCTCATCCGCGAATCGCGCCGCAGCCGCCGGCCATCGCGGACAAGGTCCTACGGGCGGGAACGCCATGCCTCCCAGCAAACTGTAGGAGCGGGCCCTGCCCGCGATTCGCGCGCAGGGCGCGCTCCTACAGGGGAATGGCACGGGCGGGAACGCCATGCCTCCTACAGCCTTCGTAGGATGGGTTGAGCGAAGCGATACCCATCACCAATGGCAGCATGGGTTTCGCAAGCTCAACCCATCCTACGAAAAGCACCTCGCGCGGCCGGCAAGGCAATTGCTCCAAACAAAAACGCCGCACCCGGTCACCCGGATGCGGCGTTTCCATTCGATCGCAGCGCGTGGCGCGCGGATCAATCCTCGCGGTAGCGGCGCAGGCGCAGGGCCTTGCCGGCGACGCGGGTGTCCTTGAGCTTGCCGAGCAGGCGCTCCAGGCCGTCTTCGGGCAGCTCGATCAGGCTGAAGGTCTCGCGGATCTGGATGCGGCCGATGGCCTCGCGGGACAGGCCGCCCTCGTTGAGGATGGCGCCCAGCAGGTTCTTCGCCGCCACGCCGTCGCGCGCGCCCAGGGCGGTGCGGCAGCGGGCCTTGCCTTCGGCCGGGGCGACCATCGGGCGGCGCTCGCCGGAGCGTTCGCCACGGTCACTGCGCTCACCGCGCTCGCCACGCTCGTAGCGGTCGCTGCGCTCGCGCGGGGCGGCCGGGGTCAGCGGTTGTTCGCGGCGCACCGATTCCAGGTCCAGGGCCTTGCCTTCGGTGAGCTTGGCCAGCAGCACCGCGGACAGGGTTTCTGCATCGGTGCCCAGGCGGCGGCACAGCTCATCGCGCACGGCGCCACGGGTGGCGACGGCGGTTTCCAGCAGCGGCTGCAGGCCGGCGGCCAGGCGCGCCAGGCGTGCTTCCAGCACGGTGTCGGCGTCGGGCAGGCGCACTTCGCCGACCTTCTGCCCGGTGACGCGCTCGATCACCTGCAACATGCGGCGCTCGCGCGGGGTCACCAGCAGCAGCGCGCGGCCTTCGCGGCCGGCGCGGCCGGTACGGCCGATGCGGTGCACGTAGGACTCGGGGTCGTACGGCATGTCGATGTTCAGCACGTGGGTGATGCGCGCCACGTCCAGGCCGCGGGCGGCCACGTCGGTGGCGATGACGATGTCCAGCGAGCCGTCCTTGAGCGACTCGATGACGCGCTCGCGCTGGGCCTGCGGGATATCGCCGTTCAGCGCGGCGGCGCGGTAGCCCTGGCGCTCGAGCAGCTCGGCGATGTCCAGGGTGGCCTGCTTGGTGCGCACGAAGCCGATCAGCGCGTCGAACTGCTCGACTTCCAGCAGGCGCAGGATGGAGGCGGCCTTCTGGTCGGCATGGACCATCAGGTGGACCTGCTCGATGCGCGCCACGGTCTGGGTCTTGGCGGCGATGCGGACGTGCTTGGGTTCTTTCAGGTGGCGTTCGGCGATACTGCGGATCGAGGCCGGCAGGGTCGCGGAGAACAGCACGGTCTGGCGGCTGGCCGGCATGGCCTCGAAGATCACTTCCAGGTCGTCCATGAAGCCGAGCTTGAGCATCTCGTCGGCCTCGTCGAGGACCAGGCGCTCGACGGTGCCCAGCAGGTTCTCGTCGCGGCGCAGGTGGTCGCACAGGCGGCCGGGGGTGGCCACCAGCACCTGGGCGCCCTGACGCAGGGCCTTGAGTTGCGGGCCCATGGGCGCGCCGCCGTAGACGGCGACCACGCCGACGCCGGGCATCTGCTTGGAGTAGGTTTCGCAGGCGGTGGCCACCTGCAGGGCCAGTTCGCGGGTCGGCACCAGGATCAGCATCTGGGGCTCGCGGCGGGTCGGTTCGATCTTCGACAGCAGCGGCAGGGCGAAGGCGGCGGTCTTGCCGGTGCCGGTCTGGGCCTGGCCGATCATGTCGTGGCCTTCGAGGATCACCGGGATCGACTGGGCCTGGATGGGCGATGGCTCTTCGTAGCCGACCGCGGCGATGGCAGCGAGGATATTGGAATGAATGCCGAGCGCGGCGAAGCCGCCGGTTTCCTGGGTCATGGGTTTTGCCTCTAAATACATCCGCAAAGACCCAATGGCCGAGCTGCGCATGCCCTGTACGACACTGAAGTCACCCAGGCAGCTGGAAGCGGGGATTTGCGAACTGAACTGTTGGAAGAATACGTCAAGGAAGTCCGCGGATGCGGATGCACAGCCAGAGCGTGCAGGCTCCGAAAGATGCGGTCCCGAACAGGGCCGTGACAGGCCGGCGCGTATCATACCGGAAAAATGCCGTCGATGTGCGGCTTTTCCGCTGTCGCTGGCCGAACGGTCAAGACTTGCACAATCGGCCACCCGCCGTCTATACCGAGCAGGGCCACCTGCCAGGAGCACGCGCCGTGAACCCTACCAGCGAACCCCGCGTCACCGTCACGCGCCGCGGCCACCTCCTGCTGCTGGGCCTGAACCGGCCGCAGAAGCGCAACGCCTTCGACCAGCGCATGCTCGACGAACTGATGCTGGCCCTGGGCGACTACGAACGCGACGACGACCTGCGCTGCGCGCTGATCGTCGCCCACGGCGAGCACTTCAGCGCCGGCCTCGACCTGGCCGACGTCAGCCAGCGCCTGCACGACGGCTGGCAACTGCCGGCCGGCGCGGTCGACCCCTGGGGCACCCTCGGCGGGCCGCGGCTGAGCAAGCCGCTGGTGGTCGCCGTGCAGGGCTACTGCTACACCATCGGCATCGAGCTGATGCTGGCGGCGGACATCTGCCTGTGCGCCAGCACCGCCCGCTTCGCCCAGATGGAGGTACGCCGCGGCCTGCTGCCCCTGGGCGGCGCCACCCTGCGCCTGCCGCAGGTGGCCGGCTGGGGCAACGCCATGCGCTGGCTGCTCAGCGGCGACGAGTTCGATGCCCACGAAGCCTGGCGCCTGGGCCTGGTGCAGGAAATCCACCCGCCCGAAGAGCTGCTGCCCGAAGCCCTGAAGCTGGCCGCGCGCATTGCCCGCCGCGCCCCGCTGGCCGTGCGCGCCACCCTGGCCTCGGCGCGGCGCGCCCAGGAACAGGGAACGGCGCAGGCCATCCGCGAATTGCCGCAGCAACTCAAGGCCCTGCTGGCCAGCGAGGATGCCCGCGAAGGCCTGCAGTCGCTGCTGGAAAGACGCGAAGGCAACTTCTCCGGCAACTAGCCCCGGCGCCCCGCCCTTCGCGACGACGCCCGCGCGCCTTCGCCGCACCCCGGCAAAGCGCTATATCGAAAGTATTAAATCGCCCCGCGAAGGCCGCCAATCGCCTTGAAAGCACCGGTGAATCGCCAGGGCGAAAACGACCAAACGACTATCTACAAGAGGCAATTTCGCCCTCCCGACAAAGCACGAAGACTGTGCCGGAAATCAGGAGAGGCGCTCTTCCCGCTGGCGGATCGAGGCTTCCCCTGAAACACCAGAGCCCGTCAGGGAGGAGCCCAACAAGATGTCTGGTCCCATTCGTGTATTCGCATTGTCTCTTCTGGTCGTTGCCATGTCGCTGCAAGGGTGCAGCAGCAAGGGCGGCCATCACAGCAGTGTCGCCAGTTCCGGGAGCGATTCCGGCCAGGGCGCCGGCGACGGCGGCTCGGGTAGCGGTGGCGATGGCAGCGGTTCCGGCGGTACTGGCGGCAACGGCAGCGGTGGCGACGGCGGGACCGGCGGCAACAACGGTGGCGGCGACGGCGGCAACAATGGCGGCGGAACCGGCGGTACCACTCCCAGCACCACCAGCACCATCCTCAGCAATACCGGCGAAGCGGTCAGCGCCCTGGGCAACACCGTCAACGGCGTCGGCGGCGTGGTCAAGGGCATTGACCTGCCGGTGGTCGGCAGTGGCGTGAGCGAAGGCGCCGGCAACGTCATCCAGGACGTCGGCCAGGGCGTGAACAGCCTGGGCAGCGGTATCACCAACGGCATCGGCCAGCTCGGCAGCAATCCCAATGCCCTGGGCACCACGGTCGCCGGCGCCACCGGCACGGTGAGCAGCGTCGGCAACGCGGTCAGCGACCTGGGCGGCACCGTCGCCGCAGTGGGCGCCAACACCCCGCTGAAGCCGGTGACCGCCACCCTGGGCGGCGTGGTCGATGGCGTCGGCGGACAGATCAGCATGCTCGGCGATTCCCTCAGCGGCGCCGTCACCAGCGGCCCGCTCAGCCCGCTGACCAAGCAACTCAGCGCCACCACCGCCGGCCTGGTCGGCCAGGTCGAGGGCGTGACCCAGCAGGTCGGCGCCACCACCGGCCTGGGCGCGCCGGTGAACAACCTGGTGACCACGGTCGGCGGCCTGGTGGGCCAGGTCGGCACCCAGCTCGGCAGCGCCACGCCGGTCCTCGCGCCGGTGGGCAGCGTCGTGACCAACGTCGGCGAGGCCGTGAGCGCGACGGGCGGCCTGGTCAACGCACCGGCCGGCAGCAGCCCCGGCAACCCGATCGGCGGGCTGCTCTCGGGCGTCACCGGCGCCCTGGGCGGCGCCACCGGCAGCAGCAATCCGGTCGGCGGCCTGCTCTCCGGCGTTACCGGCACCCTGGGCGGCGCCACCGGCAGCAGCAGCCCGGTCGGCGGCCTGCTCTCCGGCGTTACCGGCACCCTGGGCGGCGTCACCGGCGGCAGCAGCCCGGTCAGCGGCCTGCTCTCCGGCGTCACCGGCACCCTGGGCGGCGTCACCGGCGGCAGCAGCCCGGTCGGCGGCCTGCTCTCCGGCGTTACCGGCACCCTGGGTGGCGTCACCGGCAGCGTCGGCAGCAACGGCCTGGCCAGCAACGGCGGCCTGCTCGGCGGCACCCTGGGCACCGTGGGCGGCCTGCTGGGCGGCGTGACCGGCAGCCTGGGCGGCAAGTCCGGAAACTGACGGCAAGCCCGCCAAAGCGAACGGCGAAGGGTCGGCAACGGCCCTTCGCCCTTTCATTTAACGGCTTCAGGGAGAAGCCATGCGCAAGCTGACCGTAGTAACGCTGTTGTTAGCCAGCCCCCTCGCCTGGGCCGACCGCCCCATCCAACTGCCCGGTTCCGACATCGAACAGAGCCTGCCCAGGCCCAACCTGCCCGGCGGCGACGTGCGCCCCCACGCGCCGCGGGTCAGCACCCCGGCGGCCGCGCAGCCGCAGCAGTTGCTCGAACGGCGCATCCGCCTGCGGCGCATCGAAGTCGCCGGCGGCGGCCACTACCCCATCGCCACCTGGAAGCCCCTGTTGGAGCCGCTGACCCGCCGCGAGATCAAGATCGGCGAACTGGTGGCGGCGGCCAAGGCCATCACCCGGCGCTACCAGGACGACGGCTACCTCATTTCCTTCGCCTACGTGCCCAACCAGGATTTCCGCGGCGGCGTCGGGCGCATCATGCTGATCGAAGGCCACCTGCGCGAAGTGCGCAGCGCCGGCGACCTGGGCGTGCACCAGGCCCGCGTGGCGCGCTGGATCGAGCGCCTGAAGGCCGAGCGGCCGCTGACCCGCGCCAGCTTCGAGCGCTTCAGCGTGCTCATGAGCCGCATCCCCGGCCTGAAGATGGACATGGTCCTCAACCCGCCGACCACCACCGATGGCGGCGCCGTGCTGGAGATGCTCGGCAGGCACGAGATGGTCACCACCGGCGCCGACTTCGACTCGCGCCACGGCAACCCGCGCGGGCTGTTCAACGCCACCCTGGCCTCGCTGCTGGGCCATGGCGAACAGCTGCAGTTCAGCTACCTCTACCCGCCCGGCGACGACAAGGAGCACTACCGCGCCTGGAACTACAGCCAGTTGCTGGGCGACAACGGCCTGCAACTGATGGCCGGCTACAGCCACTACAACGCCAGCCTGGAAGACCGCGTGGTGATCGGCCCGCTGCAGTACGCGCGCAAGCGCGAGAACGAAAGGGTAAGCGCCGGCCTGGGCATCCCCGTGCTGCTGCGCCGCGACCTGACCTGGGACGTCAACCTGCGCGCCTACACGGTCGACGACAGCAGCCGCTACGACCTGCTGGCGCCGGCCACGCCCTACAGCGTGAAGCTGCGCAGCAAGTTGCGCGTGGTGGGCGTCGACACCCTGGTCCAGCAGTTCGCCGAGAAGCAGGCGCGCGCCGGCAGCCTGGCCGTCTACAAGGGCCTGAACGCCTTCGACGCGCAGAGCACCGCGCCGGCGAAGAAGGACTTCACCCGCGTGCTCGGCTTCGGCGCCCAGCAGAACCAGTTCGGCGAACGCATGCAGGGCGTGGCCAACGTCAGCTTCCAGTGGGCCCACGACAGCCTGCCGGACTCCGAGCAGATCACCTACGGCGGCGCCAACTTCGGCCGCGGCTACCCGGACGACCAGGCCACCGGCGACAAGGGCTGGGGCGCCTCCTACGAGGTGAACTACTCGTTCCTCTGGCAGAACAGGTGGATGAACCAGCTGCAGCCCTACCTGGTGGTGGACGGCGCGCGCACCCACTACAACGCCAACGGCCAGCCCGGCGCCAAGCTCGGTTCCGGCGCCGTCGGGGTGCGCTTCTCCAACCGCAAGCAGTACGTGCTGGGGGTGGAAGTGGCCAAGCCGTTCGCCGACCGCGCCATCGACAACGACGAGCGCAGCCCGCGGCTGAACCTGACGCTCAGCTACCAGCTCCCCTGAGCGGGCGCCCCGCCGCTACTGCGCGGGGCGCAGCGCGTCGATGTAGACGCCCAGGTCGTAGCCCAGGTCGCCCTGCAGGGCCTTGGCGCGCTTTTTCAGCCCGCGCGGCTCCAGGCTCTGCTCGACGTCGGCGGGCACGAAGACGATCACGTTGCCCTCCGGCACCGGGCATTCCAGGTAGTGGCGGTGGAAGCGCCCGCGCAGCAGGGCCGCGCCCAGCGGGCGGCCGTCGTCGGTGCTCCACTGGTTGATGATCAGCCAGCCGCCGGGGCGCAGCTTGTCGCGGCAGGCGCCGAGGAAGTCCCAGCCCAGGTGCGCCGGCGCCGGCCCGGTGTCGGTGTAAAGGTCGAGGAAGATCAGGTCGGCCGGCGCGCAGTTGCCCAGCTCCTCCACAGCATCGCCGATGCGCAACCGCAGGCGCGGCTCGTCCACCAGGCCCAGGTGCTCGCGGGCCAGGCGCGGGATCGCCGGGCGCAGCTCGACGGCCTCCGCCTCGTCCAGCGTCAGGTGCTTCAGGCAGGCCTGGGTCAGGCTGCCGGCGCCGAAGCCGAGGAACAGCGCGCGGCGCGGCGCGGGGTGGCACAGCGCGCCCAGCAGCATGGCGCGGGAATAGTCGTACTCCAGCCAGGCCGGGTCGCCGATGCGCACGCAGCTCTGCTCCACCTCCTCGCCGAACTCCAGGTAGCGGTAGCCGCCCTGCTCCACCACGCGGATCACCCCGTAGGCGTCGCGCTCCTCGGCTATCAGCAGGTCCTCGCTCATGCCCGGCGCCCCCGGCCACGGCAACGGGCGCCAGCGCGCGGCCGGCGATGCGGAAGGGTATTGGAAGGCAGGCTCTGGTACACGCGGGCTCTCCGCAGGGCAAGGACGGCGACGGCCGCGGGCTCATGGAAGGCGAAGGATACCAGCCCCGCCGCGCTGAAGGTGGCCGCGCCCGGTGTTACCATGGGCGACTACCCGCCATTGCCCCGCGAGCCCCCGATGAGCCAGACCTGGAGCCCCGACAGCTGGAGAAGCCGCCCCATCCAGCAGCAACCCGTCTACCCCGACGCCGCGCGCCTGCAGCAGGTCGAGCAGACGCTCGCTAGCTACCCGCCGCTGGTGTTCGCCGGCGAGGCCCGCGAGTTGCGCCGGCAGTTCGCCGAGGTCACCGCCGGGCGCGCCTTCCTGCTGCAGGGCGGCGACTGCGCCGAGAGCTTCGCCGAGTTCTCCGCGGCGAAGATCCGCGACACCTTCAAGGTGCTGCTGCAGATGGCGGTGGTGATGACCTTCGCCGCCGGCTGCCCGGTGGTGAAGGTCGGGCGCATGGCCGGGCAGTTCGCCAAGCCGCGCTCCTGCGGCGAGGAAACCGTGGGCGACCTGACCCTGCCGGCCTACCGCGGCGACATCGTCAACGGCATCGGCTTCGACGAGGCCAACCGCGTGCCGGACCCGCAGCGCCTGCTGCAGGCCTACCACCAGTCCACCGCCACCCTCAACCTGCTGCGCGCCTTCGCCCAGGGCGGCTTCGCCGACCTCCACGAAGTGCACCAGTGGAACCTCGACTTCATCGCCAACTCGGCCCTGGCGGAAAAATACAGCCAGCTCGCCGGGCGCATCGACGAAACCCTCGCCTTCATGCGCGCCTGCGGCCTGGACACGGCGCCGCAACTGCGCGAGGTGAGCTTCTTCACCGCCCACGAGGCGCTGCTGCTGAACTACGAGGAAGCCTTCATCCGCCGCGACAGCCTGACCGGCGGCTGGTACGACTGCTCGGCGCACATGCTCTGGATCGGCGACCGCACCCGCCAGCTGGACGGCGCCCACGTCGAGATGCTGCGCGGGGTGGGCAACCCCATCGGCGTCAAGGTCGGGCCGAGCATGGGCGACGAGGAATTGCTGCGGCTGATCGACATCCTCAACCCGGACAACGACCCCGGCCGCCTCAACCTGATCGTGCGCATGGGCGCCGACAAGGTCGGCGACGGCCTGCCGCGGCTGATCCGCACCGTGCAGCGCGAAGGCCGCCAGGTGCTGTGGAGCTGCGACCCGATGCACGGCAACACCATAAAGGCCTCCAGCGGCTACAAGACCCGCGACTTCGCGCGCATCCTCGCCGAGGTGCGGCAGTTCTTCGAGGTGCACAAGGCCGAGGGCAGCCACGCCGGCGGCATCCACATCGAGATGACCGGGCAGAACGTCACCGAATGCATCGGCGGCGCGCGGCCGATCACCGAAGCCGGGCTCAGCGACCGCTACCACACCCACTGCGACCCGCGGCTGAACGCCGACCAGTCGCTGGAGCTGGCCTTCCTCATCGCCGAGACGCTGAAGCAGGCGCGGCGCTGAGCCGACGAACGGCGCCCGCGCGCGGCGGGCGCCGGTTCAGACGCGCAGGTCCATGCCCTCGCGGAGGAAGCGCGGGGCGATGTAGCGGTCGTAATGGGCCTCGGAAAGCAGGAAGAACTCGCGGTCGATGGCATCGCGCAGCTCCGGCAGCGGCCGCTCGCGGAACTCCGGCAGCAGGGCCACGCCGTAGGCATCGAGGTTCTGGATCAGCCGCGAGCCGCGGGCGATCAGCTGGTAGGCCCAGCAGTACGGCGACTGCTCGGGGACGAAGCGGATCTGCCGCTGTTCCAGCTGGGCGCGCAGCCGCGGCGCGTCGAACACCTCCAGCTTGGCCACCATCACCTGCACCAGCAGCACCTCCAGGCGCTTCCACACCGCGCGCTTCTCCTCCTCGCCGTACAGGTTCCAGTTCACCACCTCGTGGTGGAAGCGCTTGCAGCCACGGCACACGAGGTCGCCGTAGACGGTGGAACAGAGGCCGACACAGGGGGTCTTGATGCGCTGGGAGGACATGGGCGGAACAGCTTCTTGAGGCATAAGGCAGTGCGGCATCTTAGCCCTTTGTCTAGGCAATATCACCCTTGCCCACCCAGCATTGCCGCTTACTTTCGGCAATGAATTCCAGTAGAATCGGCCCGCCTTTCACAAGGCGCAATGCCCGTTCGAAGCTGTTTTCAAAGCGTCACGAAGCACAGATTCCGGCAGCCGCGCGGTCTGGGCGCCCCCCTCAAGCGCCCAGTCCCCCTCGTCCCAGGCCCTCCGGCGTAAAACTTTGAAAACAGCTTCTGTCTGGAGGCTGCCGGTGCCGTCGTAGGTCCGTGGATTACCGTCCACCATGCCTGACGAATGGATCGGCGAGGTCTCCTGGATACGCGTCCCACGGGACCACTGATGAGGGAAATACTGTGCTTGAAGCCTACCGCAAACACGTAGAAGAGCGTGCCGCCCAGGGTGTCGTGCCCCAGCCGCTGAACGCCGAACAGACCGCCGGTCTGGTCGAACTCCTGAAGAACCCGCCGGCCGGCGAAGAAGAATTCCTCCTCGACCTGATCACCAACCGCGTCCCGCCGGGCGTGGACGAGGCCGCCTACGTCAAGGCCGGCTTCCTCTCCGCCGTCGCCAAGGGCGAAGCCACCTCCCCGCTGATCAGCAAGGCCCGCGCCGTCGAGCTGCTGGGCACCATGCAGGGCGGCTACAACATCGCCACCCTGGTCGAACTGCTGGACAGCGCCGAGCTGGCCGAAGTCGCCGCCGCGCAACTGAAGCACACCCTGCTGATGTTCGACGCCTTCCACGACGTTTCCGAGCGCGCCAAGAAAGGCAACGCCGCCGCCAAGGCCGTGCTGCAGTCCTGGGCCGACGGCGAGTGGTTCCAGGCCCGCCCGGCGGTCGCCGAGAAGATCACCCTGACCGTGTTCAAGGTGCCCGGCGAAACCAACACCGACGACCTGTCCCCGGCCCCCGACGCCTGGTCGCGCCCGGACATCCCGCTGCACGCCCTGGCCATGCTGAAGATGGCCCGCGACGGCATCGAGCCGGTACAACCCGGCGCCGTCGGCCCGCTGAAGCAGATCGAAGCGGTCAAGGCCAAGGGCTTCCCGGTCGCCTACGTCGGCGACGTGGTCGGCACCGGTTCGTCCCGCAAGTCCGCCACCAACTCGGTGCTGTGGTTCTTCGGCGACGATATCCCCTACGTGCCGAACAAGCGCGCAGGCGGCTTCTGCTTCGGCACCAAGATCGCCCCGATCTTCTACAACACCATGGAAGACGCCGGCGCCCTGCCGATCGAGTTCGACTGCACCAACCTGGCCATGGGCGACGTCATCGACGTGTACCCCTACGAAGGCAAGGTCGTGCGTCATGACAGCGGCGAACTGGTCACCACCTTCGAGCTGAAGACCCCGGTTCTGCTCGACGAAGTCCGCGCCGGCGGCCGTATCCCGCTGATCGTCGGCCGTGGCCTGACCGAGAAGGCCCGCGCCGAACTGGGCCTGGCCCCGTCCGAGCTGTTCAAGAAGCCCGAAGCCCCCGCCGACAGCGGCAAGGGCTACACCCTGGCGCAGAAGATGGTCGGTCGCGCCTGCGGCCTGCCGGAAGGCAAAGGCGTGCGTCCGGGCACCTACTGCGAACCGAAGATGACCACCGTCGGTTCCCAGGACACCACCGGCCCGATGACCCGCGACGAGCTGAAGGACCTGGCCTGCCTGGGCTTCTCCGCCGACCTGGTGATGCAGTCCTTCTGCCACACCGCGGCCTATCCGAAGCCGATCGACGTCAAGACCCACCACACCCTGCCGGACTTCATCATGACCCGCGGCGGCGTGTCCCTGCGTCCGGGCGACGGCATCATCCACAGCTGGCTGAACCGCATGCTGCTGCCCGACACCGTCGGCACCGGCGGCGACTCGCACACCCGCTTCCCGATCGGCATCAGCTTCCCGGCAGGTTCCGGCCTGGTGGCCTTCGCCGCCGCCACCGGCGTAATGCCGCTGGACATGCCCGAATCGGTCCTGGTGCGCTTCAAGGGCAAGCTGCAACCGGGCATCACCCTGCGTGACCTGGTCCACGCCATCCCCTACTACGCCATCCAGCAGGGCCTGCTGACCGTCGAGAAGAAAGGCAAGAAGAACATCTTCTCCGGCCGCATCCTCGAGATCGAAGGCCTGAACGACCTGACCGTCGAGCAAGCCTTCGAGCTGTCCGACGCCTCGGCCGAACGCTCCGCCGCCGGTTGCACCATCAAGCTGCCGGAACAGGCCATCGCCGAATACCTGAAGTCGAACATCACCCTGCTGCGCTGGATGATCGGCGAAGGCTACGGCGACGCCCGCACCCTGGAGCGCCGCGCGCAAGCGATGGAAGCCTGGCTGGCCAACCCGCAACTGCTGGAAGCCGACAAGGACGCCGAATACGCCGCGGTCATCGAGATCGACCTGGCCGACGTCAAGGAGCCGGTGCTCTGCGCCCCGAACGACCCGGACGACGCCCGCCTGCTGTCCAGCGTGCAAGGCCGCAAGATCGACGAGGTGTTCATCGGTTCGTGCATGACCAACATCGGCCACTTCCGCGCTGCCGGCAAGCTGCTGGACAAGGTCAAGGGCGGCATTCCGACCCGTCTGTGGCTGGCCCCGCCGACCAAGATGGATGCCCACCAGCTGACCGAGGAAGGCTACTACGGCATCTACGGCAAGGCTGGCGCGCGCATGGAAATGCCGGGCTGCTCGCTGTGCATGGGCAACCAGGCGCGCGTACAGACCGGTTCCACCGTGGTCTCCACCTCCACCCGTAACTTCCCGAACCGCCTGGGCGATTCCACCGACGTGTTCCTGGCGTCGGCGGAGCTGGCCGCCGTGGCTTCGATCATCGGCAAGCTGCCGACCGTCGAGGAGTACATGGCCTACGCGAAGGACATCGACAGCATGTCTGCCGATATCTACCGCTACCTGAGCTTCGACCAGATCGCCGAGTTCAAGGAAGCTGCTGCGAACGCCAAGATTCCGGTCGTTCAAGCCTAAGCCTTTCGGTGAGGAAAGCCCTGGCCGGTACGGCGGGGCTTTGAAAGGAATGCCGTTTCTTCCCCTGGGAGAAACGGCATTTTTTATTTGGGCTCCAGGCGCCTATGGCGTTATCTGCCGAATCGCGGGCGTAGGGGCAACTGTCTTGCAAGCCGCGCCAGGGGGCTCTTCGTAGGATGGGTTGAGCCTGCAATACCCATGCGGTGGCGCTGATGGGTATCGCTTCGCTCAACACCATCCTACGGGTCTCGTGCTTGCCGGCCACGCCGGACACCCCGGTGGCATGAACAGCCCCCAGGCATCCGATTCCCCTTGCACCCCGGCGCCGCCCGCTGCACCCTGTGCCCCCGGCAAAGCACCGACCCGCACCATGACCGACACCCCCGATCCCACCCGTTGCCCCCTCTGCGGCCAGCGCAACAGCTGCAGCCAGGCCGACCCGGACGCCGACGGGACGCTCTGCTGGTGCTTCCAGACGCGCATCGACCCCGCCGCCCTGGCCCGCGTCCCGCCGCAGCTGCTCGACCGCGCCTGCCTGTGCCCGCGCTGCGCGCAGAGCCTGCCGCCCGACGACGAACCCGCCTGATGCGCCTGGACCGCTTCCTCACCAACCTGCCCCGCTTCAGCCGCCAGGACGCGCGCCTGCTGCTGGCCGCCGGACGCCTGACGGTGGACGGCGCAGTGGTCCGCGACGGCCGCCACGAGGTGCGCGAGTTCAGCCGCGTGGAGCTGGATGGCGAGGTGCTGCAGGCCGGCCGCCCGGCGCGCTACTTCATGCTGCACAAGCCCGCCGGCTGCGTCAGCGCCACCCGCGACCCGGAGCACCGCACCGTGCTCGACCTGCTCGACGAGCCGGACAAGCACGAACTGCACATCGGCGGGCGGCTGGACTTCAACACCACCGGCCTGCTGCTGATCACCAACGACGGCCAGTGGTCGCGGCGCATGACCCTGCCCGGGCGCAAACTGCCCAAGGTCTACTACGTGGAGACCGAGCAGCCGATCGAGGCGCACTACGCCGAAGTCTTCGCCCGCGGCCTGTACTTCCGCTACGAGGACCTCACCACCCTCCCCGCGCAGCTGGAGATCCTCGCCCCGCGGGCGGCGCGCCTGACTCTCCATGAAGGCCGCTACCACCAGGTCAAGCGCATGTTCGGGCACTTCCAGAACAAGGTCACCCGCCTGCACCGCGAACGCATGGGCGGCCTGGCCCTGGACCCGCAGCTGGCGCCGGGCCAGTACCGCGCCCTGAGCGCCGCCGAGCTGGCCGCGCTGGGCTGAGGCCTGCCGTCCGGCATCGCGAATTGCAGGGGCGGCTCGGCCCCGACTAAGCTGCGAGGACGCCCGCGCATCGAAGGAATACGATGAAGATCCTGTCTTTCGCCCTGCTGCTGTTCAGCCTGGTCGCCCTCCCCGTCGAGGCCAACTCCAGCCACGCCTCGCCGCTCAACGACCTGCAGGCGGCGCTGAAGAAGCTCAAGCCCGGGCAGTTCCTCTGGTACCCGGAGATTTCCCCGCAGGGCCCGGTCACGGTGGTGGTCAGCCTCACCGAGCAGCGCGCCTACGTGTACCGCAACGGCATCGCCATCGGCGTGGCCACGGTCAGCACCGGCAAGCGCGGCAAGGAAACCCCCACCGGCGTGTTCACCATCCTGCAGAAGAAGGTGGAATACCACTCCGACCTGTACGACAGCGCGCCCATGCCCTACATGCAGCGCCTGACCTGGGACGGTATCGCCCTGCACGCCGGCAACCTACCCGGCTACCCCGCCTCCCACGGCTGCATTCGCCTGCCCATGGCCTTCGCCAAGAAGCTCTACGAGGTCACCGGCTTCAGCAACACCACGGTGATCATCTCCGACGCCAGGAGCTCGCCGGTGGAGGTCTACCACCCCGGCCTGCTCGCCCCGCAGGTGAGCGAAGGCAAGGCCAGCGGCCCGGCCAGCCCGGCGGTGGAGCCCTACTGGAGCGACCCGGGCGAAAGCCTCGGGCCGATCTCGGTGCTGATCAGCCGCGCCGACCGCCGCGCCTACGTGTACCGCGGCGGCACCCAGATCGGCAGCGCCCCGGTGGCCCTCGACAACCCCGGCGCGCGCACCGGCGTGGCGGCCTTCTCGCTGCTGGAGCGGCCCACCCCGGAACAGCTGGCCAGCGCCAGCCCCAACCTGCGCTGGAGCGCGGTACAAGTGAGCAACCCGCAGGCCGGCCTGACCCCCGCCGAACAGCTCGGCCAGTTCAGCATGGACGCGCACTTCCTGCACTCGCTGCTGCTGGCCATGGACGTCGGCAGCACCCTGGTCATCACCGACCTGCCGTCCAGCCGCGAGACGCGCAGCAACCCGGACTTCACGGTGATCACCACCAACGACCGACAAGCGGTACCGGCACCGGTCAAAAAATGAGCGAGAATCCCCCCTAATTTCGCGCACTTGCATGCGCAATCGAAAACAGACCTTAGGAAGTGACAAAGGGGGGAACGGCGCCATGCCGTCCATATCCACCGTCTGGGGGAAACTCCGGCCGCTGCTCGCCGTGGGCGCGCTCTACGCGCTCGGCAGCAGCCTCGCCCAAGCGGCGCTGCCCAGCGCCGAGGAACTCCACCGCCTGGCCCCGGCCACCAACCTGCAGGCCCTGCGCCTGGCGCTCAGCGCCTACCAGTGCGCCAACGCCGCGCAACTGGGCGGGCGCGACGAACTGCTGACCGTCATCGACTACTCCAAAGCCTCGCGCGACAAGCGCCTGTGGGTGTTCGACCTGCAGCGGCGCAAGCTGCTGTTCGAGGAGTGGGTGGCCCACGGCAAGAACAGCGGTGACGACCTCGCCACCTCGTTCTCCAACCGCCCGAACAGCTACCAGTCGTCCATCGGCCTGTACCAGACCGGCCAGACCTACCGCGGCAAGCACGGCCGCTCGCTGCGCCTGCTGGGCCTGGAGCCGGGCTTCAACGACAACAGCGAAGAGCGCGCCATCGTCATGCACGCGGCGGCCTACGCCGATCCCAAGGTGGTCCCCGGCCTCGGCCGCCTGGGCCGCAGCCAGGGCTGCCCGGCGGTGCGCCCGCAGGTGGCGCAGAAGCTGATCGACACCCTGCAGAAAGGCAGCTACGTGTTCGCCTATTACCCGCAGCAGGAATGGCTGAGCAACTCGCAATTCCTCGCCGGCGCCAGTTGCAGCGTGGCCAAGGCACAGAACCTGGGGCGCAGCGCCACCCTGGCCAAGCGCTGAGGCGCTTTTCGTAGGATGGGTTGAGCTTGCGATACCCATGCGGTCATGGTGATGGGTATCGCTTCGCTCAACCCATCCTACGGGCTTCTCCGCGATGGCCGGAGGTTCCGGCGCGGCTCGCGGATGAGATCCGCTCCTACGCTGCCCCACCCACGCCATTCCCATTGTAGGAGCGCGCCCTGCGCGCGATTTCGCGGGCAGGGCCCGCTCCTACAGGTTGCCGGGAAGCACGGTATTCCTCCCTCATAGGAGCGGACCTTGTCCGCGATAGCCGGACATCCCGGCGCGGTTCGCGGATAAGATCCGCTCCTACGCCGCCCCACCCACGCCATTCCATGTAGGAGCGCGCCCTGCGCGCGATTTCGCGGGCAGGGCCCGCTCCTACGGTGCCAGGAAGCACGGCTTTTCGTAGGATGGCGTTGAGCGAAGCGATACCCATCACCACGGCAGCATGGGTATCGCAAGCTCAACCCATCCTACGAAGAGCACCTCGGCGCAAGACAGTTGCTCCTACAGGTTGCCGGGAAGCACGGCATTCCTCCCCGTAGGAGCGGACCTTGTCCGCGATAGCCGGACATCCCGGCGCGGTTCGCGGATGAGATCCGCTCCTATACGCTGTCCACCTGCACCATTTCGCACCCTGCGCCGGGAAAAACGAACGGGGGCCGAAGCCCCCGTTTTTTACCTGACGCGCATTGCGCTCACTGCGCCGTCGCGTCCTGGCTGCCCGGGTTGACGATCACCGTGGTGGTGATGCCCGCCGCCAGCAGCACGCCTTCCGGCACTTCGTCGATGTGGATGCGCACCGGCACGCGCTGGGCCAGGCGCACCCAGTTGAAGGTCGGGTTGACGTCGGCGACCAGCTCGCGGCTTTCCGGGTTGTCGCGGTCGTAGATGGCGCGGGCGATGCTTTCCACGTGGCCCTTCAGGCGCTGGCCGCTCATCAGCTGCAGCTCGGCCGGGTCGCCCACGGCGATGTGCGGCAGCTTGGTTTCCTCGAAGTAGCCGTAGACCCAGTAGGAATTCTCGTCGACCACCGCCATCTTCGCCTCGCCGGCGCGGGCGTAGTCGCCGCGGTGCACGTTGAGGTTGGTCACGTAACCGTCCACCGAGGCGCGCACCTGGGTGCGCTCCAGGTTCAGCTTGGCGGCGTCCAGCGCGGCCAGGGCCTGCTGGTAGTCGGCCTCGGCGGCGGCGGCGGTGTTGCTGGCATCGTCCAGGCTCTCGCGGGACACCACTTCGTTGTCCATCGCGGCGCGGCGCCTGGCGTTGAGCTGGCGCATCTTCAGCGTGGCCAGGCGCGAGGCGACCTGGGCCTCGGCCTGCTTCACGGCGATGCGGTAGTGGTCGGGGTCGATCTGCATCAGCAGGTCGCCCTTCTTCACCTGCTGGTTGTCGCGCACCGGCACCTCGACCACCACGCCGGACACGTCCGGGGCGACGTTGATGATGTCGGCACGCACGCGGCCGTCGCGGGTCCAGGGGGTGTCCATGTAGTTCACCCAGAGGGTGCGGCCGATGAACACGGCGACCACCAGGATGATCAGGGTCGCCAGCAGGCTGAAGACGGATTTCAAGGTCATGGGTAACTGGCTCGTTATCGGTAGACGGTCAGGGACAGGCCGCCGAACAGGCAGGCGAACAGGCACACGCGGAACAGCGCCGGGTGCCAGGTGAAGCGGTACAGGCCGATGGAGGCGAAGACGCGGTCGATGCCCCAGCAGATCACCGCCGCGACCACGAAGAGCACGGTGAGGGTCGGCATGTAGACGCCGTGGAAGGCGATTTCCCGCGGCAGGTCGTCAAGCAGCATGGCTGGCGGTTCCTTGGCTGGCATCACGCAGCGGCGACTGCGGGTCGAGCAGCGTGGTGCGGATGAAGTGCAGGTAGCTGACCACCCGGCGCAGGGGCGAACTCTCGAAGTCCGGCGCGCACGGCTCCTCGGTGGCCTTGGTGGTGAGGATGGCATGTTCCACGGCGGCCAGGGCGCGCTCGCGGTTGGCCTCGCCCGGCTGCACGAACAGGCGGATCAGCGCGCGGCCCATGCTGCGGATGGCCTGGCGCCAGGGCATGGCCTCGGCGTAGCAGGGCTCGTCGGGCAGCCGCTCCTGCTCTTCGCGCAGCTCGATGATCGAGTGGCCCACTTCCAGCACCAGGAACATCCAGCGCAGCAGGCTGCGCTGCACGTCCGGGCGGCGCGCGGCGAGGCCGTAGGCCTGGTTCATCAGGTCGCGGGTGGCGCTCTCGAAGGTCGCGCCCAGGCCGGCGAGCCTGCCGCTGATGGCTTGCACCACGCGCATCCGCAGGTCCTTCTCCAGGCGCCGCCAGAGCCAGGCCGCGGTGGGCGGCAGGAGCACGCCGACCAGCACCGCCGCGGCGCCCTGCGAAAGCACCAGGGCGATGTACTCGTTGAGGGTGCGGCCGGCGTCGTAGACGGTCATGTTGGCCGGGATGGCGCCGAAGCAGAAGAAGATCAGCAGGCCCATGCCGTAGCCGGCATAGGCCGGTTTCACCGAGAGGTAGGCGCCGATCACGAACACCGGGGCGATGGCCACGCACAACAGCGGGAAGCCGTCCAGGTGGGGGAACACGAAGTAGGTCTCGGCGAAACCCAGGATGGCGGCGAAGAAGGTGCCCACGGCCATCTGCGCGGCCATCTTCGAGGGGTCCGGCGCGGCCGAGACCAGCGCCGCGACGGCGGCGGCGTTGAGCACGAAGGTGCTGCCGCTGGGCCAGGCGGTCTCGATCCAGAACACCCCGAACAGCAGCACCATCACCGCGGTGCGGCCGCCAGCCACCAGCGCGCCGACCAGGTTGGCCTTGGGCGAGAAACCGAACTTCCAGTTCTCCCGCTCGTGGCGGTGCTCGGCCAGCGAGGCATGCGTCAGGGTGTAGTCGTGCAGGTCGGCGACCAGCCGGTAGAGCAGCTCGCCGGCGGTGTTGAAGTCCAGCCGCTCGGAAACGTCCTCGACCTTCTCGCGCAGCCCGGCGCGGGCCTCGCGGATGCGCTGCATCATGTCCTGGCGCTGCGCCGCGATCTGCTCGGCGAGCACCGCCGCGTCGCTGTCGGTGAGCGGCTTGCCCTTCCACGGCTGGAGCATTTCCCGCAGCAGTTCCAGGCACGGCTCCAGGGCCTGCAGCACGCGCTGGCTGTCCTGGCCGCGCAGGCGTTCGAGCAACTGGTGCAGGGCGTGGTAGCGCGTGGTCAGCACCATGAACTCATTGTTCAGCCGCGCCAGGCGGCCGCCGCGCAGGCGCATGTGCGGGTCTTCGAACATGGTCGCGGTGCGCAGCGTCTCCAGGCCCACGGCCTGAGACACGAAGTTGACGTTGGCCGCCTCGAAGCGCTGGCGCTGGCCGCCGCCGAGGTTGTCGAGGACGAACCAGGCGAAGGCGCCGAAGCGCTGGTAGAGGGCGTTGCGCATGGCCGCGGCGGAGGTCTGCGGCAGCACCACGGCGCTGACCACGGTCGAGCAGAGGATGCCCAGGCTGATCTCCAGCACCCGCCATACCGCCGACATGAAGGCGGCTTCCGGGTGCTGGGTGGCGGGCAGGCCGATCAGCGTCGCGGTGTAGCCGGCCAGCACGCAGGCGTAGGAACGGAAGTCGCGGTAGCGCGCGGCGCCGGCGGTGCAGGCGCCGACCCACAGCGCCACCACCAGCAGGAACAGCACCCGCTCCTGGGCGAACACGGCGATCAGCGCCACCATCACCGTCAGCCCCACCAGAGAGCCGAGGATGCGGTAGAAGCTCTTGGCGAACACCTGGCCGCTCTGCGGCTGCATCACGATGAACACGGTGATGGTCGCGGTGCTCGGCTGCGGCAGCTCCAGGCGCATGGCCAGCCACAGGGTGAGCATGGCGGCGGTCAGCACCTTGGCGACGTAGACCCAGGTCACGCCGTCGCTGCGCGCCCACTCGAAGAAGGCGCGGCGCACCTCCTCCAGCGGCGAGCGGCTCGGCAGGGCTTGGCTGCTGGCCATCTCAGCGCTCGCTCAGCGGCCGCACGGAGACGGTCTCGGGGACCATCCTGTGCTCGCCCGGCGCGTCCTTGGCCGCCATCAGGCCGCCGCCCAGGGCCACCACCAGGCCGGCGTGGGTTTCCAGGCGCGCGGCCTGCACCTGCTGCAGGGTCAGCTGCTGCTGGAACAGGCGGGTCTGGGCGTTGAGCACGTTGAGGTAGTCGGTCAGGCCGCCGCGGTAGGCCTTGGTGGCGATGTCGTAGGTCTTCTGCGCGGAGGCCACCGCCTGCTCGGCGAGGCTCTGCTGCTTCTCCATCGAATGGGTGCGGATCAGTTGGTCGGAAACGCCCTTGAGCGCCCGCACCAGGGTCTGGTTGTACTGCGCCACGGCGGCGTCGTAGCCGGCCGACTCCTGGCCCAGCTGGGCGCGGCGGCGGCCGCCGTCGAAGATCGGCAGGGAAATCGCCGGGCCCGCGCTGTAGGTGAACTTGCGCGCGGTGATGAACTCCAGCATGCCGCCACCGACGGCGCTGTAGCCCAGGCTGGCGATCAGGTCGACGTTGGGATAGAACTCGGCGCGGGCCACGTCCACGCCCTTGGCCTGGGCGGCGACCTTCCAGCGCATGGCGACCACGTCCGGACGGCGGCCGACCAGTTCCAGCGGCAGCGCGCTGGGCAGCCCCGGCTGCTTCGCCAGGGCCAGCTTCGGCCGTACCAGCGCGGCGCCGGCGCCCGGGCCCTTGCCGGCCAGGGCGGCGATCTGGTTGCGCGACAGGGCGATGGCTTCCTCGATGGCGTCGATCTTGCGCTTGGTCTCCGGCAGCGGCACCTCGGCCTCGCTGACCTCGAACTGGGTGCCCAGGCCCCCGGCCAGGCGGCGCTGGGCCAGGGAGAGAATCTGCTGCTGCTGTTCCAGCATGGCCTCGGCGATGTCCAGCTCGGCGTATTGCAGCGACATCTGGATGTAGGCGCGGACGAGGTTGCTCTCCAGCTCCAGCTGGGCCATGCGCGCCTCGGCGGCGGTCATGTAGGCCACGTTCATGTAGCGCTCGGTGTTGCTGCGCTCGCGGCCCCAGAGGTCTAGGTTGTAGGAGAAGCCCAGGGAAGCGTTGTTGTTCCAGCTGGTGGTGTCGGCCAGGTCGCCCGGGCCGTAGAAGTAGTCGGTGGGCCACTTGTGACGGGTCAGCGAAGCATCCGCGCCGACCTGCGGCGACTCGGCGGACTCGGCCACCCCGGCCATGGACAGCGCCATGCGCACCCGCGCCTCGGCTTCGGCCAGGCTCGGGCTGTTGTCCAGGGCGGTTTGCACCCAGGTGTTCAACTGCGGGTCGCCAAAAGCGCGCCACCACTGCTCGGCCGGCCACTTCGCATCGCGGTTGGCGGACTGGATGGCGGCATCGGTGGCCAGTTGGTCATTGCCCAGGCGCTGTTCCTGCGGGGCGATGCCATGGGTACTGATGCAACCGGCAATTGTTGAGAAAACGACAAAGGAGCCGACGAACGCCAGTCCTTTCACGAGGTGACGCGACACGATTGAGGATCCTGGAGGGTGAGCTTGCTGTTTCAGCGTAGAGGATGCCGAAGAAACCATTCGGGCGAGTAAATTCTAGGGAGACGCGGCGAAACGGATAAGACGGCCAATTTGTGAATCTTTATTACCGATAATGAAATAATGTGGCCGGATGTCTCATGTGACAATAAGCCACCCTGTCGTTCCCGAGGGCTCCGAATGGACACTCTGCAAACCATGCGCGCGTTCGTCTGCGTGGCCGAGACCGGCAGCTTCACCGCCGCGGCCCAGCAGCTGGGCACCACCACCGCCTACGTCTCGCGCGCCGTGGCCAACCTGGAAACCCACCTGCGCGCGCGCCTGCTCAACCGCACCACCCGGCGCATCGCGCTGACCGAGGCGGGCCAGCGCTACCTGCTGCGCTGCGAGCAGATCCTCGCCTACGTCGAGGAAGCCGAAGCCGAGGCCGGCGACGCCCACGCCCGCCCCGCCGGGCGCCTGCGCGTGCACTCGATGACCGGCATCGGCCAGCACTACGTGATCCGCGCCATCGCCGGCTACCGCCAGCAGCACCCGGAAGTCAGCTTCGAACTGACCATGGCCAACCGCGTGCCCGACCTGCTCGACGAAGGCTTCGACGTGGCCATCGTGGTCGCCACCGAGCTGCCCGACTCCGGCCTGGTGTCGCAGCGCATCGGCGAGACCTACAGCATCCTCTGCGCCTCGCCCTCCTACATAGAGGCCCGCGGCGCGCCACGCACCCCCAGCGACCTGGTCAACCACGACTGCCTGCGCCTGGTCAGCCCGGTGCTGGCCCTGGACAAGTGGCTGTTCGACGGCCCCAACGGCCAGGAAATGATCACCGTCGGCCCGCCGACCTTCCAGGTCAACGTCGGCGACGCCATGACCGAGGCCATCCGCTGCGGCATGGGCATAGGCGCGCTGCCGGTCTACTCGGCGCTGGAAGGCCTGGAGGACGGCTCGCTGGTGCGCGTGCTGCCGCACCACAAGCTGCAACTGCTCAACGTCTACGCCCTGTACCCGTCGCGGCAGTACCTGGACGCCAAGATCAAGACCTGGGTCGGCTACCTGCGCGAGAACCTGCCCGGCGTGCTGCAGGCCGACGAGGCCGGCATGGCCCGCCCGCACCTGGCCTAGCCCGAGCCCGCGCGGCTTTGGCCGCGCGATAACCGCCCCGCATCCTCGCCGCCGGGGCCGCCGGGCTTGCCAAGGGCGGTGGCGGGGATGCTAGGGTTGCGCTCCCGTCTGTCAGTCGTTGCCTTCCCCACCATGAAAAAGAACGTCTTCGTCTTCAGCCGCCTGGCGCCCGAACACCTCGACCGCCTGCGCGCGCAATTCAACGTCACCGTGCTCGACCCGAAACTGGGTGACGTCGACGCCCAGTTCGCCGCCGCCCTGCCCCAGGCCCACGGCATGATCGGCGTCGGCCGACCGCTGGGCGAGAAGCAGCTGGCCCAGGCCGGGCAGCTGGAAGTCATCTCCAGCGTCTCGGTGGGCTACGACAACTACGACCTGGCCTACCTGAACCAGCGCGGCATCGCCCTGACCAACACCCCGGACGTGCTCACCGAAACCACCGCCGACCTCGGCTTCGCCCTGATCATGGCCGCCGCCCGGCGCACCGCCGAGCTGGACGCCTGGACCAAGGCCGGGCAGTGGAAGCGCACCGTGGACGCGCCGCTGTTCGGCGTCGACGTGCACGGCAAGAAGCTCGGCATCCTCGGCCTGGGCCGCATCGGCGCGGCCATCGCCCGCCGCGGCCGCTTCGGCTTCAACATGGACGTGCTCTACCACGGCAACAACCGCAAGCCGGAGCTGGAGCAGGAACTGGGCGCGCGCTACTGCGGCTTCGACGAACTGCTCGGCGAGGCCGACTTCGTCTGCGTGGTGGTGCCACTGTCCGACGCCACCCGCAAGCTGATCGGCAAGCGCGAGCTGGAGCTGATGAAGCCCAGCGCGATCCTGGTCAACATCGCCCGCGGCCAGGTGATCGACGAAGCGGCGCTGGTAGAAGCGCTGCAGGAAAAACGCATCCTCGCCGCCGGCCTGGACGTGTACGAGAAGGAGCCCCTGGCCGAATCGCCGCTGTTCGCCCTGCCCAACGCCGTGACCCTGCCGCACATCGGCTCGGCCACCCACGAAACGCGCCTGGCCATGGCCGAATGCGCCCTGGAGAACTTCGAGACGGCGCTGCGCGGCGAGCGGCCGAAGAACCTGGTCAACCCGCAGGTGTGGAAGGGCTGATCGCGGACGAAGTCCCTACAGGCCACACCGGGATGCTCTTCGTAGGATGGTCTTGAGCGAAGCGATACCCATCGCCGCGACCGCATGGGTTTCGCACGCTCAACCCATCCTACGAAGAGCCGCCTGCCCCGCCGCAACCGGCTTCGGCTTGCGGAACACCAGCACGTTGCCGGCCATCACCAGCGCCAGCCCGGTCAGGGCCGGCGCGCTCCACTGGTAGCCCTCCATGAACGCCGAGACGTTCAGCGCCACCACCGGGAACAGCACGGTGCAGTAGGCCGCGCGCTCCGGCCCCATGCGCCCGACCAGGGTCAGGTAGGCGGTGAAGCCGATCACCGAACCGGGAATCGCCAGGTACAACAGCGAACCGACGTAGCGCGGGCTGCCGTCGAAGGTGAAGGGCACGCCCTGCACCAGGCAGATCGCCAGCAGGATCAGCGCGCCGTAGAGCATGCCCCAGGCGTTGGTGCTCAACGGGCGCAGCCCGGCCTTCTGCTGCAGGCTGGAGAGCAGGTTGCCGGCGGAGAAGCACAGCGTGCCCAGCAGGGCCAGGCCCAGGCCGTAGAGGGTCTCGCGGCTGGCGGCGTGGCCGCTCAGCTCCGGCCAGAACAGCAGGGCCAGGCCGAGCAGCCCCAGGGCGCCGCCGCCGGCGACGTTCGGCGCGATGCGCTGGCCGAAGAAGATGCGCGCATTCAGCGCGTTCCACAGGGTGGCGGTGGAGAACACCACGGCGATCAGCCCGCTGGGGATCCACTGGCTGGCGGTGTAGAAGCACAGGAAGTTCACGCAGAACAGGCACAGGCCCTGGGCCAGGCACAGCGCCTGGCCACGCCGGCCCAGCGGCTGCAGGCGGCGGCTGAGCAGGAGAATGGCGAACAGCACCAGCGCCGCCAGGGCAAAGCGGTAGGCGATGGACAGCGCGATGGCGACCTCGCCGACCTGCAGCTTGATGGCGATCCAGGTGGTGCCCCAGATGAGCACCGTGAGCAGGTAGAGCGACAGGTTCATGGCTGGCCTCCGGTCATGGGAAGCCAGTGTCCGCCCGCGCGCCCGGGCGCCGCTTGCAGATTCTTGCGCTTATTGCGACAACCGGGCTGGCAACGCGCGCGGGCGCGGGTAGAGTGGAGGCCTGAAGGAGTCGCCCCATGTCCGCCATCGAACAGCTGCAGGTCTTCCAGTCCATGAACAGTTCGCCCAACGCCCGCCTGGAGCGTTGCGCCGAACTGGGCGACGGCCTGTCCGCGGCCATGTGGAGCAACCGCCACGACGCCCGCGACTACCTCAGCCCCGACCACCACACGCTGTCCTGCTACCTGGCCGGCGGCACCGGCACCTTCCGCCGCGGCGCCCCCGGCGCCAAGGGCGCGCCGGACAAGCTGTGCATCATGCCGGCCGGCGAGGAAGCCTCGTGGATCGTCAACGGCGACATCCGCCTGGCGCACCTGTACTTCAGCCCGGAACGCTTCGCCCTGGGCTGCGTGCAGCTGCTCGACCGCGAACCGCGCGAGCTGCGGCTGCGCGAACACACCTTCCTCGACGACCCGCAGCAGGCCGCGCGCTTCCGCCAGCTGGTGCAGCTGGACTGGAACGAGCCGGGCGAACGCCTGCACACCAGCAGCCTGGCCCAGGCCATCGTCGACCATGCCCTGCTGACCCAGGTCGGCCGCCGCGACGGCCTGCGGCTGAAGGGCGGCCTGGCCCCTGCCCTGCGCCGGCGGCTGTGCGACTACATCGAGCAGAACCTCGCCGAACCGCTCAGCCTGGGCGAGCTGGCGGCGCTGGCAGCGCTTTCGGAATACCACTTCGCGCGCATGTTCCGCGAAAGCTTCGGCATGCCGCCGCACCAGTACGTGCTGGCCAGGCGCCTGGCCCGCGCCTGCGAACTGCTGCGCCAGGGCAGCCTGGCGCTGAGCGAGATAGCCCTGGCCTGCGGCTTCTCCAGCGCCAGCCACTTCGCCAACCGCTTCCGCGCGGCGCTGGGGGCTACGCCGGGGGAATACCGCGCGGCGTTCAACAGCTGAGCGACGGGGCTTTTCGTAGGAGCGAGGGGGACGCCTAGTTCTTGCTCGCGAATGGGGCTTATCCTGGCGTTATTGGTGTTTGGATGAACTCCGTCCCCTCTCCCCAGCCCTCTCCCTGAAGGGAGAGGGGGCTGTCCGTGCCGAGAGAAGGCTAGGTTTCAGCCGGTAGCTTTCGATGCTGCCGGCTAACGCCATAACATCAAACCCTGCCCAACGGTCCCCTCTCCCTTCAGGGAGAGGGTTAGGGAGAGGGAGCGGAGCCAAGCCCAGGCATCCAAGTAACCGGGAGGCCCCATTCGCGAGCAAGCTCGCTCCTACGAAAAGCCCATCCCCCCAGCAATCACCCCAAAACTGCCAACACCCCACCCACCAACGGCACCCCCGCCGCCGCCGGCAGCGCCAGGCGCGGCAGCCAGGCCAGCAGGGCCACCAGGGTGGTGGTGGCGAGCATCAGCAGACAGGCCCAGTAGACCAGGCCCAGCTCGATGCCCAGCAGGTGGATGCAGTAGGCCAGCGCTAGCCCGCCGTCCACCAGCGCCACGCCGCGCAGCAGGCGCACGCGGGCCTCGCTGGGCGCGCGGCCGAACAGTTCGCGGTGGTGGCGGGCGAGGCCCAGGCAGGCGGCGGTCATCGCCAGCAGGTTGAGACCGAAGACCAGCAGCATCAGGCGTACTCCCCTTCCACCCGTTCACGGCGGCGCGACCTGGCTTCGGGCCCCGGCGGGCGGCCCAGGCGCCAGGCCAGGGCGGCGCACAGCGCGCCGCTGAGCAGCAATGCCAGGTCGATGCCGGCGAGCAGCCAGTCGCCACGGGCCAGGCTGCTGGTCAGGCGGCCCGGCTCGGGGCCGAACAGCCCCAGCAGCGGCAGGCCCAGGGCCAGCACGGCGGCGACCAGCGCCTGCTCGCGGGCGGTGCGGCCGCTGCCCTGGCGCCACGCCGCGTGCAGCAGCGCCAGCAGCCAGACCACCACGAAGCTGGTGATTTCCCAGCGATCGCGCTGCGCCAGTTCCGCCGGCAGCAGGCGCGAGGCCGCCAGCAGCCCCAGGCTGGCCAGCGGCAGGCCGCCGCAGACCGCGGCGTTGAGCGTGCGCACCAGGCCCAGGCCGGCGCTGCCGCGGGCTTCGCGCTTGGCCACCCAGACCTGCAGGCCGCCGAAGATCATCCCGCAGCCGACCAGGCCCAGCAGCAGGTAGAGAATGCGCACCAGGGTGCCGCCGAACTGCGCCATGTGCAGCCCGGTCAGCCAGGCGTAGGTCTTGTAGCCGTTGCCATAGGGCGGCTGCACGTGCAGTAGCGCGCCGGTGGCGGCGTCGAAGGAAACGGTGCGCTGGTCGTTGACCATGCCGCGGTCCACGGCCCGGCGGATCTGCACCATGGACGAGGCGTCGTTGGGGTGTTCGAGGTTGATCCAGCCCACCCGGCTGTCGTCGCCCCACTGCTCGCGGGCGCGCTCGACCATGCGCGAGATCGGCTTCGGCGGCTTGGCCGGGCGGCCCAGCTCCTCGCGGTCGAAGGCGTGCTGCACCTCGTGTTCGAAGCGCTCGAAATCGCCCTTGTAGGCGACCTTGATGCCGGCCTGCATGTACAGGGTGATGAAGATCACCAGCCCAGTGTAGGCCAGCAGCACGTGGAACGGCAGGCCGATCACCCCCAGCACGTTGTGCGCGTCGAGCCAGCTGCGCTGGCGCGCCGCCTTCGGCCGCAGGGTGAAGAAGTCCTTGAAGATGCGCCGGTGGACGATCACCCCGCTGACCAGCGCCACCAGCATGAACATCCCGGCGATACCGACGATGTAGATGCCCGGGGTGCCGGCGTGCAGGGCATAGTGCAGCTCGAAGAAGAAGCCGCCGCCGACGGTCTTCGGCAGTTCCTCGCCGGTCTGGGCGTCGATCAGGAAGGAGCGGAAGGCGCTGAGATCGCTGGGCACCCAGCCGGCGGTCCAGTAGGGCCCGCGCTCGGTCGGCGGCAGCATCCAGTAGGCATGGGCCTTGGGCGCGCGCTCGACCAGGGCGGCGTGGACCTGGTCCACGCCCACCGCCGGCTGCTGCGCCTCGTGCAGTTGCGGCAGCATCCAGCGCGTCAGCTCCGGCTCGAAGCAGGACAGGCTGCCGGAGAAGATCACCACGAACAGCAGCCAGCTGACCAGCAGGCCGCTCCAGGTATGCAGTCCGGACATCGACTGGCGCAGGCTCATGGGCGCACTCCGAAGTCGTGGGGCAGGAACGCGGCCAGCGCCAGCAGCGCGCTCAGCGCCAGCGGCACCAGGCAGGCGCGCCAGGTGCTGCGGGCGGCGAACACGTAGAGGATGGCCACCACCCAGACCATGAAGCAGCCCAGGCTGGCGAAGGCCACGCGGTCGGCGCGGGCCAGCGGCAGGTAGACGCTGAGGAAGGCGGTGCTGGTGTAGGCCAGGGCATAGCCGCCGAACAATGCGGCCAGGATGCGCGCGCTGAGTTGCGCGCCGAAGCGGCCCTTGCTGCTCATGGGCGTACCTCGGGCTGGAACGGCGGGAATCCGGACGGGTGCATGGCTGTGCTCACCTGCTGACAGAAGTTCACCCCGAACAGGGGTGGGCAAAAGCGGAAATTTATATGAAATGCGTTCGCATTTGAAAGAGATACGCAAGAACGGATGTGAATAATCCCGCGCCTCTTCCCCACCATCAGGGCATTCCAGGCCGGGCGTAGGCGCTGTGGCTGAGCGCGCCCGAGGCCGGCAGGAAGTTGTCCTGGGCGCAGGGCGCGCAGCAGCGGGCGCGGCGACGTGTTGGGGAAGCGGGACATGCTGTGGATTTCCTCGTTCGCACAGGCGGGATTGCACAGAGGCCGAACGACCGTGGAAAACCTGCAGAAAAAATCAGAAAAGTTTTCAGCGCCCCCGCCGGGCCTGCTCCATGGCCCGTTCGAGCAGTTGGAAGACCCGCGGCGACTGGCACTGGGCGACGTTGAAGCGCAGGAAGTCCGGCGCGTTCTGGCCCAGGCTGAAGACGTTGCCCGGCGCCAGCACCATGCCCTGCTCCAGCGCCGCGCGGGACACCGCGGCGGCATCCAGAGCGCCGGGCAGGCGCGCCCAGACGAACACCCCGCCGCGCGGCTCCAGCCAGGGTTGCAGGCCCAGCCCGCGCAGGCGCGCCAGGGTGTCGCCCATGGCGTCGGCCAGGCGCACGCGCAGGCCTTCTATATGCCGGCGGTAGCCGCCCTTGCGCAGCAGCTCGTGGAGCAGTTCGGCATTGAACGGACTGTTGCCGAAGGAGGTGGCCAGCTTCAGGTCCACCAGTTGCTCGCACCACTGCGGCCGCGCCGCGATATAGCCGCAGCGCACCGAGGCGGACAGCGTCTTGGAGAAGCTGCCGACCTGGATCACCCGCTGCAGGCCGTCGAAGGCGGACAGCCGCGGCGCCTGCTCGTGCTCGAAGTCGGCGAAGATGTCGTCCTCGACTATCAGCAGGTCATGGGCCTCGGCCAGTTTCAGCAGGCGGTGCGCCACCAGCGGCGAGAGCTGCGCGCCGGTGGGGTTGTGGAAGGCCGAGTTGGTGATGTACAGGCGCGGCCGGTGGCGCTGCAGGAGGCCGGCCAGGGCCTCGATGTCCGGCCCCTGCGGCGTGTAGGGCACGCCGATGGCCACCGCACGATGGGCGCGCAGCAGGGCCTGGAAGTTGAAGTAGCCGGGGTCGTCCACCAGCACCTCGTCGCCGGGCTCCAGCAGGAAGCGGCAGACCAGGTCGATGGCGTGGGTGCCGCCGTCGGTGAGCACGATCTGCTGCGCGCCGACCTGCAGGCCGTAGTCGCCCAGGCGCCGCGCCAGCTGCTCGCGCAGGCCGGCGTGGCCGTAGGGGCGGCCGTACTCCAGCAGGCTCGACTGCGGCCCGCGGGCCAGTTGGCGCAGGGCGCGGCGCAGTTCGTCCTCCGGCAGCCAGGACGGCGGCAGCCAGCCGCAGCCGGGCTTGAGCGAATCCTCCGCGGCTTCCAGCGCCTGGCGGGAAATCCACAGCGGGTCGATGCTGCGGTCCAGCGCCGGGCCGATCTCGGCCAGCGACAGCGGCGGCAGCCGGCCGCAGACGTAGAAGCCGGAACCGCGCCGGGCGGCGATCAGGCCCTCGGCGGCGAGGCGCTCGTAGGCCTCCACCACGGTGCTCTTGGACACCTCCAGGCTCTGCGCCAGCGCGCGGATCGACGGCAGCCGCTCGCCCGGCACCAGGCTGCGCGCCGCCAGGCGTTCGCGCACCTGGCGCATCACCCCGTCCACCCGTGTCACGGCCATGGCCACCTCGACTGTACCGATGAAAATCCAGGACAGTTTGTTCGAATTGTACTGATCTGTCACTGGTCGCCCGCCCTCCCCGGCGCCACCATCGAGACTCCCCTCTCCTCTCGGCGAATGCTCGATGAATGCTTCTTTAGGCGGTTGGTTCAGCGGTTTCCTCGGCGTGCTCATCTTCAGCGGCTCGCTGCCGGCCACGCGGGTGGCGGTGGGCAGCTTCGAACCGACCTTCCTCACCCTGGCCCGGGCCAGCATCGCCGGGCTGCTGGCCGCGGCCATCCTCTTCGTGCTGCGCCAGCGCCGCCCGGCGCGCCAGGACATCCCGGCGCTGCTGGTGGTGGCCCTGGGCGTGGTGGTCGGCTTCCCGCTGCTCACCGCCCTGGCCCTGCGCCACGTCAGCTCGGCCCACGCCATCGTCTTCGTCGGCCTGCTGCCGCTGGCCACCGCCAGCTTCGCCGTGCTGCGCGCCGGCGAGCGGCCGCGCCCGGCGTTCTGGGCCTTCTCGCTGCTCGGCAGCGCGGCGGTGGCCGGCTACGCGCTGAGCCAGGGCGGCGCCGGCAGCCTGCTGGGCGATGTGCTGATGCTGGCGGCCATCCTCGCCTGCGGCCTGGGCTACGCCGAGGGCGCGCGGCTGTCGCGGCACCTGGGCAGCTGGCAGGTGATCTGCTGGGTGCTGGTGCTGTCGTTGCCGCTGATGCTGCCGCTGACCTTGTGGACCTGGCCGGCCGACCTCGCCGCGGCCAGCCTGCCGGCCTGGTTGAGCCTGGGCTACGTGTCGCTGTTCAGCATGCTCATCGGCTTCTTCTTCTGGTACCACGGCCTGGCCCGCGGCGGCATCGCCGCGGTGGGCCAGCTGCAGCTGCTGCAACCCTTCTTCGGCCTGGCCCTGGCCGGCCTGCTGCTGCACGAGCAGGTCAGCCCGCTGATGGCCGTCTCGACCCTGGCGGTGGTGGCCTGCGTGGCGGGGGCGCGGCGCTTCGCCCGCTGAGCCGCCTGTGGCAGCGCGTCGCGGGAAATAGGGGTATCATCGGGCGTTTGTGTATTTCCCCGGGCTTGCCGGAAGGAACCTCCGATGACCCCACCCGCCGAGCCGCCGGCGGCGCCCGCCGACCTGGCGCCGCGCCCGCGCCTGACCCTGGGCAGCCACGTGCACAGCGGCTTCGACCTGCGCAGCGGGCGCATGCAGAACATCGCCCGGCACCGCGCCGCGCTGGCCTTCCTGTACGCCGGCATGCCCGTCTCGGGGCCGATCAACCCGCGCACCGGCAGCGAGCTGCGGGTGTTCCGCGACGACCGCATCGTCCGCCTCAGCCGCCAGCCCGAGCGCGAGCAGCAGCTGCGCCAGCAACTGCGCCAGTTCGGCTTCAAGCCGGCGATGCGGCGCAGCGATGCCCTGGAGGAAAGCGCCGGGGAGATGTTCGAGCTGCCCGACGACGCCACCTGGCAGCAATTCATGCGCGAGGGCCTGCCGCAGCTGCGCGAGCGCGGCTGGGACGTGGACGTGCGCCCGGAGTTCGTCTTCGACCTGACGCCCATCGAGAACTGGTACGCCGAGATCGAGGAGACCGACGACCGCCAGTGGTTCGACCTGGAACTGGGCATCGAGGTCGACGGCCGCCGCATCAGCCTGCTGCCGGCGCTGATCGAGCTGATCCGGCGCATGCCGGCGCTGCTCGACCCGCAGGCCCTGGCCCGCCACCCCGACGACGAGCAACTGGTGCTGCGCCTGGACGCCGGGCGCAACCCGGTGCACAGCTGGCAGACCGCCTCGGAGCGGCCGCTGCGGGTGGCCCTGCCCTTCGGCAAGCTCAAGCCGCTGCTGGGCACCCTGTCGGAGTTCTACCTGGGCGACCAGGCGCCGGTGCGCCGCCTGCGCATGGGCGCGCCGGACGCCGCGCGGCTCTCCGAGCTGGAAGAACTGCCGCTGCGCTGGCAGGGCGGCGACGAGTTGCGCGAGATCGCCATGCGCCTGCGCGACTACCGCGCCCAGCCGGCGCCGCTGCCCGAGGGCCTGCGCGCCGAGCTGCGCGCCTACCAGCACGAGGGCCTGAGCTGGATGCAGACGCTGCGCGCGGTGGGCGCCAGCGGCATCCTCGCCGACGACATGGGCCTGGGCAAGACGCTGCAATCCCTGGCCCACGTGCTGCTGGAGAAGCAGGCCGGGCGCCTCAACGCGCCGGCCCTGGTGGTGATGCCCACCAGCCTGATCCCCAACTGGCTGGACGAGGCCGAGCGCTTCACCCCCGGCCTGCGCGTGCTGGCCCTGCACGGCGCCGGCCGGCGGCGCGACTTCGCGAAGATCGAGGAGCACGACCTCATCCTCACCACCTACGCCCTGCTCCCGCGCGATGCGGAAAAGCTCGGCAAGCACGCCTACCACCTGCTGATCCTCGACGAGGCGCAGAACATCAAGAACGCCGGCACCAAGGCGGCCCAGGCCGCGCGCCAGCTGAACGCGCGGCACCGCCTGTGCCTGACCGGCACGCCGCTGGAGAACCACCTGGGCGAGCTCTGGTCGCTGTTCCACTTCCTGCTGCCCGGCTGGCTGGGCGACGCCAAGCAGTTCGCCCAGCACTACCGCACGCCCATCGAGCGCCACGGCGACCAGGCACGCCTGGCCCACCTGGCCGCGCGCATCCGCCCCTTCCTGCTGCGCCGCACCAAGGAACAGGTGGCCTCGGAGCTGCCGCCCAAGAGCGAGTTCATCCAGCACATCGAGCTCAGCGAGGCCCAGCGCGACCTCTACGAGACGGTGCGCCTGGCCCTGGACCGCAAGGTCCGCGACGAAATCGCCCGCCGCGGCCTGGCCCGCAGCCGCATCATCATCCTCGAAGCGCTGCTCAAGCTGCGCCAGGTGTGCTGCGACATCCGCCTGGTGCAAAAGGACGCCCCGCCACCCAGCGGCCGCGCCAAGGCAGTGACCTCGGGCAAGCTGGAATACCTGCTGGACATGCTCGAGGAACTGCTCGCCGAAGGCCGCCGCGTGCTGCTGTTCTCGCAGTTCACCTCGATGCTCGCGCTGGTCGGCGAGGCCCTGCAGCAACGCGGCATCGACTACGCCCTGCTGACCGGCGACAGCCGCGACCGCCGCCAGCCGGTGGAAGACTTCCAGCAGGGCCGCGTGCCGCTGTTCCTGATCAGCCTGAAGGCCGGCGGCGTGGGCCTGAACCTGACCGCGGCGGACACGGTGATCCACTACGACCCCTGGTGGAACCCAGCCGCCGAGAACCAGGCCAGCGACCGCGCCTACCGCATCGGCCAGGACAAGCCGGTGTTCGTCTACAAACTGATCGCCCGCGGCACGGTGGAAGAGAAGATCCAGCTGCTGCAGCGGGAGAAGGCCGCGCTGGCGGCCGGCATCCTCGAAGGCGCGGGAACGGATTGGCAGTTGGATGATGCCGATATCGACGCGCTGTTCGCGCCTTTGCCGAAGGCGGTTTGAGGAGGTTCGTGGGGCGGTCTGTGGGGGCGAGCTTGCTCGCGAATGGGCGTATCCCTTTAGCCACTGTTTCTGGGGCCAACTCTGCTCCCTCTCCCTAACCCTCTCCCTGAAGGGAGAGGGGACCGTTCGGAGCGCTTTGGTATTCCTGAGTCAGCCGGCAACACCTGGGGTTTCCGGCTGAAACCATTCCTTCTCTCGGCACGGACAAGCCCCCTCTCCCTTCAGGGAGAGGGCTGGGGAGAGGGCGCTCTTGAACCCAGCACCTACGCCACCGGCAAACGCCGTTCGCGAGCAAGCTCGCTCCTACGAAAGCCCCCCGCCCCTACAACTGCGCCACATGCCCCGCCGTCTGATGCGCCCGCAGGTAAGGCAACACCGCCGCCAGCAACGGTGCCTTGAACGCCTCCTGGAAACGATGGGCCATCCCCGGAATCAGCTTCAACTCCGCCCCGTGGATATGCGCCGCCACATGCACCCCATGCATCACTGGCAACAACGGATCGGCGGTGCCATGAATGACCAGGGTAGGCACATTCAAACGGTTGAGCAGGTCGACCCGGCTGGGCTCGGCGAGGATCGCCAGCATCTGCCTCTGCACCCCCTCGGGGTTGAAGGCGCGGTCGTAGGATTGCGCCGCCTGGCGCAGCAGTTGCTCGCGGTCGTCCTTCACCTCCGGGCTGCCCAGGGCGGCGAGCAGGTCGGCCTGTTGCTCGATGGCCTGTTCGCGGCTGCCGGCCTCGCGCCGGGCCAGCAGTTTCAGCAGGCTGTCGCTGGGCGCCGGCAGGCCCTCGGCGCCGGAGCTGGTCATCACCAGGGTCAGGCTGAGCACCCGCTGCGGCGCCAGGTCGGCGACGTGCTGGGCGATCATCCCGCCCATGCTCGCGCCCAGCACGTGGGCCTGCTCGACGTGCAGCCCGTCCAGCAGGCGCAGGGCATCCCAGGCCATGTCGGTGAGGCTGTAGGGCGCGCTGACCGGCAGGCCCAGGCGGTAGCGGATCACCTCGTAGGTGAGGTTGGCGCCAGGCGTGGGCACGCGCCAGGCGCTCAGGCCGACGTCGCGGTTGTCGTAGCGGATGACGCGGAAGCCCTGCTGGCAGAGGGTCTGCACCACTTCGTCGGGCCAGTGGATGAGCTGGCCGCCCAGGCCCATGATCAGCAGCAGCGTCGGGTCCTTCGGCGAGCCTATGCTCTGGTAGGCCAGGCGCACGTCGCCCAGGTCCAGGGTGTCGGTGGGCACCCGTGGGTCGCAACGATCGCCGGCAAAGGCAGTGAAGGGCGCCAGGCACGACAGTGCCAGCGCCAAGAGAAACGCACGCATGTGAAAATCCGGAATGCAGAACCCCAGTGAAAGCCGATTCTGATGAATTTCCGTGCATCGCTCTGCCACACAACCGTGACACTTTGATGAAAGGCGCCGAGCGGTCGCCGCCAGCCTGACCGGCGTCATGGCACGGGCGCGGCCGGCCCGGCATGGTTCCAGGGAAGCAGCCGTTCGCCAAGGGGCGCCCATGAGCTATCCGATCCTGCTGGTCCTGCATCTGCTGGCCGCCATCGCCTTCGTCGGCACCGTGTTCTTCGAGGTGCTGATTCTCGAACGGGTGCGCCGCCATGTGCCGGCAGAAGCCCTGCGCGCCGTGGAACGTGCCCTCGGCCAGCGCCTGCGGCGGGTGATGCCCTGGGTGATCCTGACGCTCTTCGGCAGCGGCCTGGGCATGCTGAAACTGCGCTACCTGCCGCTGCTGGCCCATCCGCTGGACTCGCCCTTCGCCACCCTGCTGAGCCTGAAGCTGCTGCTGGCCGCCAGCGTGCTCTGCCACTTCTTCTGCGCCATGTACCTGATGCACAGCGGCGGGATGACCGGACGGCGCTCGCGGATCATCCACTACAGCGTCTTCGCCCACGTCCTGGGCATAGTGCTGCTGGCCAAGGGCATGTTCTATCTGAGTTGGTAGATCGGCGGCGGCACGGGCGGGTCGACAGCCGGCCGCGCATGAGACAAACTCAATCCAGTTTCGGATGTAATCAAGTTTTACTCATGTTGGAAGCGGCGCCATGCTCGAGATTCGTCACCTGAAAACCCTCCACGCCCTGCGTGAAGCCGACAGCCTGGTGGAAGCCGCCGAACGCCTGCACCTGACCCAGTCCGCCCTGTCCCACCAGTTCAAGGAACTGGAGGACCGCCTGGGCCTGTCGCTGTTCATCCGCAAGACCAAGCCGGTGCGTTTCACCAGCGCCGGCCTGCGCCTGCTGCAGCTGGCCGATGCCATCCTGCCGCAGCTGCGCACCGCCGAACGCGACCTGGCGCGCCTGGCCGGCGGCACCGCCGGGCGCCTACACATGGCCATCGAATGCCACAGCTGCTTCCAGTGGCTGATGCCGACCATCGACCAGTTCCGCGACGCCTGGCCGGAGGTGGAGCTGGACCTGGCCTCGGGCTTCTCCTTCGCGCCGCTGCCGGCCCTGGCCCGCGGCGACCTCGACCTGGTGGTGACCTCCGACCCGGTGGACATCGCCGGCATCACCTACGTGCCGCTGTTCACCTACGAGGCGCTGCTGGCGGTGGACAACCACCACGCGCTGGCCGGCAAGCCCTACATAGTGCCGGAAGACCTGGCCAGCCAGACGCTGATCACCTACCCCATCGAGCGCGACCGCCTGGACATCTTCACCCGCTTCCTCGAGCCGGCCGACGTCGAGCCGGCCCAGGTGCGCACCTCGGAGCTGACGGTGATGATGATGCAGCTGGTGGCCTCCGGCCGCGGCGTGTGCAGCCTGCCCAACTGGGCGCTGCACGAATACAGCTCGCGCGGCTACGTGACGGCCAAGCGCCTGGGCGAGAAGGGTCTGTACTGCACGCTCTACGCGGCCATCCGCGCGGACATGCTGGATGCGCCCTTCATGCGCGATTTCCTGCTGACGGCCAAGGACACCTCCTTCGCCACCCTGGAGGGGGTCAGCGCGGCGAAGGGGTGAAGTCGCGGGCAGCGCCTGGGCGCTCTTCGTAGGATGGGTTGAGCTTGCGAAACCCATGCGGTCGTGGTGATGGGTATCGCTTCGCTCAACGCCATCCTACGGGGCGACTCCTGCCACGTAGGAGACTCTGTCCGCGATAGCCGGACGTCCCGGCGCGGTTCGCGGATGAGATCCCTACCCTGCCCCACCTACGCCATTCCAATCCGTAGGGCGCATAACGCCTATGGCGTTATCCGCCGTTTGACCTTGGTTACCGGCCCGCTCGGTGTCGAGCTTGGCGCTGGTCACGCATTCCCCCGGATCGACCGAGGCAGGGTCGAGGGGAAAGGTGAGGCGGCGTATAACCGCGAACGGTTATACGCCCTACGCCGCCCCCCCCGCGCCTACGCCTTGCCCGCCGCCTTGGCGTGTTCCGCGTGCCATTGCGCGTCCCGTTCGGCGATCTTGGCGAAGGAGGGCCGCGCGGTGACTTTCGCGATGTAGCGCTCGATGGCCGGGGTCTTCGGCACTATGCCGAAGTGCGTGGTCCAGGCCAGCGCCGAGCCCCAGAGCACGTCCGCCGCGGTGAAGCGTTCGCCGAGCAGGTAGGGCCCCTTCTGCAACTGCTCGTCGATGACCTTCATCACCGTCTCGAAATCGCCGTAGGGGCTGCGCGCCTGGGGCGCCGGCTCGCGGCCCAGGGAACGGTCGGTCACCGCCGGCTCGAAGCTGGAGCCGTAGAACACCAGCCAGCGCAGGTAGGGCCCGCGCAGCGGGTCGCCGATGGCCGGCGCCAGTCCGGCTTCCGGGTACAGGTCGGCGAGGTAGATGTAGACGGCGCCCTGCTCGGTCACCAGCGCCTCGCCGTGGCGGATGGCCGGGACCTTGCCCATCGGGTTGATCGCCAGGTAGGCCGGCTGGCGCTGCTCGCCGGCCTGCATGTTGAGCAGGTGCAGGTCGTAGTCGGCGCCCAGTTCCTCCAGCAGCGCCAGGGTGCCGGAGGAACGGGTTTGCGGGGAGTGGTAGAAGGTGATGCGACGGTCGCTCATGGTGCTTGCCTCTGCCGATGACGGGTCGGCCCAAAAGCATAGACCGCTCGCAGCGGAACGGCGCCATCGCCTGGCGCAGGTCCCCCACGTGGGCAAAACCGCCGGAAAGACTCAGCCGCGGACGATGCCGCGCCGGTACAGGGCCTCGATGGTCTCCGGCGCCAGGCCCAGCTCCGCGAGCACCTCGCGGGTGTTCCCGCCCAGGGCCGGCGGCGCGCTGCGGTAGCTGGCCGGGGTGCGCGAGAGCTTCACCGGCGAGGCGATGCCGCGGTAGTCGCCCAGTTGCACCACCAGGCCGCGATGCGCGGTGTGCGGGTGCTCGACCACGCGGTCCACCGTGGCGATGGCGCCGCAGGGCACGCCCAGGCGGATCAGCCGTTCGGCCAGCTCGCGGCCATCGTGCGTCGCCAGGTGGCCCTCCAGCGCCTGCTTGAGCGCTTCGCGGTTGACCGAGCGCTGGCCGTTGTCGGCGAAGCGCGGGTCTTCCAGCAGCTCGCCAGCGCCCAGGTATTCGCACAGCTTGGCGAACTGGCGGTCGTTGCCCACGGCGAGGAAGATCGGCTCGCCGCCGGTGCGGTAGCTGTCGTAGGGGGCGATGTTCGGGTGGGCGTTGCCGGTGCGCTGCGGCGTGCGCCCGGAGGCGAAGTGGTTCGGCAGGTGCGGGTGCAGCAGCGAGATGCCGCAGTCGTACAGGGCGATGTCCACCGACTGCCCGCGCCCGCTGCGTTCGCGCTCGTGCAGCGCCAGCAGGATGCCGGCCACGGCGTTCAGCCCGGTGACCATGTCGACGATCGGCAGGCCGATGCGCAACGGCCCGCCCTCGGCCTCGCCGTTCACGCTCATCAGCCCGGCCATGGCCTGGATCGCCGCGTCGTAGCCGGGCAGCCCGCCCAGCGGGCCGTCGGCGCCGAAGCCGGACACCGCGCAGTGGATCAGCTGCGGGAAGCGCGGGCTGAGCACCTCGGCGTAACCGATGCCCCAGCGCGCCAGGGTGCCGGGCTTGAAGTTCTCGATCAGCACGTCGGCGCCTTCCAGCAGTTGCAGCAGCAACTCGATGCCCTCGGGCCTGGACAGGTCGACGGCGATGCCCTTCTTGTTGCGGTTCACGCCGCGGAAATAGGAAGCCGTGTCGCCCTCGAAGGGCGGGCCCCAGCCGCGCGTCTCGTCGCCGCCCAGGGGCTCCAGCTTGATCACTTCCGCGCCGTGGTCGGCCAGGGCCTGGGAGCAGTAGGGGCCGCCCAGCACGCGGCTCAGGTCGATGACTTTCAGGCCACGCAGGGCACCGGTCTCGTGGTTCATGGCAACTCTCTCTTGTCGATTCTTGTCGGTTGCGGGAAATCAGGCCGGCAGCAGTTGCATGGCCTCGTCCAGGCTCATCTCGCCCTCGTCGAGCAGCCGGGCCAGCAGCGGCGCCCCGGCTTGCAGGCCCAGCGGGTCGCGCGGCAGCAGCTTGTGCTGCAACACCAGGTGGGCCAGGGCCAGGCGCCGGCGGTCTCTGGCCTGGCGGCCGGCTTCCCAGGCCATGAAGATGGCGCTGGCGATGTGGTAGAGCGCGCTGCCGGCCTGGCGCACCTGCTCGTCCTGGCGCGCCTCGGCCACGTCGGCCATGAGCACCACGCTGCGCTCCAGCAGCGCCTCGAAGCGGGTGCGGCTGGCGTCCGGCAGACCGCTCTCGGCCAGCAGGCCGCGCAGGTACTGGTGCAGCGGCTCCAGGGCCTGTTCGCGGGTGACGGCGCGGGCGATGTCCAGCGCGACTATGTTGCTGGTGCCTTCCCAGATGGAGCCCAGGTGGGCGTCGCGGACCAGGCGCGCGTCGCTCCATTCCTCGATGTAGCCCACCCCGCCGCGCACCTCCATGGCGTCGCCGGTGACGCGCCGGGCATCGCGGCAGGCGCGGAACTTGATCAGCGGGGTGAGGATGCGCACGCACTTCTGCGCCGCGGCGTCGCCGCCATCGGCGCGCGGCAGCAGGGTGGCGATCTGCATGAACATGGAGCGCGCCTGCTCGGCCGGCAGCATCAGCTTCAGCAGCTGTTTCTGCATCAGCGGCATGTCGATCAGGTGCTTGCCGAAGGCACGGCGGTGGCGGGCGATGAACAGCGCCTCGCTGAGCGCCCGGCGCATCAGGCCGGCGGCGCGCACGCCGTTGGACAGGCGCGACATGTTGACCATGTCGGCCATCTGCTGGAAGCCGCGGCCGACCTCGCCGATCAGGTAGGCGCTGGCGCCTTCCAGGCAGATTTCGCCGCTGGCCATGGAGCGGCTGCCCAGCTTGTCCTTCAGGCGCAGGATGCGGTAGGCGTTGCGCGAGCCGTCCGGGCGGTGCTTGGGCAGCAGGAACAGAGTCACGCCCTTCATGCCCTCGGGCGCGCCTTCGGGGCGGGCCAGGACCATGGCCAGGTCGGCGTCGGGGTTGGAGCAGAACCACTTGTCGCCGTACAGCTTCCACTCCCCGTCCTCTTGCCGCGCCAGGGTGCGGGTGCGGGCAACATCGGAGCCGGCGGCCTGCTCGGTCATGAACATGGCGCCCTGGAACAGCCTGTCGAAGTCCCGCGAGGCCAGGGACGGCAGGTAGCGCTCCACCAGCTCCGGCGCGCCGAACCTGCGCAGGGTGCGGGTCAGCGAATCGGTCATGCTGACCGGGCAGCACAGGCCGAACTCGGCCTGCACGAACAGGTAGGTCAGCGCGTACTTCACCAGCGGCGGCGCGCCGTCCGGGCGGTGGCTCATGGAGGCCAGGCCGAGCTCCGAATAGGCCACGCGCTCCAGGGCGACGTAGTCCGGGTGCTTGCGGATGCTCTGCAGGTCCTCGCCGCGGCGGGTGCGCGGCGCCAGCTGCGGCGGGTTCCTGTCCGCCGACAGAGCCAGCACGTCCAGTTCGTCGCCGGCGCGGGCGCCGAGGCGTTCGAGGGTGTCGCGCCACTGCGCCAGCACCTCCGGCGGCAGGTACACCTCCAGCAGACGCTGCAGCGAGGGGTCGCAGGCATACAGGTTGATGCCGCGGCTGTCGGGAATGTTCAGGGCGTCTTCGGGGCGGACTTCAGGCATGGCGGTCATGGCGCGTCTCCGGGTCTTGTTCTGGCGCCGAGACTAGGAGCGCGTGACGATAAGTATCCAATACAATAAAAATCATCCACGATAAGAAAAACAAATCGTAGAAACCCGGGTGCCCTGCCATGGACCTCAAGCAACTGCGCTACTTCATCGCCGTCGCCGAGGAGCTGCATTTCGGCCGCGCCGCCGCGCGCCTGTTCATCTCCCAGCCGGCGCTGAGCTTCGACATCAAGAAGCTGGAGGAGCAACTGGGCATCCAGCTGCTGGTGCGCAACAACAAGTCGGTGAAGCTGACCAACGCCGGCCAGGTGCTGCTCGACGAGGCGCGCAGCCTGTTGCTGCAGGCCGAGAAGGTGAAGCGCCTGACGCTGCTCTCCGCCGAGGGCGCGGTGGGCCAGCTGCGCGTGGGCTTCGTCAACTCCATGCTCTACCGCGGCCTGCCGCGGGCCATGGCGCGCTTCGAGGCGGAGCAGCCGAACATGGAGGTGCTGCTGATGGAGATGAACACCTCGGAACAGGCCCTGGCGCTGCAGCGCGGGCAGATCGACATCGGCTTCGTGCACTGGGCCAGGCTGCCGGCCGGGATCGCCTCCGAATGTCTGGTCGCCGACCCCTTCCTCTGCTGCGTACCGACCGGCCACCGCCTGGCCGGGCGGGCGCGCATCGACCTCGCCGAGCTGCGCGACGAGGGCTTCATCCTCTTCCCGCGCAGCCTGTCGCCGCACTACCACGACCTGATCATCGCCCGCTGCGTGGACGCCGGCTTCAGCCCGCACATCCGCCACGAGGCGCGGCTGTGGCAGACCATCGCGGCCATGGTCGGCCTGGGCATGGGCGTGGCCCTGCTGCCGCAGACGCTGTGCCTGGCCTGGAAGAACCAGGTGCGCTACCTGGAGATCGAGCAGAGCGGCGCGCGCTCGGAAATCCACGCCATCCTCGCCGCGCAGGACGCGCCCCATGCGGCCCAGGCCTTCCTGGCCACGCTCAAGGCCTGCCTGGACGAGGGCGTCGATACGCAATCGCTTATCGCACCATAAGATAAAAAAACTATTGATCCGCAGGGGCGCCGCATAGACTCCGAGCCAACCCGGGGCAACACCGACGCACGCCAGTCGCCACCCCGCGCCCTCCCCCGGAGGGCGCGCGCGAGGCCTGCGCGTCGGCGACCAGAACAACAACAATAAACAGGACCCGCCCATGCCCAGCACGCCCTCCTCCGCAGACGCAGCACTGCACCGCAAGGCCCGCAAGGCCGGCATCGCCTCCTTCATCGGCACCACCATCGAGTGGTACGACTTCTACATCTACGGCCTGGCCGCCGCCCTGGTGTTCGGCAAGGTGTTCTTCCCCACCGACATGGACCCGGGCCTGGCCACGCTGCTGTCCTTCGTCACCCTCTGGTCCGGCTTCGTCGCCCGCCCGCTGGGTGGCATCATCTTCGGCCACCTGGGCGACCGGATCGGGCGCAAGAACACCCTGGTGATCACCCTGATCATGATGGGCATCGCCACCACCTGCATCGGCCTGCTGCCGGTCTACGCGCAGATCGGCGTGTGGGCGCCCGTCGCCCTGGTGGTGCTGCGGGTGATCCAGGGCGTCGCCGTGGGCGGCGAATGGGGCGGCGCCATCCTCATCGCCAGCGAAAGCGCGCCCAAGGGCAAGGGCATCCTCTACGCGGCCTTCGCCCAGCAGGGCTCGCCCACCGGCAACCTGCTGGCGACCCTGGTGTTCTTCGCCCTCAGCGCCCTGCCCATGCCGGACTTCATGCTCTGGGGCTGGCGCATCCCGTTCCTGATCTCCGCGGCGCTGGTGATCGTCGGCATGGTCATCCGCCTGAAGCTGGAAGAGTCCGAGGACATGAAGCGCCTGCTGCAACAGAAGAAGACCGTGAAGCTGCCGCTGGTGGAAGTGCTGCGCGAGCACTGGCTGATCGTGCTGCTCGGCGCCGGGGTGCTGCCGATCATCCACGTCACCTACTTCAAGAGTACCTTCGCCCTGTCCTGGGCCACCAAGACCCTCGGCTACAGCCAGGGCACCTTCCTCAGCATCATCGTCATCGCCCTGGTGGTGCAGTTCTTCAGCCAGCCGTTCGGCGCGCTGCTGGCCTCGCGCATCGACATGCGCAAGGCGGCCTGCCTGATGGTGCTGCCGGAGTTCATCCTGATGCCGGCGATGTTCTTCGCCGTGGAAACCAACGTCTACTGGATAGCCGCCGTGGGCATGTGCCTGGCCACGGTGCCCCATGCGATGTTCTACGGCGCGGTGGGCGGCATCCTCGCCCGCGCCTTCCCCGCGCGGGTGCGCTACACCGGGCTGTCGCTGGCCTACCAGCTGTGCTCGCTGCTGGTGGGCGGCGGCACGCCGGTGCTGGCGCAGTGGATCCTCAACAGCACCGGCAGCATCGTCGGCGTGGCCATCGCCTCGGGGCTCTACGCCCTGGTCTCGCTGACCTGCACCCTGGCGCTGCTGCGCATCACCGGCTTCCGGGCCGGCGAGCTGTCCAGCGCCGAACGCGCCGACGCCCGCGAACTGGCCGCGGGCGCCGCGGCGGAGCCCGACGCACCCGAGCGCGGCCGGCCGTTGCCCGCCGGCCCGCACCCGGCCTGAGTCAGGCCTCCTCGAAGTGCATCTCCGGCGGCTGCTGACGGAAGCCGCCGGTGAGCACGGCCAGGTACAGCACCCCGGCGGTGAGCCAGGCCAGGCCCAGGTAGATGGCCAGGTGGTCAAGGCTGGCCATCAGCCAGAGGTCGGCGACCAGGCCGATCAGCGGGAAGGCCAGGAACAGCACCGCGCCGCGCAGGCCGCGTTCGCCGCGGGCAATCCAGTAGTGGAAGATCACCGACAGGTTGACCAGGCTGAAGGCCAGGAAGGCGCCGAAGTTGATGAACGAGGTGGAGGTGGTCACGTCCATCTCCAGCGCCAGCAGGGCCACCACGCCGCACAGCACGATGCTGCCCACCGGGGTGCCGAAGCGTTCGCTCAGGGTGCCGAAGAAGGCCTTGGGCAGCACGCCGTCGCGGCCCATGGCGAACAGCAGGCGCGAGGCGCTGGCCTGGGCCGACAGGCCGGAGGTGAACTGGCCGACGATCAGGCCGATGAGGAAGAGGCTGACGAAGAGGTCGCCGCCGATGTTGCGGGCGATCTCGTAGGCGGCCGAGTCGGCGTTCTGGAACTCGGTGGACGGGTGCGCGAGCTGCACGAAGTAGCTGGCGGCGATGAAGATGAAGCCGCCGATCAGGGTGATCAGCAGGATGGCGCGCGGGATGTTCTTGCGCGGCTCGTGGGTTTCCTCGGTCAGGGTGCTGACCGCGTCGAAGCCCAGGAACGAATAGCAGGCGATGGCCGCGCCGCTCATGATCAGCGGCAGTTGCACGCCTTCCTTGAAGAAGGGTTCCAGCGACCACAGCGGCTTGCTGGCGTCACCCAGCACGTAGTGCACCGCCAGCAGCACGAAGGCCGCCAGCACCAGGAACTGCACCAGCATCAGCACGCTGTTGACGTTCTTCGCCAGGCGCAGGCCGATGACGTTGATGCCGGTGGTCACGCCGATGAAGGCCAGCACCCACAGCGCCTGGGGCACCGCCGGGAAGGCCGAGTGCAGGTAGGCCGCGCCGATCAGCCAGATGGCCATGGGCAGGAACAGGTAGTCCAGCAGCACGCCCCAGCCGGCGAGGAAGCCCAGCTTGGGGCTGATGGACTTGCGCACGTAGGTGTAGGCCGAGCCGGCCACCGGGAAGGCGGCGGCCATGCGCCCGTAGCTGAGGGCGGTGAAGAGCATCGCCACCGAGGCCACGAGGTAGGCCGCGGGCACCACGCCGCCGGTGGTGTCGGCGAGGATGCCGAAGGTGCCGAGGACGATGATGGGGGTCATGTAGGCGATGCCGAACAGCACCACCGAACCCAGCGAGAGGGTGCGCTTGAGTCGAGCCATTGAGTGCTTACTCCGAGTTGTGTTTGTTATGGCAGAGTCGAAATCGACGCGTGCAAAGGCGCCTCCCCTCACCCGGGAGACGCAGGCGGGAGGGGCGCTCCCGCCGGTACTTCTTGGCTGGATCGTTGGCGCGGCCCTGCGCCTTCCGGGGCTCAGCCCGGAATCAGCAGCTCGCGCAGGCCGTCGGCGTGCTCGCGCGTCTCGCCGGGCAGCACGAAGCGGCGCTCGGCGATGTAGCTGTAGTCGCGGCGCGCCTGCTGCAGGCGCGCCAGGTCCAGTTCCACGCGCATCCGGCATTCCTCGCGGCCGGCCTCGCAGAGCAATTGGCCGAAGGGGTCGACCACCGCACTGCCGCCGGCGAACACCAGGCCGCCGTCGCCTTCGCCGACGCGGTTCACCATCACCGCGTAGGCCTGGTTCTCCATGGCCCGGCCGGTGATCGCGGTGCGGTGGGTGGGGCCGTAGGGGTCCATGTTGCCGTTGGTCACCAGGATCAGCTCGGCGCCCAGCTGGCCGAGGGCGCGGGCGCTTTCCGGGAACTCGATGTCGAAGCAGATCAGGATGCCCACCCGCACGCCCTTGAACAGCGCGGTGGCGTAGCGGTCGCCGGGGGTGAAGATGCCGCGGTCGGAGGCCCACAGGTGGGTCTTGCGGTACTTCAGGGCGATGCCCTCGGGGGTGACCAGCAGCGTGGTGTTGTAGAAGCGGCCGTCGTCGCCGGCCTCGGCGATGCCCACCACCACGGCCACGTCGCGCTCCCGCGCGGCCTGCTGCACGGCGCGCACGCTGGGGCCGTCCAGCGGCTCGGCCAGGCGGGCGACGTTGTCCTCGGTGGGGAAGCCCATCAGCTGGGTCTCGGGGAACACCACCAGGTCGGTATCCGTGGCGCAGGCGTGGATCGCCGCCAGGGTACGCCCGAGGTTGTAGGCGGTGTCGCCGTCGCGGCCGGCCAGTTGGACGAGTTCGACCTTCATTGCAGCTCCTGTCGTTCTTGTTGCGGGCTCGTTCGCCGCGCGGGGTGGATCGGCCATCCTGGCGGGAAACATGACCGCCCGGCGCAAAAGGGTCAGAATGCGCGCCGGGCCGGTGCAAGGCATTCACCGAGTATGCAGTTCGCCATCGCGCCCGGGTAATTACGCCCACGTGGTAACCCAACAGGGGTAGAGGCATGAACCTTACGCTGCAGGACATCGCCTGGCACCGCTCGGTCGGGCAACTGATCGAGACGCTGGACAAGCCCAACTTCTGGCTCGCCCTGGTGCGCCTGCTGAACGAGTATGTGCCATTCGACAGCTGGGTGGCGCTGCTCTTCAGCAACGGCCGCCCGCAGGTGTTCGCCGAATGCCCGGGCGAGGACGGCGGCCCCGACCCGCTGTTCCAGGACTACCTCAAGGGCCTGTACCTGCTCGACCCCTTCTACATCGCCAGCCGCGAGGCCCCGGGCAGCGGCCTGCTGCGCCTGGCCGACGTGGCCCCGGAATGCTTCGAGCAGACCGACTACTACCAGCGCTACTTCCGCCTCAACGTGGTGGCCGACGAGGTGCAGTTCAACGTGCAGCTCGACGCCGAGCGCACCCTGTGCCTGTCCCTGGGCAGCAAGGGCCGCTTCAGCGCCGAACAGGCCGCCCTGCTCGACCTGCTGCGCCCCTGGGTGGCCGGCCTGATGCGCCAGCGCATGGCCTTCGAACGCGAACTGCTGGAACAGGCCACGCCCCCGGCGCCGCGCTGGCAGAGCCGCCTGGAAGAAACCGTGGAACGCCTGGAAACCCCGCTGACCGCACGCGAGCTGGAAGTGGGCCGGCTGATGCTCAGCGGCTGCTCCAGCAAGGAGATAGCCCGCAAGCTGGCAATCTCGGCGGAGACGGTGAAGGTGCACCGCAAGCACATGTACAGCAAGCTGGGGATCAAGTCGCAGTCGGAGTTGTTTTCGTTGTTTCTGCAGGCGCAGGGGTAAGGGGAGTTCGTAGGGCGTCGCCGGGCTTTGGTGCATAGGCCGGCGGCGGATAACCGCGAACGGTTATGCGCCCTACTACCTGCCGGCTGACGCTGCGTTATCCACCCACGCCGAACGGCCCCCTCTCCCTTCAGGGAGAGGGCTGGGGAGAGGGCTGGGGAGAGGGCAACGGACTTCGCCGACACTCCACTGCCAGCCCCGTACTCCGCTCCCCCACCCTAACCCTCCCCCGCAAGCGGGAGAGGGGACCGTTCGGCGTGAAGCGCAATCACCAAGCTCCCTGAACCCTGTGCAAGGCTCTGGCTTCCGGCGTTCGCGGGAGTGGCGTGGTGGAAGGATAACTCCGGATTCTCCATCCACTCCGAACGGCCCCCTCTCCCTCCGGGAGAGGGCTGGAGTGAGGGCAATGGACTTCGCCGACACTCCACTGCCAGCCCCGTACTCCGCTCCCCCACCCTAACCCTCCCCCGCAAGCGGGAGAGGGGACCGTTCGGCGTGAAGCGCAATCACCAAGCTCCCTGAACCCTGTGCAAGGCTCTGGCTTCCGGCGTTCGCGGGAGTGGCGTGGTGGAAGGATAACTCCGGATTCTCCATCCGCTCCGGACAGCCCCCTCTCCCTCCGGGAGAGGGCTGGGGTGAGGGCAATGGACTTCGCCGACACTCCACTGCCAGCCCCGTACTCCGCTCCCCCACCCTAACCCTCCCCCGCAAGCGGGAGAGGGGACCGTTCGGCGTGAAGCGCAATCACCAAGCTCCCTGAAACCCTGTGCAAGGCTCTGGCTTCCGGCGTTCGCGGGAGTGGCGTGGTGGAAGGATAACTCCGGATTCTCCATCCGCTCCGAACAGCCCCCTCTCCCTTCAGGGAGAGGGTTGGGGAGAGGGCGCTCTTGAACCCAACACACCAAAACCACCAACCAGCCCCAATCGACCATCCCCCCAAACAGGTCCATGCTTGAACACAGGAGGACCACAACCATGACCCTCAGCGTCTTCGACATGTTCAAGCCCGGCGTCGGCCCGTCCAGCTCGCACACCGTCGGCCCGATGCGCGCCACCCGCGAGTTCGTCGAGCGCCTGCGCTCAGCCAACCAACTGACCCGCGTGGCGCGCGTCGAGGTCAACCTCTACGGCTCGCTCAGTGCCACCGGCAAGGGCCACGCCACCGACCGCGCCTGCCTGATCGGCCTGCTCGGCATCGACCCGACGGACGCCGACCCCGCCGCCCTGGCGCCGCTGGTGGACGCCATCTTCGCCGAACACAGCCTGGCCCTGGACGGCGAGCACGTCATCGACTTCAGCCCCGGCCGCGACCTGGTGTTCCACGACGGCAGCCTGCCGGCGCACCCCAACGGCATGCGCCTGCGCGCCCTGGACGCCGCCGGCAACGTACTGGCCGAGCGCACCTGCTACTCGGTGGGCGGCGGCTTCGTGGTCGACGAGGCCGACTTCAACACCGACCGCGCCCTGCCCGACAACCCCATGCCCTACCCCTTCCACAGCGCCGAGGAACTGCTGCGGCTGTGCCATGCCCACGGCTTCCGGCGCATCAGCGACCTGATGTGGGCCAACGAGCTGAGCCTGCGCAGCGAGGAACAGATCCACGCCGGCCTTGCACACATCTGGGCGGAAATGCAGGCCTGCGTGCGCCGCGGCCTGGAGACCGAGGGCACCCTGCCCGGCGGCCTCAGGGTGCGCCGCCGCGCGCCCATGCTCTACCGCCGGCTGAACGAGGCCGGCAGCGGCAACCTGATCGCCAGCACCCTGGGCGCCATGGACTGGGTGGACCTCTGGGCCCTGGCGGTGAACGAGGAAAACGCCGCCGGCGGCCGCGTGGTGACGGCCCCCACCAACGGCGCGGCCGGCATAGTCCCGGCGGTGCTGCACTACTACGCCCACTACCAGGCCGACGCGCCCATGGACGCCATCGAGCGCTACCTGCTGACCGCCGCCGCCGTCGGCATCCTGTGCAAGCTCAACGCCTCCATCTCCGGCGCCGAGGTGGGCTGCCAGGGCGAGGTCGGCTCGGCCTGCGCCATGGCCGCGGCGGGCCTGGCCGAAGTGCTGGGCGGCAGCCTGGAACAGGTGGAGAATGCCGCCGAAATCGGCCTGGAACACAACCTCGGGCTGACCTGCGACCCGGTCGCAGGGCTGGTCCAGGTGCCCTGCATCGAGCGCAACGCCATGGCCTCGCTCAAGGCCATCAACGCCGCCCAACTGGCCCTGCGCGGCGACGGCCAGCACCTGGTGTCGCTGGACAAGGCCATCGACACCCTGCGCGACACCGGCCGCGACATGATGGACAAGTACAAGGAGACCTCGAAGGGCGGCCTGGCGGTGAACGTGATCGCCTGCTGAGCACGACCGCCTGGTCGGAAATCGGACAAAACACCATTAACCATCTAGTTAATTAGCTTGCTAAGGGTATAATTCGCACTCCCACACTGCGAGATTCCCGGCATGAGACAAGCACAGCGCGCCTCTGGCGCCAGCACCTTCATTCTGGTCGGCCTGGGGGTGGTCATCGCCCTCCTCGGCCTCGCCCTGGCCGCCGGCGGCGCCCGCCTGGCCAGCCTGGGCGGTTCCTGGTACTTCCTCATCGGCGGCCTGGCCATGGCCCTGTCCGGCGTCCTGCTGGCGCTGCGCAAGCCGGCCGGCGCCTGGCTGTTCGCCGCCTTCCTGGCGGGCACCGCCCTCTGGGCCCTGGCCGACGCCGGGCTGGCTTTCTGGCCGCTGTTCTCGCGGCTGTTCATGTTCGCCGCCATCGGCCTGGCGGTGGCGCTGGTCTACCCCATGCTGGTGCGCGCCTCCGGCGGCGTCGGCGGGCGCGGCGCCTATGGCGTGGCCGCGGTGCTCGCCGTGCTGCTGGCAGTGGCCGCCGGCAACATATTCGTCGCCCACCCCAGCGTCGCCCCCAGCGGCAACGGCCCGGGGCTGACGCCGGTGGACCCGGCCCACGCGCAGAAGGACTGGGCCCACTACGGCAACACCGAGGGCGGCAGCCGCTTCGCCGCGCTGGACCAGATCAACCGCGGTAACGTCGACAAGCTCGAGGTGGCCTGGACCTACCACACCGGTGACGTGGCCGAGAGCGACGGCAACGGCGCCGAGGACCAGCTCACCCCGCTGCAGGTCGGCGACAAGGTGTTCATCTGCACCCCGCACAACAACCTGATCGCGCTGGACGCCGACACCGGCAAGCAGCTGTGGAAGAACCAGATCAACGCGCAGTCCAAGGTCTGGCAGCGCTGCCGCGGCCTGGCCTACTTCGACGCGACCAAGACCGTCGCCCAGCCCACCCAGCCCAACAGCACGCCGGTCACCATCGTCAGCGTGCCGGCCGGCGCCAACTGCCAGCGCCGTGTGCTGACCAACACCATCGACGCCCGCCTGATCGCCGTGGACGCCGACACCGGCGCCTTCTGCCAGGGCTTCGGCAACAACGGCCAGGTGGACCTCAAGGCCGGCCTGGGCGACGTGCCCGACTCCTACTACCAGCTCAGCTCCGCACCGCTGATGGCCGGCACCACCGTAGTGGTCGGCGGGCGCGTGGCGGACAACGTCCAGACCGACATGCCCGGCGGCGTGATCCGCGGCTTCGACGTCATCAGCGGGCAGATGCGCTGGGCCTTCGACCCGGGCAACCCGCAGGACAAGCAGGCCCCGGCGCCGGGCAGCACCTACGTGCGCAGCACCCCCAACAGCTGGGCGCCGATGTCCTACGACGCGGCGATGAACACCGTGTTCCTGCCCATGGGCAGTTCCTCCACCGACATCTACGGCGTGGAGCGCACCAAGCTCGACCACACCTACGGCGCCTCGATCCTCGCCGTGGACGCCACCACCGGCGCCGAGAAGTGGGTGTTCCAGACCGTGCACAACGACCTCTGGGACTTCGACCTGCCCATGCAGCCGAGCCTGGTGGACTTCCCCGTAGCCGACGGCAAGCGCGTGCCGGCCGTGGTGATCGGCACCAAGGCCGGGCAGATCTACGTGCTCGACCGCGCCACCGGCAAGCCGCTGACCCAGGTCGACGAAGTGCCGGTGAAAGCCGCCAACATCCCCAACGAGCCCTACTCGCCGACGCAGCCGAAGTCGGTGGGCATGCCGCAGATAGGCGCGCAGACCCTCACCGAGTCGGACATGTGGGGCGCCACGCCTTATGACCAGCTGCTGTGCCGCATCGACTTCAAGAAGATGCGCTACGATGGCCTCTACACCGCGCCGGGCACCGACCTCTCGCTGAGCTTCCCCGGCTCCCTGGGCGGCATGAACTGGGGCAGCATCTCCACCGACCCGGTGCACGGCTTCATCTTCGTCAACGACATGCGCCTGGGCCTGTGGGTGCAGATGGTCCCCTCGGCCAACAAGGGCCAGGCCGCTTCCGGCGGCGAGGCGCTGAACACCGGCATGGGCGCGGTGCCGCTCAAGGGCACGCCCTACGCGGTGAACAAGAACCGCTTCCTCTCGGTGGCCGGCATCCCCTGCCAGGCGCCGCCCTTCGGCACCCTCAGCGCCATCGACCTGAAGACCCGCAAGGTCGCCTGGCAGGTGCCGGTGGGCACGGTCGAGGACACCGGCCCGCTGGGCATCCGCATGCACCTGCCGATCCCCATCGGCCTGCCGACCCTCGGCGGCACCCTGTCCACCCAGGGCGGCCTGGTGTTCATCGCCGGCACCCAGGACTTCTACCTGCGCGCCTACGACAGCGGCAACGGCAAGGAAATCTGGAAGGCCCGCCTGCCCGTGGGCAGCCAGGGCGGCCCGATGACCTACGTCTCGCCCAGGACCGGCAAGCAGTACATCGTGGTCACCGCCGGCGGCGCCCGCCAGTCGCCGGACCGCGGCGACTACGTGCTGGCCTACGCCCTGCCCTGAACCCCGCGCCCGCCATCCCGGCGGGCGCCTTCTTCCGGCGCGGCCCAGGGCCGCGCCTCCCCTCATCCGGTAAGTGTTCCGTCATGCGATTCCCCTCCACCTCCCTGCGCCTGCTGCTGGGCGCCGCCTGCCTCACCCCGTCCCTGGCCCTGGCCGACGACCCGCTCGAACGCTCGACCCTCAGCGGCGACTGGGGCGGCCTGCGCCACGAGCTGGACGACCAGGGCATCCGCTTCACCGGCGAATACAGCGGCGAGACCGTGTACAACGCCGACGGCGGCCTCAAGCGCTCGGCGCGCTACTCGCAGAACCTCAAGCTCGGCGTGCGCTTCGACCTGGGCAAGCTCTACGGCCTGGACAACGGCGGCCTGGTGCAACTGACCGTGAACGACCGCCGCGGCAACGACGGCTCCGGCGACCTGGTCGGCAACCGCCTGCCGGTGCAGGAAAACTACGGCGGCCTCTACACCCGCCTCACCGAACTGAGCTACGAGCGCAGCCTGTTCACCCCGGCGCTGGACGTAAAGCTCGGCTACATGGCCATGGGCAACGACCTCGGCGGCCTGGACAGCGGCATCCTCTGCAACTTCATGAACGCCGGCTTCTGCGGCCACCCGCTGAACATGTCCGGAGGCAGCGGCTGGAGCAACTACCCCAACGCCCACCTGGGCGTGCGCCTGAAATACAGCTTCTCGCCGGCCTGGCAGTTGCGCGTGGCGGCCTTCAACGTCGACCCCGAGAGCAACGGCAACTCCAGCCGCGCCTGGCACCTCACGCCCAAGCACAGCACCGGCACCGTGGTGCCCATCGAACTGGTCTACAAACGCCTCGACGAGCTGCCCGGCGAATACAAGCTGGGCTGGTACTACGACAGCTCCGACGCCCAGCGCATCGGCAGCGACGAGAAGGTCGCCGGGCGCGGCGGCCACTATCTGCTCGCCGACCAGGCCGTGTGGCACGCGCCGGGTCACCCGGGGCAGAGCCTGCACCTCTTCGGCCAGGCCTCGGTGGCCAGCTCGGCGGCCTCGCCCTTCAGCAAGTGGTACAGCGCAGGCGTGGTGCTCTACCAGCCCTTCGCCAGCCGCCCGCGCGACACCCTCGCCCTGGGCTTCGGCCGCGCCGTGCCCAACCCGCGCAGCCGCGAAGTGCAGGAAGACAACGCCCTGGCCAACGGCCAGGCCTACCCCGAGCTGGACAACGCCGAGCGCCTGGTCGAACTGAGCTACGGCTTCCAGGCCACCCCCTGGCTGCTGCTGCGCCCGGACGTGCAATACGTGATCGAGCCGGGCGCCTTCTCCGGGCAGAGCATCGACAACGCCCTGGTCTTCGGCCTGCAGGTCAAGGCCACGCTCTGATCCCCGCCGCCGGCCGCCAGCGGGCGGCGGCCGGCGGCCGGCGCGCCAATATTGCAGTTCGCGCCACAAGCTTTCTCAGCGACAGAAAATATCGTTAGCTTGCTTTCTTTTTTCCCCGCTTCGGGCTAAGTTCGGCCTCGCAAGCCTTCCACAGCATAAGAATCCGCCCGCAACGCCCAGCCCATTGACCTCCGCCCGAGCGCAGCGGCGCAACGCCTGCCATGCTCAATGGCGGTCCGCTGCGCCATGCCGGCAGCCCACCCCGTGATCAAGCCCGACGACTGGAGATTCCATGAACCTGTCGCTGCTAAGCCGTTACGCCTTCTTCGCCGCTTGTGTGCTCTTTACCCTGTTCAGCCTGCCCTTCCTCGGGCACGACTGGGTCTGGCCCTTCACCCTGGTGACACTCGCCCTCAGCCTGCTGGGCGTGTTCGACCTGCTGCAGGCGCCCCACGCCGTAAGGCGCAACTACCCCATCCTCGGCAACATCCGCTACCTGGTCGAAGGCATCCGCCCGGAAATCCGCCAGTACCTGCTCGAAGGCGACCGCGAGGCCCTGCCCTTCTCCCGCGCCCAGCGCGGCCTGGTGTACGCCCGCGCCAAGCAGGAAACCGCCGACAAACCCTTCGGCACCCTCATCGACGTCTACGAGTCCGGCTTCGAATTCATCGCCCACTCCATCCGCCCGGCGCCGCTGGCCGACCCCAGCACCTTCCGCGTGATGGTCGGCGGGCCCGAGTGCAAGCAGCCCTACTCCATCTCGGTGTTCAACATCTCCGCCATGAGCTTCGGCGCCCTCAGCGCCAACGCCATCCGCGCGCTGAACAAGGGCGCGCGCATGGGCAACTTCATCCACGACACCGGCGAAGGCAGCATCAGCCCCTACCACCGCGAGTACGGCGGCGACCTGACCTGGGAACTGGGCAGCGGCTACTTCGGCTGCCGCGGCGACGACGGCCGCTTCGACGCCGAACGCTTCGCCGCCCAGGCCGCCAGCCCGCAGGTGAAGATGATCGAAATCAAGCTCAGCCAGGGCGCCAAGCCGGGCCACGGCGGCATCCTGCCGAAGGAGAAGCTCACCGCCGAAATCGCCGCCACCCGCGGCGTGCCCATGGGTCAGGACTGCGTGTCGCCGTCCAGCCACAGCGAATTCAGCACGCCCAAGGAACTGCTCGACTTCATCGTCCGCCTGCGCGAACTCTCCGGCGGCAAACCGGTGGGCTTCAAGCTGTGCATCGGCCACCCCTGGGAATTCATGGGCATCGCCAAGGCCATGCACGAAACCGGCATCCTCCCCGACTTCATCGTGGTCGACGGCAAGGAAGGCGGCACCGGCGCCGCCCCGGTGGAATTCGTCGACCACATGGGCCTGCCGATGCGCGAAGGCCTGCTGTTCGTGCACAACACCCTGGTCGGCCTGAACCTGCGCGACAAGATCCGCATCGGCGCCAGCGGCAAGGTGGTCAGCGCCTTCGACATCGCCAGCGTACTGGCCATGGGCGCCGACTGGGCCAACTCCGCCCGCGGCTTCATGTTCGCCATCGGCTGCATCCAGAGCCAGAGCTGCCACACCAACAAATGCCCCACCGGCGTAGCCACCCAGGACCCACTGCGGCAACGCGCCCTGGTGGTGCCGGACAAGGCCGAACGCGTCTACAACTTCCACCGCAACACCCTGAAAGCCCTGGCCGAAATGCTCGCCGCCGCCGGCCTGCGCCACCCCTCGGAAGTGGAAGCCAAGCACCTGGTGCGCCGCGTGTCCTCCAGCGAAATCCGCCTGTTCGCCCACCTGCACTACTTCCTCAAGCCGGGCGAACTGCTCAGCGGCAATATCGAAGGGGAGTTCTACGAGCGCATGTGGCGCATGGCGCGCAGTGACAGCTTCGAGGCCAATGGGGCCTGATCCTGAGGAGATCGGCAGAGCGAACAGGTCGGTGGCCGGTAGCTATTGGCCAGGAGCAGATTGCCTATCCAAAATTCTCGCCCCAGCCGCCGCCCTGTTCCGTCCGATTGACAGCCCCGCGGCAACTCCCTAACGTTGCCTCGCCGCCCAACCTGGGCGGTACGGGATTGGCGTCCCGTACTCGGTAGGCGCAGGAGGACTTTGTCCTGCGTCTAGCACGGCTGCACCCGCGTTATGGGAGGGCCGTGTGGGGCATCTTCGGATGCGCCGGTCCGAGTCCGGTACGCCAACCTGCACGGTCCGCCCACCCTGATTGGCGTCAGGGCGCGGAAAACCAGCCTACTCGGAGATTTTCCCATGCATATCGCATCCGCTGTTCTACCCCACCCTCTCAAGAACACCGCCCCGTCGGAGCTTTACGACGCTGCCCAATCCCGCCAATCGGCCCTGGTCAATCTGCTGCGCCTGCTGGCCGGCGCGCCGGACCTGGGTTCGCCCGCCGAGGATGTGCTGGACAGCGCCTTCTGCGCGCTGGAGTACCTGGCGGCCGATGCCGAGCGGTTGTATGCCGCCGCTGAGGAACGCGGCCGGGCGTAGGGCGGATAACCGTTCGCGGTTATCCGCCGCCGGAGGATGCCGCGTCGCTCCATACCCATCCCGTAATGCCGACTGCGCCGAGGCGCTCTTCGTAGGATGGGTTGAGCTTGCGAAACCCATGCGGTCATGGCGATGGGTATCGCTTCGCTCAACCCATCCTACGAGGTCCAGTGTTTGCTGAAGCTCGCTCCTACGAGAAGCCGTGCGTCCTGAGACCGAGCGGACCTTGTCCGCGATAGCCGGGCTCACCGGCGCGATTCGCGGATGAGATCCACTCCTACGGGCAGCCACACACCGAGCCTCTTGTAGGAGCGCGCCCTGCGCGCGAATCCCGGGCGCGTAGAAAAAGCCGCATTACTGCACCAGCTTGTGTACCAACCTCCCAAACCAGGAAGACCAGAAGCTGGACGGTGAGCCGGTAGCGCGCCATCAGGTTGACCACGGTGTAGTCGTCCTGCCCCACTCGGCTGTTGTAGCGGCTGAAGTACAGCGAGTTGCTGGAGTTCCAGCTGGCGCCGCCGCCCAGGGTCAGGCGGTTCCAGTCGCCGGTCAGTATGAGGGTGAGCTTTTCGGCGGTAGCGGTGGGCTGAAGATTGCCGTAAGGGGACGGTGGTTATCCGCCAGGAGCGGACAAGCCCTTTCGTGTGGCGTCTTCAGTGATCTACCTCAACACTGGCCAGGTTCGAATCCCGCAAAGTGCCTTTTTCACTCCCCTGGAGAACCCTCATGTTTCCCGAGTTCCGCGAAAAGATTTCTCGCCTCAAGACCGAGGATCCGCATTTTGCAAAGCTCTTCCATAGCCACAACGAGCTCGACCAGGAGATCAAGAACATGGAAGCGGGCATCACTCCCGCAACCCACGACACCATCGAGTCGCTGAAGAAGCAGAAGCTGCAGCTCAAGGACGATCTCTACGAAATTCTGCGCAAGAAAGATGGCTGCCAATGCGGACATGGCTGCGGCGGTTGACTAGCCCCGAGGCATAGATCCCGGCCTTCGATGCAAAGCCGTTGAATCAAGCCAACGACCACGAGCCCCGACTACCACAACGATTCACCGATGATGGAACCCCAGCTACTAGCTGGGGTTTCATCATTTCAGCCCCTGCCCTGCCTGCGGCACAACGTCGTTGAATTGATCCTGCCAAGGTCCCCTGACTCGTCTTCTTGGGGTACCAGGTCACCACGCAGTAGCCGAGCCACCGGTTGAATCCACAGCCGGAAGCAAACCTTTCATGTGTAGAAAATCGAACCCTTGAAACCACTATGACAGAGCAGCCCAGTGCGTCCTGTTGCTCGAGTTTTCGCAGGCTCCAAAACTGGGTTCGTGGCTTTCTGGCTCGTTGATTTCGACACGTTGAGCGGCAGCTTTCGGCCAGGAGCGGACGGTCTCCAGCCATCGTAGAATTCATTCAGAGAAGAGACTCCAAGGAAGACGACATGACACTCGCCAAGGGCAATACCGTAAGGCTGATGGAGGTTGACCAATCTTCGGCTGTTTTCTCTGACTGGTTGAACACACGGACGCCAGCGTCTGGCGATATTGCTGTCGTCGAAGAAACCTGGGATTCCAAAGATGGCCGCACTGTCCGCTTGCTCTGCGAGCCGCGTGCAGGCTTTCTCGAGTGGCGAGCCACGTTTCGGGAAGCCAAGTTGGTCTACGAGGTTCTTGCGACCAACATCAGTGACGCGACTCCATGACTAACCCCTCTGTCCGCTATGGGTCGGTAGCGGCCCTTGGTCGAAGGCAGCAATCGGCCAGGGGCGGACGCTCACGATGGCCAGAATTTGAGGGTAGGAGGAACCCACGAAACTAAAAGCTATTCAACTTAACGCCTCGCAGACGTTGCGAGGCAAGACATGCACATCCGCTTGAATCGTTACCCGAACAAGGTCGAATTGATCTACACGGACACTCACAGGCCTAATGGCCTCGATCACCTCAAGGAACAGAGCCCTATGTATGCCCGCTTTATCTTGGTCACGGTCGCCCTCATCCTCAGCGGATGCACTGCCAACCAGTACGACAACAGCAAACCCCTGGACCCAACTCAAGCCGTCATAGTTGGCCGCATCGCCGAAGGTTTCCTCACGCAACCGCACGGTCTGCAGATAGACATCCAACGTCAGGGCGAGCCCGCCACACGTATCCAGCTCAGGACCCTCGGCAACAACAAAGACGTCCACGGCCGTTTCGTTCTGGGCGAACACTTCATGTACCAGGTTCCACCAGGTACCTATGAAGTCACCGGTTGGCAGTACCAGTACTACGCTGGCAAGTCGATGGCCAGGCGCACCGCCGACCGTTTCACCGTCAAGGCTGGAGAAGTAGCTTACATCGGCAACTACACCGCTAATTCCCTGAGCTACTGTCTGACCCGCAACAGCCAGTTGGAGCCGGCCGTGGAGCCTTTGGTGAAGAAGTTCCCGATACTCAAAGACCGCCCCATCAACAACGTCGCCGAGAGCGTCCCCTTCGCCCCCTGGCCCACGTCTGATGCCCGTGACGATGGCAAAGGCCTCTGCAACTTCTGATCGAGTAGCCCCCCACGATGATCAAGCACTTCCTGGCCGCTGTAGCGGTCGCCACCTCCCTCCTCCTCGCCGGCTGCAGCACTTCCAACTTGGAGGGGCGCCCATTCTTCGACACACTCGAAGCGCCACGCGCCGACCAGGCCACCCTGTACTTCTACCGAGTCATGCCCACCATCGCAGCCAAGGTCCCGGCAACCATCACCGTCAACGGCAACACCGCCGGCGAACTGCTAGGTGGAAGCTATTTCGTCACCCACCTGCCAGCTGGCAAGTACCACATCAAGTCGTCAACCTCGCCCCTGCTTGCAAGCCGGGACAATAGCGCTTTCGATCTGCAGGTTGAGAGTGGCAAGACCTACTTCATCGCCGACCAGGAAAACACAGAGCCCTTCAAAGCCGACGGCCAGTTGCTTGGATTGGAGTCCCACGCCAACTACCAGCGTAGCCCGTTCTATTTCCGTTACGCCCTGGTAACCCAAGATGAAGCACTGCGCGCGCTTAAGTGGTGTCAGAAAAGTACACCGGTGCGCTGAGGTTGAAACTCGGGCTACTACAGCGAACGGATGGAACTCAGATAGTCTCCGGTGGCAGGCCCAAGAAATTGGGTCTTTAGGCCGCAACATGAGCGTCCGCAATGGGTCGGAAGCAGCCCCTCGCCAAAAGCAGCTATCGGTCACAAACAGTCTGGGAGATAGAGAGATTTACTTTTCTACCCTAGAATAAAAACCGAACAACTCATCAGCTAACCACCGCGGCCCCTCCCTGGGCCGCTATCCCACTGAGCGCGGAAAGTCCCCTCACCCCCGCGCCAACACCGCCCTGACCGCCCCCAGCAACACCGCCTCAGCATCAGCCGCCGCCCCCTGCGAACGCCAAGCCACATGCTGATCCGGCCGCACCAGCAGGCATCCATCCTCGTCGATCTCCCGCAGCCGCGCCCAGTCGCCGTAGCTGTCTTCGTAATCGAGGCCCAGGCCGATACGGCGCACCGCCAGGTCGATACCCAGTTCGCGGCTCATGGTCTCGGCAGCCCGGCACCAGGCATCGCCGCCGTGGCCGGTGAGCAGGGTCAGGTGGCCCTGGCCGCAGAGGTCGAGGGTGGACAGCCTACGTCCGGCGGTGTCGTGCAGCCAGGCGTGCGGCAGGTGGGCGCCGGGCCAGGTGGTGGGGTGGTAGTAGAGTTCGCGGTCGCGGGTGTAGGCCGGTTCTTCGCTGCCGTCGGCGAGTACCGCGCCGCTGCTATAACGCTGCCCCAGTTCCACGCCGTGGCAGCTGAACTGGTAGTGCTGCAGTTGGATGGCCTTTTCCAGGGCGGCGCGGCGTTCGCGGCCCAGCGGGCTGTCGGCGCTCAGTTCGTGCAGGCTGTTCCAGCCCTCGGCCTCGCTCTGACCCGGCTTGAAGCCCAGTGCGTTGGAGATCGGCAGCATGTTGCGCACGCTTTCCATGGCCCGGTCCACCACCTGGCGGCCGACGGGCTGGCGCTCGGCGCAGTAGCTGTCCAGCAGCCCGGGGCCGGCCTGGCCCTTGAGCACCAGGGCCAGTTTCCAGGCCAGGTTGTAGGCGTCCTGCACCGAGGTGTTGGTGCCCAGGCCGTTGGCCGGCGGATGCCGGTGCACGGCGTCGCCGCAGCAGAACACCCGGCCCTCGGCATAGCGCTGGGCGACCACGTGGTTGATCTGCCACTTGCTGGTGGCCAGGATTTCCACCGGGATGTCGGCGTCGCCGATCACCCGCCGCGCCCGCTCGATCACCGCGGCCTCGCCGAGGTCCGGCTCGCCCTGGGCGGGGTCGTACATGAACAGCATCACCCATTCGTTCCACGGGCGGACGCAGATGAAGGTGCCGCTGCCGACCCAGTAGTCGTTGCCCGGCTGGACCATCCAGTAGAGCACGCCCGGGCGACTCTCGCAGTAGCGGCGCAGGTCGGCGCGCAGCCAGACGTTCACCGCGCAGCCCAGGCCCGTCTCGCCTTCCAGGGGGATGCCGAGCAGTTCCATCACCCGGCTGCGGGCGCCATCGGCGCCGATCATGTACTGGGCGCGCACGGTGAATTCGCGCCCGGTGCCGCGGTCGAGGATGCGCGCGGTGACGCCCTCCCCGTCCTGGGTGAAGTCCAGCAGCTCGTTGTTGAAGCGCATCTCGCTGCCCGCGCGCAGGGCCTCGTTGGCGAGGATCGGCTCCATCAGGTGCTGGGGGATGTTGCACATGGCCGAGGGGCTGGCCAGCTCGTAGTCGGACTTGCGCTCGATGGCGTTGCCCCAGGTGAGCAGGCGGCCCAGCTCCTGGCCGCTGAAGCTGGTGGCCCAGACGTTGTTGGCCATCAGTTCGTGGGGGCTGGCGGCGGCCACTACCTGCGCCTCGACGCCCGCGTCGCGGAACACCTCCATGGTGCGCTGGTTGGTGATGTGCGCACGCGGGCTGTTGGCGGTCCAGCGGTACTTGTTGACCAGCAGGTTGCGGATGCCATAGCGCGACAGCAGCAGCGAAGCCGTCAGGCCGGAGGGGCCGCCGCCGACGATCAGGACCGGGACTTCGATGACATGGGAGATGTTTTGCGGGTTCATGAGCGTGACTCCGTACTCTTGTTCTTGAAATCGGAAAGGTGCCCGCCAGGACGGGCGCACAGGCCTGGGCCCAATTCACGGAGCGCGGACAAGCCGAACCCGTGCCGCCTGCCCTGGCTGCCGGCAAATACGAAGGGAATGCGGACCGGGAGCGACGCGTGCCGGTCCCGGTGTCGAAGCTGAAACGGCCTGGGGGCGAGGCCTCCAGCGCTTTCGACGTAGCCGACGGCAGTCACGGTAATTCCGCAACGATGTTGCCGGTAGTCGCGCCAAATGGCCTTCAGCGTTCCATTTTGTGAACGCTGGACGGCGGCAAGTACGGGTGTATTCAAACGCACCCGCGCGTTGATCGTTGGAGACACGTGCAACAAGGGCAGGCATGTCCATGCGGTAGCCCCTTCTCCTCCCTGAAAGGCCCGACCTTGAGCCACCGGACATGCGGTATTGCGAATCCTTCTCGACTAAATGTAATATTATTACATTACATACAGGAGGCACCATGAAACCAGGCATCCACCCCGAATACCGCCCCGTGCTGTTCCACGACACGGCCGCCGACGTGTTCTACCTGATCCGCTCCACCGCGCAGACGGACAAGACCCACACCTACGTCGACGGCAACACCTACCCCTACATGACCCTGGACGTGTCCAGCGCCTCGCACCCGGTCTACACCGGCGAACAGCGCAAGACCAAGGCCGAGGGCCGCGTGGCCGGCTTCAACAAGCGCTTTGCCGGGTTCGTCGGCAACAAGGGGGCGTGATGAAAGTCCTCGCCTCGCTGAAGAAGGCCAAGCTGCGCCACCGCGATTGCCAGGTGGTGAAACGGCGCGGCCGGCTGTACGTGATCTGCAAGTCCAACCCGCGCTTCAAGTGCGTGCAGGGCCGGCCGAAGCCGAAGGTCCGGCGTTGAGCCTGACCTGCAATCACAGGCGGTGACCGAACCGAAGCCTGGTTCGGCGCCGCCGCCTCGCCTCTTGGCCAAGACGTCTTTTCCCGGACGGTTCAGCGACATCTGCGACAAGCGCATGGCCTCCTTCTGTCCTGGGTCCTTCATGCGCCATCACGTGATTCCGTCACGCATATGAACAGCGGGTTGTCGAGAATGACACTCGTGAGGCTCATCGCTGAAGGGAAAAAGCCGGAGCGATCGATCGTTTGCCACCGAAGATGACCTCCGCTCCAGCGGCCTTCGCGACAGCGATCTGCTACGCCGCGCGAGCAGACCGGCTGGAAAGACGCACATATCGACACCTCCGGTCTTTACCCCTGGCGTGATTCGGACAAGCGCAACCTGGTCATCGGCATACCCGCGACCAAGGCATCGCAGGCCATCAACGAGTCGAGGCTGCAGTACGACGAATACGTGGTGCCTGCAAACAAACCTCTGATCGCCGCCTTCGCAACCGGCGGAGGCGCTTACAGCTGCTGGCCCAAACCCATCCTCTTCACCCCCGAGCCCGGACACGACTACGAACTCCAGCTGGAAATGCTCAAGATCAGCACTTTCAAGAGCGGCTGCGTGATCCGCGCTCACAAGCTGAGCAACGTCGGCACCACCACCCTCGAACGCCCCGTGCTTCCGGATCTCTGCGTCAAAGGCGTCGACGGCACCTTCCGCACGGTGGGCCTGCAGGAGCAATTGGAGAAGATCCGGCAGAATGCCAAATCCGCGAACTAGCGCATCGGTCCCTGCTGGCATCCAGCAAGGTGGTTCACCATCCAGGTCTTGAGCTCATGTAGGCTACGCCATCAATGCCCCCGTCCCTGGCCGCCGAGCGGAGCGTTCTGCCAGTCACGACCGACAGAGAGCGGCCAGAAGTTAAGATGTGCATTGTGGCCGAACTCCGATCTGCTTCGGGGGCTCGGCGTCGCCAGTTCGACCGTAGAACCCAGCCAAGAAGGAACCCGCCTCCATGGCCTCCCCAGACAAACAGAAGAAGCGTGCCCGACGGGCCAAAGCCAAGGCCAAGCAGAACCGCATGGGCAAGTCGAAAGCCCATGTCGTCCATCCGCTTCTGGCCAATCCACTGATCAACGAGCCGTTCGAGGATTTCGATCTCGACTTGAGCGCCTTCGACTTCGAGAACATCGAGGAGAACGGCTTCGACCCGGCATATTTCAGCGATCTGTTCCAGGCCATGGAAGACGCCGAGGACATCAGCCTGCTCGCCATGTGCCTGGTGTTCCTGCAATACCCGCTGCTGCAGCTGGTGATCGCCGAGGAGCCGGAAGAGGCTGCGACCGATTTCATCATAGGCCTGCTGATCGTCTATCGCTCGATCCTCCACGGCGAAGACGAAGACACGGCATTGGCCTGGGTCGAAAGCGAGGCCTTCCAGCGTGCCTATAACGAAGCGTCGGTGATCCTGCAGAAGAAAAGCGCAAGCGCTTAAAGGACATCGGCGATCCCCCCAGACAGGCCCGCACGCCGAGCCGACAGCCGCCCACTGAAGCGAGAATGACTACCAATTATCATTCACGCTTCCTGGGTGGGAGGTCGTGGCTTGAGCAAGGATCAGATGGGGCTGTTGTACATGGAGCACAACAGCTGGCTGAAGGGTTGGCTGTACGGTCGCCTGGGCTGCACCAGCCAGGCGGCCGACCTGGCCCAGGGCACCTTCCTGCGCCTGGATGATCAGAATCAGCTGGACCACCTGGGTGATCGACCCGGACACCCAGACCGCGGATGCGGCGCGCTACTCGTACTACGAGCGCATCAAGACACTCGGCCTGGACAGCTTCGTCACCGCGCCCTTCCAGTTCGCCGGCCGCACCCACGAATTCACCCTCGGCGGCGAATACCAACACCTGGACAAGGCCTTCACCTACGGCTCGGTGGACCTCGACGGCGATGGCTACGCCGACGAGCTGCCGATCGGCATCGATGGGGCCAACGACCTGCCCCGCCTGGACATGCCGCACACCAACTTCAACTACACCAAGAGCCACCAGTACGGCATCTACGGCCGCACCAAGCTCAGCGTGACCGACAAGCTGGATGTGATCCTGGGCTCCCGCGTGACCTGGTATGACGCCGACGCGAAGAACGCCAATACCTTCTTCGACAACTTCGGTGCGCCCTCCACCCGCATCAGCGCCAGGACCATCCCTTACGGTGCGGTGATCTACAAACTGACCCCGGAGCTGTCGGCCTACGCCAGCTATACCAGCGTGTTCAAGCCGCAGAGCGAGACCGATGCCAGCGGCCAGAAGATGATCGGGCCGCACGAAGGCAAGCAGTACGAAGTGGGCCTGAAACAGGAACTGCTCGACGGCCGCCTCAATGCCTCGATCGCCCTGTTCCGCATCTACGACGAGAACCGCGCCCAGTGGAGCGGCAGCCCGGTGAACGCCTACGAGGCCCAGGGCAAGGTCCGCAGCCAGGGCTGGGAAACCGAGCTGACCGGCAACCTGACCGACAACTGGAGCATCGTCACCGGCTATGCCTTCACCATGACGCGCCTGCTGGAGGACGACCCGAACAATGGCCTGAGCTCGGGGGACACCTACAGCACCATCACGCCGAAGCACAACTTCAACCTGTGGTCCAAGTACGAATTCCTCGACGGCGCGCTGAAGGGCCTGCATGTCGCCGGCGGCACCCGCGTGGTCAGCGAGACGCTCTACACCCGCAGCGACACCGACTTCGTGCAACCCGGCTATGCGGTATCCACCGCCCAGCTCGGCTACAAGTTCAACCAGCACCTGAGCTCGACGCTGACCGTCAACAACCTCTTCGACCGCAAGTACTACGAGCGCGTCGACAGCGCCTGGGGCTCGAACTTCTACGGCGAGCCGCGCAATGTGGTTCTGACGCTGCGTGGGACCTATTGATGTGGATCCGTTCCCACGCTGTGCGTGGGAACGCAACCTGCGTACTTACATGGATTCGGCTGTGTCCAGCAGCGCCCGGAAGACGGCCCGGTGAGCGCCGGCACCAACAGCTTCAAATACATCCGGGCCGGCTACGCGCTCTGGAACACGCTGGTGGAATATCACATCGATAAACACTGGAGCGCAGCGCTCAACGGCAACGACCTGTTCGACAAGTCCAACTACCAGACCGTCGCTACCTGCGACCATGACAACTGCTAAGGCGCGAAACGCGACTTAATGGGCACCGTGCGCGGGAAGCTCTGACAGGTACAGACCCCCCTGCCGCCGGATGCCCGCAGTCTGCGGGCGTTCGTTTTTCTGTCACCGAGAGGTGGGATGACAAGAGTAGATGTCAGTGGTGGCTGCAATCAGCCAATAGTGGACAGTGGTACTGACCAATAATTTCATCCTTTTTTGGGTAACCGCCACCCCGGCAGCCAATATTGTGCAGGTCAATATTTCGATGCGCCGAAATCGCATCCCTCCTTGAAGCTCGTAATGATGGTGGAGATCATCTTTCTAGGCGCCAATATCCACCTCAACCTCGCCCCAGGCAGCTTTCCCACTACGCTCGATCTGGAGTCGCAGATCCCCGACGGCGACGACATCGCGGCGGGCCGAGGACATCCCCAACTAAACGCACTACTGTCCGGAATATTTTCGAGGGGGCGTCTGGAGGGCTTGCGGGGGCTGAAGGCACGGGTTAAACCGTTGAGCGCCAACTCAACCTCACAGC
>NZ_JWMC01000050.1:0-85597 GCF_000812405.1 Pseudomonas sp. PI1
CAGGTACCCCCAAAACGAGCACGGAGCGCCTTGAAGCCTAATGCCACAGGGCTTCCACATTTAAGGAATGAAATTCCACTTTTTAGGGGCTCCTTACATGCAGATTCCACAATTTTGATGCTTAAAAGTTGTAAAAACAGACATGCCTAGCATTTCCGATTATAACAATAATCGGAAATGCTAGGCATGTCTTTGCGCTCTGCTCCAGCAAATTGGGCGGACACGCACTGTCTCTTGGGGAAACTCCATTTATTTGAGCGGCGTTCCGCCACCCCCTAAATGTAGCCCTGCTTCTTAGCACCGTAAGACCGATGTCTTCTAAGCGTTCGGCCTGAGTATCACTTAGCACCGCACAAGTCGACAGAGTTCCGCGAGAGCGAGTTGTTTTGTGTAGCCGGCGCCTACCAGGCTGTGTGGTACATTGCCGCGCGGTCGGTGGTGCGCGTTCTCCTGGTGTACGTACCAAAGTTGGCCGGACCACCACCAGCACAGGCTGGGTTCAGCACAGGTATTAACATCTTCAACACAGTCCATCTTATTTCCTCACCTTTGCGAGGCATAGGCTCTTAGTGTCCTTATCTCTGATGCTGTAGCAGGACGAAGCATTACCTCTAACCTCGGCCAAACATAACTTCTCAGTTTCTTTGTTCTTGATGCTGTAACACTTCGAAGTGTTACCACTGGTTACCGCCAGGCAATAGCTTTCCGAGTCTTTATCCTTGATTCGGTAGCAATCGTTTGATCCCGCTAAAACCAATCCAGGGCTCATGCACATCAATAAAGCCAGAAGCTTCATACTGCTTGTTCTCTTGTGAGCGGATGGAAAATCATACACCTATCACCCTTGAATTTACTGGCCTGCTAGTTTCGAGTGTTGTTCGCTGACGCTCTTGGCTTGCTGGAAAGCTCTCGCTCCATAACCACCAAAGCACACTCCTTAACGCCTTGCGGGCAGTTGAGGGATATGACCTCCACCGCCTTCAGGCTCCATCCATCACCGGAGTGTTTGGTCAAGGTGGCTGCAAGGTCGTGGAACCGCTCTGAGAAGACCTGGTATTCCAACCCACCATTGCCTTGAGCCCCGCCAACCAGCAACGGGACGATAGCGCTGGCCTGCACCAGTATTCGAATGCCTGCCTTCATCCTGAATCACCTCTAAGACAATGCAATTGGGGAGCCCACTATTGGCTAGTTTTCGGGGATGGAGTCGTTACACTCTTCTCAAAATCTAGTTCAAGTACGTCCCGGGTGATCTACGCGCTGGGTGCTGTGTGCTTAAGGTGCCCAAGGTATGCCACGAACACGTTTGTTCCTCCCTCTCTCCCGTCCTCAGGCAAATGCTTTGGAAGATCGCGACTGCGCCCCCGTAGTGCTGCTTTCGCAGTGGTCTATTCCGTCCTTGGCGGCAGTGATCGCGATCCAGTCACTACCGACGCTGGCTCAGACAATAGATCCCAGTGCTCGACTGGAGCGCGCATTAGCGGGCCTTATTGATGCCGGCTTTGACCTGGAATCCGCTGGCCAGGGAGCTTCTTTCTCCTCGCTGGTGATCAGCCGCTTCAACCCTCAGTTGTTCAGCGCCGGGCTAAATCAGCTGCGGCCACTGTCAATCCGTCTTCTCGAACCCGAAGATCTGGATGCAGAGGATTACCTCACTGAAGACCGAAAATGGGACTTCGAATTCACCCCACGCCATGCAGAGGCCTTGAACCCATTTACCGAGGGTTTTGTTGACGCAGCTGGAAACTCCTTCAACCTCGCCCCCAACAGGCCCGGGCATTCCGTGTCTTTAAGTCAGAACTGGATGAGGACTTTCACCTCCAGGCTCTCGCCGGAACGGGAAAGACGTTCATGATCGAACGTCTCATCGACTGCCTCACCTCTTACCGCCCTCTCGTCCTGGCCATGACCAAGGTGCAACTTGATGCCCTGCAGCAGAGGATCGGTACAGGGCGGGTAACGGGTATGACTTTTTCGGAGCTTGCAGTCCGCTCGCTTCAACTGGATGTCGGGCGGCATGGTTCCAGATCTTTCCGCTTATCGATGAGACGAGCGCGTGTAGAGATGAGCCAGATTGCCAACCACCTAGAATTCAAGCCCGTTGGTAACCTCACTCCCAGTCAAGTCGCCTCAGTGGCCAACAGGACTGTCTTCCGGTACTGCACAAGCCGTGACGCCGAGATTGGAGTTCATCATCTTCCATCATTGGGCGGGTCGTACTCGGTGCCCCAGAAAGAGCTTCTGGTCCAATGCGCAAATCGACTCTGGCAAGAGACCATTTTCCCGTCGTCTTCATCACTGGAGCTACCTGTCCGTGGCTACCACCGGATCAAAGAGGTTTCGCTCAGCAGTACAGCGGCCGTCGAGCCAGGCTTCACTCACGTGATCGTCGATGAGGCCCATGACCTCCCTGCCCCAATGGCTCAATTCCTGGATCGGTGCTCTATCCCGGTGATCACCTTGGGGGATTCCTGCCAGCGCCTGGACGGGGCCGCTGTGGAGCGTGCGCCACACGTTCGCCGGCGTGAAATATTCCACTCTCTCCGTTCTGGCCGAGAGATGGAAGCTGCGGTGAACACCCTGATCGAGCAGAACCCTGTGGTCGACGTGCACCCGCTCGAGGGGAACCGCGATCAGGACACAAGGGTCGTGTTCTATAGCCGTCCCTTCATTCCCGAGCAACCCACTACTATCTTGGTGTGGTCTGAATGGGGAATGTTTGAGTGGTTCCAGCGCTTGGCCAACGCGAAGGCACAGTTCAGCCTTCTGCCAGGGTGCGAGGGAGGTTTTAGGTGGTTTGTCCTCGACTGCATAGGGCTCTACCGCGAAGGAATCAGACCGACACACGGCGCCCTGTTCAAGTACACCTCCTGGGACGCGCTGCGAAGGGATGTCTCGAAGCGGGAGAGCGCCTTTGATCGTATCGACCGGATGCTTGAAAAGGGATATTCCACAATGGACTTCGAGCGCAGCCTCATGAAGTTGGAACAGTCTGGCAAGACGCCATACAAACTGGGAACGGTCGTTGCGGCCAAGAACTCGGAGGTCAATTCTGTGATGCTGACCCCTGAGCTACTGGATAGCACCGGTTCCGATCGTCTGGATGCTGCCCGGGCTTTTGCTGCGGTCTACACAGGAGGTACCCGCGCCCGCCATCAGCTTTTTGTACCTGGGCATTTACAGGAATGGGCTTCCGATACTGCGGCCAGGGCGAAGTGCACCTAGCCCAGGAGATGGCATCCCCTCCTCCGCTTGCTGGCGGCCTGTCCGCGGGCATAGCCGGCGGCAGCGAGTACCGCTTGTGGTTAGTTTGCTCAACCGGGGGAAGGCTTGGATCTTGGGGGCGTCGAGCCTTAATCGCCGCGGCAGCTTGAAAGATGCGCATATTGTGCGAGAATTGTGCATAGTAAGTGCATTCTTAAAGGAGGCCCCCTATGGCCAGCAAAGCCGTATTAGAGCTTCGCCCCACCAACTTCGCGGGCTTGATGGACGCTCTCAAAGAGGTGAACCGTGTGATGTTCTCTCCTGAGCGCTTCCTCAAGGTTTTTTCGATGGACCAGCAGACCTTGGCGCTCCGGGCCCATGTCCATCGCAACACCGTGCGCAACGCGCCTGAATCGGAAAAGGTCCAAGCCTACATTCGTGATTCAGTGAAGGTTCTGCGTGCAGTGACCGACATGGGCACGGACGTGACGAATGCCATCTTCTGGTTTAAGAACGAGCCTCTTTCCACGTTCAACTACAAGACCGCGGAGGAAGTGGTCAGCGAAGGAAAAACCGAGCAGCTGATCGCTTTCCTTCAATCCTGGGAAGCTGGTGCGCAAGGATGAAAATCATCGGAGTGCAGGACCTCCCCTGCTACCGAATGCACACTCCCAAGTGGTCCGTTGCGCCTACATCTGGAGCTGGAGCTGCAACCCAGGGTGGCCGGGTTAACCGAAAGGGGCTAGAGGCTCTATACCTCTCGCTTGAGTCGGCAACGGCCATTGCTGAGTTTCAGCAAGGAAGCGCATTCCTTCCACCAGGTCTGCTGGTCAGCTATTCCCTCAGTCTGGACCGAGTGATCGACTTCACCGGCGGCTATGACGATACCTGGGCCCCGATCTGGCAAGACTTTTTCTGCGACTGGAGAAAGATTCGCTTCAACGACGGCGTTGAACCGCCGAGCTGGATTGTCGGGGATCTGGCTATCGAGGCTGACTGTGCTGGGATTCTGTTCGAGTCCGTTGCGAACCCTGGAGGTCGGAACCTGGTGCTTTTCACCGATCAGTTGCCGGTGCATGGGAATATTGTGGTAAACGATCCTCGCGGGGATCTCCCTACCGACCAGTCATCTTGGACGCGCCCGTAGTGCAAGCCCGGTGCCAGGCTCACGCCTGGCTACCGGGGTAGCTCCTTACACGTACTGTTTGCTTCCTTTCCGCTCGAGCGGACGCCCTTTGAACACGTGCGGGCCGTCCATCGTCAGTTCGACCTTGTCTCCCTTGCGGATCAGCCAGGGCGTGGCTTCAGAACCGGTTTTGGAGGTCACTCCGCTGGGGCTTATCCGAATTTCATCGCCGTCGATTTCGATCGTCCCCAGGACGTAGGTGTAAATCAGACTGCTGAAGAACCCGCTTTTAAATTCGAAGGCACACTCTACTACCTGGTCCCCATACTCCATCCGCATTCTCGGCTTGAGGGAGGCAACCGACACGGCGCCATTGTCGACCGCGGAATAGACACTGCAGACCAGCGCAACTTTGCCACCCATGCGATGGGAGATGGCCGGGTTGATCTCGACGGTTTCGATCCCAGGAGCGGAGGCGCTGGCACTCACCACGTCACCGGTATGGAACACAAAGGGATCAGCATCGAAGGAGCCTCGCTTGTCAGGCGCCTGGATTATGGACATTCGACCGTCTGGGCGAAGGATGCCGATGCGAAGGTCTAGGTCGTCATTGTCCCGACCGTCGCCGTTGTCCACCCAGGTGGCGCTGACCTTGATCGCCTTCGGCGCGGCCGCACCTTTCTCCAGTGAGACTTTGTGTGAGGTTCCTGGCTTGTCCAAGGTGACAACTGACTTGGTGATGTTCACCGGCTTTGCAGGGGGCGCGGCCGGGGTTGGAGCAGCTGCCGGCGCTTCGTCGACCTCTACACCGTACATGCCACAGAGCCCGGCCAAGCCAGAGGCGAAACCCTGCCAGACTGATCGCGCCTTTGCCTGGCCATTTCGAATGTAGAGTTCGAGCACGATGATCCCCGTCTCCCGGTCGAAGGCCCCGGGGGCAAGATCCAGTACCTGTTCGCCGGCGATGACTCGAGCAGTGAGGTTGGGCACTTCGGCGAAGCCTCCACCGCTGCCGTCCTGGGTCAAGGTGATGGCGATCTTCGAAATTGTGGGTGGAAGACGGCTCAAGTCAAAGCTGATGCTGTGGCTGACCGTTCCGGCCTGGTTGATGGGAGGAGAGAAAGCGGCTGCGCCGGAGGCATGCTCTGGTGCATTGAAGAAGACCATTCCGCTGTCATCGATCACTTTGCCTGTGTCAGTGACGAGGAAGGCCGTCAGGTTCACGTCGAGATTTGCGCCGGCGGAATGCGCTACCAGGACCTGGCCTTTGGGCTGGTTGATCGTTGTGTTCTCGCCGGGTTTCAGGGATTGACTCAATTTGCGTCGCCTATTCCTTGGTTGATGTGCAGGCGATCTCGCCTGGATTGCATTACTTGAGATCAGCACTCACCCGCTCAGGGCCAAATCTCATTGGTGAAGTGTAACGGGCCCAGCCAAAGGTAGGAGTCCATAAGCCACTGACTGCCGTAGCGATTTGGCTTCCTTCGTGTGCGTCGGTACACATCGATACACCTCAGTACACCTCGCAACAGTACACATCGTGGTCAGAGTATCCGCTGCCGTAGCCGTTATAGTTCATGCCTGTGGCTACCATGTTTGCAGGACAAATCTTTGTCGCAAACGGTGCACCAGTGATCCATCGGCAGTTCCTCATGCCATTGATGCCGCCAGGCTTTGTCCAGCGGTAATTGTCACAAGAAAGAGTGGCACCAGTCGAATTCCGCGCCTGCTGGCCGAGGATTCCACACGCGGTATTTTCGCCAACGATGTTGGCGGTGACCGCCCCCTGTTTCAGCACCACATTCCCATCGAATTGCGAGGCCCCACCAAACCAGGTTTCACCATACACAGCGGCGGTGCCGTAGGTTACCTGGCTACCGATAGTCGCTGTTCCGTTGATAGTTGCATAGTTGGTTACAGCGGAGTTTGAATTGACCTGCCCTGAAATCGAAGCAGATTGGGCAGTTAAAGTATTCGTGCTCACATTCCCACTGATTGATGCCGATACCGCCGAGATATTATTAACCTCGCTTATATTATTTCCGCCAAGCAAGAGATTAGTCTGCATCCTATTCAGGTCAGCATTAGCTGTTACAATCCGCGATAGTTTGGAATCAAGTGCTGGCTCTGAGCCCGGCACTCCAATTGTGGTTCTTATTCGGTTCGCAGCTGTGTCTACGATGCTTGTCCCGGGGAGCATGTTAGAAAGCACACCGTCCCAGTCTTGGGCAACCTCCTGGTCAACGCTAAATGTAAAAGCGGTGCATGAGGTGGACACCGCCTTATTGAATTTGTTGACCGAAAGGTTACCCGGAATGAGAGGGGGAACGTTGTCTTGTAGTGCTTGGATAGCCTGCAAACACGTAGCGCCACCAGGCCAGGAGCCGTTTCGCGCTCGATATGTTCTGGCCGCATCGATCACAGTCTGAGTTTCAGAGGCTGCGAGTTTTACTCTATTGTCGTTTATCTCCTCCAAGTATCTTGGAACAGACATAACAGCCAACATAGACATTATTGCAATTACAACCGAGAGTTCAAGCAATGTGAATCCAGCTTCACGGGTACGCATCGAGGAATATCCCAAAACGTGTTTTTGATTTCGGTGGGCTAAGGCCGTGCAGAGCGCGCTAGCTCATATTCAGTTTCCGAAATTCGATGTAGGGATACACGCCAAATGATGGCTCTGAAATTCCATTAAAACTAACACGATACGTGATTTATAATTCAACGCAGACTGCGGAACAGCTAGCATTTATCCTAACGCTCAGCTTTTCCTGTGATCACAGTTTGATTACATTGCAATAAAATCAAGCCATGTTGGCTTGGTATCGAGCATTGAAAAAGAAGCTCTGGGGGGGTATGACCAATTCAGCCCATCCGAGGCTTCTGGCACAGTCCAACGGTTGTTACGGTGGATGCTCAAATCCTGAAGGAGGATCAGCCTGATGTCTGTCGCACTTTCTATTCCAACCCCCCGTAAGCAGCGAATCATCGAGATAGCCTCGGAGATCGTGGATACGAAGGTTGAGCGCGGAGAACTCGACCCCAATGATGAGGGTGCAATGGACGCCGCATGCAGGGAGGCCGTCCTAGATGCAAAGACGCTCTACGATGCTGCCGTTGAATACGTCAGCTGAGGCCTCCTCGGAGACAGAGCATGTCGTTCGAGCAGCCCCTTCGCCTGTCTATAAAGGAGACCTCTTTCCCATGAGAGAACCAATCATTACCCCTGAAGACAACGCCCAATACAGGCTGCTCATGGCCGACTGTGTTCAGCTGATGCGTACGTCCAGAGGCGAGCCGGTGCCCACGTGCCACTTCACGGCGATGGAGTTCCATGAGTGCGACTCTGACCCCAGCGGCCGCACTGATGGGTATCAGTGTCGGCATTGCGGCCACACTGAGTCGAGCGCCGAAGCCTGGGCGAAAGTCGAGGCGCGCAACCAAGGGCAGACTGCCTAGGGGCCAGGCCCTATTTAGGCCTTGCCCCTCCGTCCCGCTACCATCCCACTTCGCGGTTTCCACACCAGAATTGGGTCCTGGGGCTGAGGGGTTCCCTCAGGCCCCCCCTACTCTGGCTACCTTCCACAGTTGCACCACGTCCGCAGCTCTATGACGAAGCAGCATCGCTGCGTCAGCGCACGCGGACTCCAGATTCATTGGGCCAGAAGTGATTGAGAAGGCTGCAACGATTCCAATGTTGCGCAGACGCTGATACCCAGCTCCCAACGTGCCGGCGATCGCTACAGTCGGTACCCCTGCTGCAGCTGCGATAGCAGCTACCCCAGCAGGGGTTTTCCCATATAGCGTTTGCTCGTCCAGCTTACCTTCGCCGGTGATCACCAAGTCGGCTCCTTGAACTGCCAGGCTCAGCCCAGACAGATCTGCGATCAGCTGAACGCCGGGCCTGAATTCTGCCTGGAGAAATGCCTTTGCAGCGAAGCCTATACCTCCAGCAGCGCCAGCCCCGGGGAAATCACGAACGTCTTCCTGGAGCTGCTCTGCCACGATGTCGGCATACGCGGCCAATGATTCATCCAGAGCCAGGACCTGATCAGGTGATGCACCTTTCTGTGGGCCGAAAACGTGGGAGGCCCCTTTTGGCCCGGTGAGTGGGTTGTCGACATCACAGGCAACATCAATCCGGACTTTATGTAGCCTTTCATCCAAACTACTGAGGTCGATCCGCCGAAGGGCATTGAGCGCCAGTCCACCCTCCTCGAGCTCATCGCCGGCAGAGTCCAGAAACTTGGCTCCAAGCGCTCGCAACATTCCGGTACCGCCATCATTGGTCGCGCTCCCACCGAATCCCATGATGATTCGTTGCGCGCCGGCGTTTAGAGCCTGCAGAACCAGTTGACCAGTTCCGAAGGTGGATGCGCGCGTCACGTCGCGGGCGGCGGGCGCTACCAGGTGGATGCCACTGGCAGCCGCCATTTCGATCACCGCCGTGCGGGATTCGCTCAACCACCCCCAGGTTGCCTGGACCTCTGCCCCAAGTGGTCCACGGACGCGGCTGAACCGGCGTTCCCCCCTGGTGGCAGCCAGGACCGCGTCGACGGTACCCTCCCCTCCGTCTGCCATTGGCACGCATACGATTTCAGCGTCAGGAGCCGAATCTCGTACTCCCAGGGCAATGGCTTCCGCCACGAGCTCTGCTGACAGGCTTTCTTTGAACGAATCCGGTGCGATCACAACTTTCATGCAGTACCCCTCGGGCCAAGCTGTTGTTTGAGGGGATTGTTCCTGCTTCAGGTGCGCGGCGGGTAGGTGGGAATCACAGACTTTATGACGGTCTTTTGTGCAATTTTACAAGGCCCACGAATCCCTACTCCGCAGCCAGGATCATAGCCAGATAGAGTTCAGTGATGCCCTTGGGGGACGCGAGGTCGAAACCGGTGATATCGGCGATTCTCTCCAGTCTGTAACGAAGGCTGTTCCGATGGATATTCAGTGCCTCTGCACAGGCTTGGCCATCACTTCCGTGCTCCACCCAGCACTTCAATGTCTTACGTAGCTGGCCATTACCATCCTCTTGCTGCAGGGCGAGGTAAGGCTCAGCCAGTTGCTGAAATCCATTCTCGGAACGATACCGCCACACTGCGACCGGAATTCTGTGAGCGGCCAGATCAAGCCACTGGTTATCTGGGATCTTAGCTTGGGCGTAGGCCATCAAGTCAGATAGCTGCTCAACCTCAGAGCGCAGAGATCCGGTTTCGATGTTTGGGGTGCCGATCGCCACTCTGCTGAATGAAATGCCGGCGCGAGTTACCCGCTCACGAAAATCCGGTAGAACGGTGCGAGGTGGGCACCAGACCAGGCCTGATGCATGCAACGGAACGCACCAGGCGTCGGCTACCTGGTGCTGAATCCATCTGGTGACCTGCTCAATGTCGGATGGGTTGGCCAGCTCGAGGAGGATTGCCGTCCGACGAAGATCAGGTTTCAGACCCAATCGCTGGGCCTCAACGATGGCTCGGTGAGCAGACTGGCCGGAAAGGAGGATGGCAGACAGTACATCTTCAGTCCGCTTCTGGAGCCAAATCTGGTGCTGCTGGTCGTTCCGCTGGGCCACCAACATTTCAGCGGTCATTCGTACCATCTCAGCGAACGTGCGGACCTCCTCGGGATCGCCAGATACGCCGATGACGCCGATCAGCTGGCCATCCAGGCACAGTGGAAGGTTCACCCCTTCCTGAACGCCTCTGAGAGCGCCAGCAGCAGCGCTGTCGATTTCCACAGCCCTATTATTGGCGAGGACCAGTTGAGCCCCTTCGTGGCGGGTATAGAGGCGCTCAGCCTCCCCTGTCCCAATGATCAAGCCCTGGCTGTCCATCACATTCACGTTGCGCGGAAGGATGGCCATCGCTCGGTCGGCGATTTCCTGGGCGAGGGAGTGGTCAAGATCGAACATTGCCGGAGGCCTGTGTTTTATTTCAGGCCAGTGTACCGAGGCCGGCGGTTGCCACCAGCTTTTCGGAAAATCATTGCTCGGGGCCCAGAAACCCTGAGGAAGTCGCAATAGTTCCACCGCGGCTGATGGGAGCGCACATGAAATTCCGGTCCACTCTCTTGAACCGTCTGCCCCCTCGGCCGCTCCTCTGCCCTGTTTCCCAGGATGCTTAATAAAACCGCGTCGGCCGGAGATCACCAACAGTCATCCAATGCGTTGGGGCGTAGCCTTGGGATATCGCCATTTGCCGGGCCTCGCGCGGGGTCACAGCGTTATCGAGGTCGACATGCTCGATCCCTGCTTCCACCTTGATCCTGAGGTAGAAGGCTTTACCGGGATGCCTTTTCGCTAAGTCCTTGTCCATCATGATGACCTGTTCCGGGAAGTCATCCGGAGGTGTAGCGTCTATTGCGTGCATACGGTGGCCTGATTAGAGGTGGTTGGTCAGCGCGCCAGCACCCAATGCAAACGCGGAAAGCGCTAAAGCTGCCCAGAGGAGCTTCATGAGGGCCGGGGCCAAGCTGATTGTCAGAGTTCTTTGCATCTGGGTGGCAGATTCGGCCCGGGCCTCCAACGTATCCCCGGCGGAGGGCTGGGCAGGGTTCAGGGCTGTAACCCGATCTTCGATCTGGCCATGCATACTCTGGATATCTTCAATCTGCCTACGCAAGCCTTGAGTTTCTTCTGCCTGCTTCTCCAGTAACTCGCGAATTAACGCTGCGTGTTGTTCTTCCTGCGAACTCACCGTTCCTTCCAGTTGCTCAATCTTGGATTCGAGAGATGCGACCTCTTCAGCATGCGCGGTTTGAAGTTGGGAGGCATGCAGGTGGGCGCCTTCAACAATGCGCTGTGCGGCCTCGACGGCTTTTTCCGACTGGTTTTTCTCTCGTTGCCACCTCGCCGCCAACTCCACGAAACTGGGGAAGGAGAGGAAACTGACTTTCTGTTGGTTCCACCAAGGGCGGAGGTCTTGGGCACGCCGCACCCCAATCACCTTCTGTCCAGCAGCTGGTGAGACGTAGAACCCAACCCGAGTCAGGAATGTCTCGATCCGCGCGTCGTTAGCCCGGGCATCCTCTGGCTTGACCTTGGTCTGAGCCGCGATAGGAAGATGTACCGCCTGGACCTGGTAGTTGCCACGCATCTCCGACTGCTGGATTAGTCGGATGAGTTGCGCCATGAGGTACGAGCCAATGCCGAGCCCCGGCTGTCTGATCTCAATGCCATCGGTGGGGCCAAATACGATCTGGCAGTCTTTGTGGTCGATGACACACCACACGGTGTTCTGATCGAGGTGGTACTGGCAGTCCGGATCTGAATCATCCCCTACGAATCGAAACGAAACGCGGAAGAACTCTGCCCCTCTGTGCAATGATCCTTGCTGCTTGGAGGTTACAAGCTGGATCAATGCTAAGCGCTCTGTCCCATCGCTCAGGCGAACAAGACAGGCGCGGTCCTGTCCGGTTTGAGGGGAGGCATGAAGCTGCTTGCCTACCGAGATTAGAGTGGTCCTGCTCCGAGTTTCCGTCGTCATGGCATCGATCATTTGATGAATAACAGGGACACAGCATAACAGCACCTTGACATATCCCCGCTTCAGGCAAGCTGCAGGGAATGACAGGGCTGTGCTTTGCCAGTGGCAGTTCGGTGATGATGCCGGCGGGGCGATTGTGCCGTAAGCACGTCGAGAGAAGAGAGCGCAGCCCGGTACCCCGGGCTGCTTGCAGGAGGATCAGTTGGCTTCGAATTCGTAGGACCGGCCCACGAAAAGAGAGGCGTAGAGGGGCTTTCCTTCGCTGAACTTGTAGTGCTCTTCGAACTTACCTTCTTCGACTAGCTTGCGTGCGATCGCGCATTCGCTGTCGCTGTGTTCTCTCGCCTTGGCCCCGAAGTCACTTTGCCAAGTCGATAGGCCAGCTGCTTGGCAGAACGCATCGAACTGCGATTTGCCGGCGTTTGCCTGGTAGGAATCAAAGGCGTCCTTGATCGAAGAGAAGCCCCTAAAGGTCACCGAGTAGTCTTCGACCTTGGTTTGGAGCGCAAACTTGCTGACTGCGTCCAACAGGACGGACTGACCGGTGAAAGAGCTGTAGGCCCCAATGATGAAGCTGCTCAGGGTATTCCTGAGCAAAGTCTGCACCTCATCGAGCTCAGGAAGGGAAGCAAACTCCGCCTCGCGAACGATCTGCCCTACCTCGCTGCCGTCATTGCGGTGGGTCACCACGAACCTCATGGAGCCCGCCCCATCGTCGCTACGCTGGATGTAGAAGTCGAGGTCGACCTTGGTGCCAAAGTCTCCGGTTGCACCAACGATGAAGGCACCTGTGACCGGGCTACGCACTGCCATGTTGGTGCCCCAGGAATAAGGCAACTTGACTTCGCTGCTGGCAGTCTCTGCAGGTGCCCATTCGTTGTCGGCAGCCAGGTCGCTCACCAGAACGACTTCGGCCCCTCTGCGGGAGATGAAGGGGTTTGCCATTTCCATTCCCAGCAATTGGACGTGAATCTCACCGTCCTTGCTGTCGCCGGAGTGGTTGATCTTCAGCGCATCCGCCTTTAAGTAGACGCCCGCGGCGTTGCGGCCGGTAGTGGACAGCATCTGGTACTTGGTCCACCCCATCAGGCCTTCTTCGCTCGACCGGCCAATCGCCGTTTCAAAAAGGCCGCGCAAGCCCTGAAGGAACTGCTCAGCACCGTTGGTTTGAACCGCTGCGAGGCGGATTTCTGGATTTTTAACGGTCAAGTCGCCGGAGAAGACGGAGTATGAAATCTCGCCTTCGGAAAGGACGTCCTGCAGGTAGAAGCGCTCTTTGAAGCTGTCGTAGTAGCTAAGTGCCGACTTTTTCCCTGAACTGGAGAGCATGGCAGTAACACCACCGATAGCCACCACTGCAGCTGCGATGGAAGCCATGAGAAGGTGCTTCTTCTTGATCGATTTCGTCATGGTGATCCCTTATTGGAGCTGGGCAGAAGCGTTTTTCCAGGTGTTTACGTACTGCTGTGACACGTCTGGAGTCCAGTTGAAGTCGATCCCTGAGTCAGGACCAAATTCACGTGCCAGGACTGCGCCGAACGAGACCTTGTCGGCGCAATGGTCCTGCTTACAGGCTTCAGGTGCGGCTGGCAGGTTGCCACGGAACGTGGGAAGAGCCCGTCCGTCAACCAGCGGCATGAAAGGAGTGAGGTTTGCCACTGGCACCACATACCACTCCTTCTCGAAGGTCTGGTTCGATAGCAGCCGCCCTTTGGCTGGGAAGTCGATGTCATAGCTGCCGTCTGTCTTTCCAGCGATGTGGATCATCATCAAGCCCACATTCTTGGAGGAATTCGGGTCCTGCAGCGCCAGCGGTGATCCGAAGCGGACCTGGATGCCTGCCATTTGAGCAAGCGCCTCGACCTCTCTGCCTTCGTAGTCCTTCATGCCCGCCTTCAGCTGCTCATAGCGCTCAAGCACCCGAGAGTGGAGTTCTGCCATCTGCTGCTGCACTCGCCGCTCTTCGCGCAAGCGTTGCTGTTCGCGCTGAAGGGCCCAGTTGGAGCCTTCCTGTACGTCAAAGTAGAACTGGCCGCGGCTCTCCCCGATGCGGTTGCGTATGATTTTCTGCGTGTCATCTCCCCAACCTGTTTCCGGGTAAAGAGCGGCGAGACTTTTCGCCACATAGAAGTTCTGTACAGAGACGGTTGAAGAGGAGGTGGTCCTGATCAGCTTAAATACCTCTTCGCCCGCCCTCTTGTAGTCGACCGGGTCAAGCGCGAACGACTCATCGGGTGTGATCGCAACGTAATAGGGATCGCTATTGAACGGTCCCAGTACCCGGTAGTTGCCTCGCTGGAAGGCCAGATAGACCTTCATTTGCCGGCTAGGAATCTCGCCCAGGATGAATAGCGCTTGATCGGCATCCGGGCTCAGATAGGAGAGCTCTTTGCCCTTAACGACACTCTCCAGGTCCTTGTTGAACATCAAACCGCTGGCGTGGACAAACACTCGGTTCCAGTTGTCTCCACGATAGGTGTTCGGAACCTTCCATGACAGCTTCTCGAATGAGCCCTCAGCAAATCCTGTGGAGGGACATGGCATCGCAGGCGTCGAACCGAAAGCAAGACTGCCATCGCCATCGTTGAGGACAGATTTGCTCATCACCCAATTACAACCCCCTGCGTCGGTGATTTGGGTGAGTTTGCTATGTTCAAGCACCCGTGCCCTGCCAAAGTCAGACGCCGGCGTGACTGTAATAGCCTCAGGTGCGGAGGAGCCTTGAGGGTCGGAATGAATCTGCTCGATTTGGGCTGAGGGGGCCGCGGCGATAGTGGTTTGGGGAGGCAGCTGCTGGACGGTTTGATCCTGCTGCGCAGGCGGCTGATCATGCGTCTGCTCTGTGATTGTCACGGGAGCCACAACGTTTGTTGGTGAAGCCGTCTGGTCGACCAATGCAGATGCTTCGACAGACGAGGTGCTGGGGAGAACCGCTGGCGAAGATATCTGCTTGGCGGAAGCCAGCGTGACAATGCCTAAATTGGCCGCTGTACCAGATCCGCTGGCGTATAGGTTGCCGCTTGCATCGACAGCCCTCCAGGTCACCCTCGCGGCAGGGCAATCATTGGCGAGTACAGTTGGTAGTTTGCCGACCAGGCCAGTCAGGAGCGCTTGGTTGTCCCAAACTGGCCGTCGAATGGTCAGCTCAATTTCGGGTTTGCACCAGTTTGAGGCTTCGCCTGGGACATCTACCTTGATGTGATCTTTTTTCGAGACGGCCAGCTCGTGAGCGAATGCTTGCGGCACTAGGCCACAAGCTCCAACCACTGCCAGCGCGAGCGCGCGCTTCTTCATGGTCATCCTCAGATCAGTTCCCAGGTACCGTTGGCCTGTTTGCAGAAGGTGTTTTGCTGCTGTTCCGCCTGCCCACTGGCCGATTTGAGACTCACAGTCACCGGCCGGCAGGCAGTTTCGGCCACGACTTGCTCGGTGGGCAGGGACGGGATGGAATCGAGATCGAACGCCTGGGTTTCTTTGCTGGCAGAGACATTCATTTCATCGAGGTTCACGGCAGGTGCAGCAGTCTTGGCAACCGCCTGTGCCTTCGACTCGACGTAGTCCTTGTGAACATAGCCTACCGTCACACCCTTGCGGCCCACCAAGATCCAGTCACCGGTGGAGCCTACGGCGGTAAATTCAGTGTTGGTTGGCAGTCCACCGACTTTGTCTGCCTTCAGGTTCGGAGCTGCTCGGACATTCAGGCTGGACTTGGTCACATAAGCTTCGTTGATCAGCTTCATCGAAGGGACTCCCTGGATTTTGGGCGCGCGTTTGACCTCAACTGTCTTGGTCTTGCTGTACTCCTGCCCCTGTGTGATTTGGGCAGTTGCACCGGAGTGATCTGAGGTCCAGGTGACCGGCTGGGTAGCAACGGTCGGCTGACTCAGGACCTCTTGAGTTCGCAGGGCCAGCGCCTGTTGGTCCTTCTCGTCGAGCATGTGTCCGATTCGGTTGCCAAGGTACCCGCCAATGCCTATCGCGATGATCGTTGCGGCAATTTTGCCGTTCCCTTTGCCCATGGTCGCCCCGATTGCTGCACCAGCGAGGCCGCCGAGGACGGTACCGGCCTGTTCTTTACTGATGCCCATTTCTGCACAGCCGGAGGTTGCTGAAATCGCTACTGCTAGGATCGACGCGACGAACTTCTTACGCACGGTGTTTCTCTCCCTTTCGTTAATACTCACTCTGCTTTCAGCAGAGGTTTGGTGAGGTCGTAGAGCATCGCTTCTGCCGACATTGCCCAGTGGAAAACGCCGGCCATGATGGTTGGCCCCTTCTCGATGCTCCGAAATGCGGTTCGGTACCCAGCTGACTGGATGATGGAGTTCCCATAGATCAGCGGGACGATGATGATCACGGCGACAGCCCCGAGCCGAACCAATCGTCCCCGGCCCTGAATAAAACCGCGCTGCTCCACGGCCGAGAGCACCAGTCCGACTAGATTGAGGGCGCCCATGAAGAGGCCACTGATCAATGTCCAAGGGACGAACCACATATTTTTCAGGACGTTCAAGCCCTGTTCACCGTGGATGTCGGTGTGAGCCACATCGAACGCCATATTCTTGGCTATCCCTGGCAGGTACCTGTCGAACTGCTGTCGGCTGGCCAGAACATCCATGCCATTGACGTAGAGCGGGCCCATTGCTTCCCTGGCGAAATAACGGACCTCGGCGCTGTTCAAGATGGACTGGCGAGATCGCAGGCCAGGTTTGATGGACCGGGCAAAGTCATCAAGGGTCGGGTCGTAACCGAGTTCTTCCCCTGCCTTTGGCCAGGCAATGGGTTTCCACTCATTGCCTGGAAGCCTCGCCGCGCGGAATGCCTCGAGCTTGGCGTATGTCCTGACGATATCCTCTATCTGAGGAACGACCTCATCTTGGATGCGTCCATATAGCCAATCGCCGTTTCGCCTTGTGTAGCCGGTGAAAACTGCTGCTGCGAACCCGAAGAAGTTTTGGTCGATCTTTTCTACGTAGGAGCCCTGCACGCTCATCAACACCCCAAGATTCGCAATGAATGCCTTGCCATCGCCGGTATCGCGATGCTCTTGGTAAGGGACACCTGGGATCTGGAGTGAGTCGTAGAGCAACCCTTTCTTCGTCACGTAGGCATAGAGGCTGTATACGCGCAGGCTGGCCGGAAACTTCTCGGCGATCAGGTCCGGGGCTTCACCCTGAATCCACCAGGTTGCTGGAGCTGCGACTATGGTACTGAGCGCAATGCTGAGACCGATGTATTGAGCTCCTCCCCATCGGCGGTGAGCCCAAATGCACATCCGCCAGGCGAACAGGCACACGCTGGCCGATGCCAAAATTTGACTGTAGATCTCGAGGGTTTGGAGCTGCTTGAGGGGAATGTCTGCCCCTGCCATGTTCAGCAACTCGGCGTTGAAGAGCAGGCCGCTGATCAAGCAGACGGCATTCAGCACAACGAGTGCGATGAGAAGCATCCAACGGGTCCTTGTCAGAGAACGGAACCAGCGGCCACAGAGCCTGCTATCTGAGAGGCAGCCGTTGGGATGGATGGCATTCTGCCATCCGCTTCGGAGGCAGGCTACCAATTTGACGCCAGAAAAGCGTCCCGCCAGGGTCGCTCCACCTGGATTTGAATCTAACGGGGTTGCTGCCCGGTTCAAGCCAAAGCGTGCCGCTACGAGCACGGTTGAGGGAACGCCGGAGAGCTAGGGGCTAGGTTGTTCAATCTTCGGCGTTATGGTCTTACAGGTGCAAAAGCATACGGCTGCACATTCAAGCCACTCGCGTTCCGGGGCGCGGCTCTATCCCATCCAGCCCCTGGTGTACGTTAGATTTTTCAAGGAAGCACTCAATGCAGATCAGCCAAGGGCAACGTATCCCGTTGTCTAACCTCATTCAGGGACGGACCCTTTCCGTCGCGATCCAGATCAAATCATCCCCTACTGTCGACCTTGCCTGTTTCGCACTGGATGCTTTCGGGAAGCTCTCAGACGCTCGCAACTTGATCTTCTACAACCAACGCATCTCTCCTTGCGGCAGCTTGAGACAAGTTGGTGCACAGTTCAGCCTGAAACTTTCAGGATTACCGTCATCCATAGAACGGTTGGTATTCACCGCTTCAATCGACGGTGAAGGCGCCATGGGCAATATTCGTCCCTCCACCTTTGTAATCAAGGACCGGACGGGTGAAATCGTTGCCACATGCCCCTTTGCTGGCAATATCTTCGGGGCGGAGAAATCTATCATGGTCGCGGATCTTTACCGCGACGATGGCCATTGGCATTTGGCATCGAATCTTCAAGGTTTTGACGAAGACCTCACCGCCTTGGTGAGGCATTACCGTGGGCGGTGTTGAAGAGCATCACCGGCAATTCCCCAGTGCCAGTCCAGTTCAACCACCCTTTTAACGCTGGCCAGCTAGGGGCTTGGTTGTTCAATAACCGGCGTTATCGTTCGGCATGTGCAGTAGCTCAAGGCTGCACATTTGAGCCACTCGCGCTCCCTGGGCGCGGTACTATCCCTCCCGCACCTGGTGCACGTTAGAACTCTCAAGGAAGCACTAAATGCAGATCAGCCAAGGGCAACGTATCCCGCTATCGAACCTCATTCAGGGCCAGTCTCTGTCCCTCGCGATCCTGATCAACTCCCCCCATACAGTCGACCTCGCCTGTTTCGGCCTGGATGCTGCCGGGAAGCTTTCGGACGATCGCTACATGATCTTCTTCAACCAGCCGATCTCCCCTTGCGGCAGCTTGAAGCAAGCTGGAGCAGAGTTCAGCCTGAGCCTGGCTGGACTTCCCTCCTCCATCGATCGCTTGGTGTTTACCGCGGCAATCGACGGGGCCGGTGCCATGCGCGATATCCAGTCCTCATCTTTTGTAATCAAGGACCCGGCCGGTCAAGTTGTTGCCACCTGCCCCTTCGCTGGCAACACCTTCGCCGCGGAGAAGGCCATCATGGTAGCGGACGTCTACCGCAAGGATGGCCAGTGGCGTTTGGCGTCGAATCTCCAAGGCTTCAACGAAGGGCTCAGCGCCCTGGTGAAGCATTTCGGGGGCGAGGTTGCTGATGATGCACCTCCCGCAAGTTCCCCATCGCCAGCCCCCGTTCAAGCCGCCATCTCGCTGGAAAAAAAGGTGGCGGCCGCGGCTCCGCAACTGATCAGCCTGGCCAAAAAGGCCCAGGTAAGCCTCGAGAAAGCGAAGCTGACTCATGTGAAGGCGCGTGTTGCGCTGGTTCTCGATGCGTCGGGCTCCATGAACTCCCAATATTCCAAGGGTCGTGTCCAAGAGGTGGTCAACAGACTGCTGCCCCTGGCCGTCCACTTTGATGATGATGGCTCGATTGACTGCTGGGCCTTTGCAGCAAAGCCGCAAAAGCTCTCCGAGATCACCCTGAGCAACTACCAAGACTTCATCAACACCGACAATTACGGTTGGCGTGACTGGAACGTTGGTAGCCGGATCAACGACGAGCCCAGGGTGATGGAGCAGGTGATCAGCTATTACCTCAACGACGGTGACCGGTCGCCCGTTTATGTTCTCTTCATCAGCGACGGTGGGGTACACGAGAACAGGAAGATCACCAAGCTCATGACCGAGGCTGCGAAGCTGCCCCTCTACTGGCAGTTCGTTGGCCTTGGAGGTCACGGCTATGGCATCCTGGAAAAGCTCGATGACATGAAAGGCCGAGTGGTCGACAACTGCGGATTCTTCGCGCTGGATGACCTGCATCAGGTAAGCGAGGAGCAACTCTACGACCAGCTCATGGAGGAATTCCCGAGCTGGATCAAGGAAGCCTCGGCCAAGGGAATCATTGGCTAGCTGCGCGGTTTATCTATAGGAATTCGATAGTTATCTAAAAGCACAAAACCCACTTCATTAAGTGGGTTTTGTGCTTTGTCAGCTAACAATCTGAGAAATATTACATTATGTACTGGTCGGAATTAACTAATGTTCGCTTGCTTCTTCTATTATATGCGGGTTAAATGCAGGCGGTACGACGAAGCCTGAGTTAATCGAATATGAAGAACAACCCGACAAAATTTGAACTGACATTATCTTTTCTGATATTCACGCCGCTTGTAGGGTTTGTGCTGTTTGTAGTTATTTCGCTGTTTTTCCCGGACATCCTCATGAACTTGAGATTGTTAGGTGTGATTAACTGAATTCCAGTCAATAGGCGTAATCTCTCGGAATCGTGAAGCTCTGTCGAGGTTCACTACTGCACCAAAGGCGTTCAACGTCGCGCCTGGATCTATTGCATCCAGCCGGTCAAAGTCTAACGTATCCCATTGATCACGAGAGATCAGCGCTGAAATTACGTACTGATCCTCGACACGCCCCGTTGCCGAATTTGTACGCTGAATGTACCCGGAAGCTAGGCATTGCTGGATGCCTGGGAGCAAGGCAAAAACCTCCCCAACCACACGGAAAACGGTGCCGTAACAGAGGGTGACGAAGTCCTTTCGTGTCTGAGCTTCAGACCTGGTTTTGAAGCTGAGCTTGCCATTGCCTTTGGCTTCAGCGGTTCGGTTCGGAACATCACCTTCATCGGGCAGGTCGATGTCCAGGGCTATTCCAGTTACGTCATGGGAGAACTCGTACTCAAGGAGTGTTTCTTTCGGCCAAGCGATGCCGGAAAGCACATAGTCCAGCGCGCGCTCCATCTGAGCACTGTATCCCTTTGCAGCCAGCCGGATGGCCTTTTCGATTTCGGCACGTGCCTTCTCGTGGGCGTCGCGGGCGGAATTCCACTCAGCAAGATCCTGCTGGTACTGGGCTTCAAGTACCTGGGCCTCCCTTTCCATCTTGGCACTTCGCAAGAGCATCTTGTCGATGAGCCCGGGCGCGTCAATGGATGGTCGGCGCGGTTCTTCAAGGTTGAACGCGGGTGGAAGCGCCGGCAGAGAACCTGGCCTGGGAGTCATCATGTGCACCGAAAGGCACTCTTCGAGCCCTTCGTTGATCTTAGCTGCAGCTTTCTCGAGAAGCGCCTGGATCTCCTCACGCTTCTCCACCTTCACGCGCTTAACGATCTCTGGCGGGAGCAGGTTGTCTTCCAGATCTGTGATGATCAACGTGCCGTCATTGTCGACTTTGACCTTTATGGGCCCGGAATAGGCCGCTGTCTCTCCAGATGGACCAGGTGCGCGCCTCTGGCCAGATCGATCCAGCCGTTCACGATAGGAAAGGCCGGTCCCTGGCAGGCCCGCGTTAATGTAGGTGCCACGTTTGCCCATGGTTAGGCTCAATCCGCGTGGACCAACAGAGGTACTGATTCCCGAACCGCTGATGTTGAGCCGAACGCCGGGAACGATCGTAATTCGTTTGCTGAAGCGGAACCCCATATCTTCCTCCGAGATTCACTGGGGACGGCGGCCTGCCCACTTGCAGGCCGATGTCGATAGCCAAGCTATGTGCTTCCGGCGAGATAGTTATCAATGTGTAAAAACAGCAGATTCAGGCACAGCCGACCTCAAGAAGTCGGCGGTGATGTCGTGAGTGTCTATGGCACTCACAAGCGTCGTATGGTCGTTGACGGCCATGTTCCAGATCATTCCGGCGCCCGTGCTAGCGGTTGCACCGCTTGCAGCAGCGCGGTTTGCCAGCGTCCCATTAGTCGGTGACAAGTCGGGGCATCCAGGGTGCCTCTGGCCAACTGTTCTACGGCTTCGCTCAGCGCCTGGCGGTACACCTGGACGGCGGCCTCCAAGCTCCCTGCCTCCATCAGTTTGCGGCGTTCATTCCGCGGGTCCTGGCTCTGCTCCTGCAGACACGGAGAATTGGGCCGGGGCATCCAATGGGTGATGGTCTTGGGAGGCATGCAGTTTGAATCACCGCGGTCCAATTGCCAGGTGCCGTCATCGCGCATGTGGCCCAGGTAGAGGCTGGACAGGTCGCTCTCGTCGCAGACCAGCACCGACTGCGACAGTAAGCCGACGTCGTCTTCGTGCGTGCAATCTGGCAGGTAGTCGCTGCAGGCGATCCAGCGTGCGCCGGTGATCTGCGAATGCAACATGGCTGCGCTCAGACGGTCGCGCTCGGCGGTCAGCCGGGCGACAGTTTCAGTCAGGGCGGCGATCTGCTCTGGGTAGCTGGGGTTCGGTGGGGTCACGAGTGAAGCTCCATTTCGGGGCAAAGGGAAGCCAAGATGGATATCCGGCATGTGTCCAGAGTAACGATGAACAGCGAATGCATTAGTCGATGCCCCATTAAGGTTCAGCTAGCGCTCTGGCTAGCGGCGGTCAATTCAGCGAAGTCTGTACCTGTCCATTTGTACCTAACGACGCTTTCGAGGCTCGGGCAGCACATTGGATCGTCATCGCCGTGGGTCAGGACCTTCAAGCCGAAAATGTTCTGGCCCAGGACCTGGATGTCTGTTGCGCCACCTACGATAAGCTTCTGCTTGAGGGCCCAGCCGTCCGGCTCCTTGTACAGGGCAGCCAGGGCTTGGTACGAGCCGTTTCCACCGCCCTGCCCTTCGATGGTGAACAGGACAACAGCATCCTCTGCTCCGTCGCCATTGAGATCCACTTGAACAACCTTGCGACCTTCTTGGTACTCGCTTCCGCCGTCTTCCGAAACTTCGGCAGCGACAAGACTGTCAATGGCTGCGGACAAGGTCAGTGCATGTCCGCCGGCGGGAAGGCGTTGCGATTGAAGCTGAGATTGCGGTGACACTTCACTTATCGGTCTATCGGAGTGCTGGGCGGAGCCAAGGGTAGCTGGTGCCTCTTGCTGTTGAGGGAGCTTTTTCTCATCGCTGTATTTCGCACCTGCTTCAGCATTAGGTTTGAGCCCCGCTGCCTTCAGCTTGCTGACAAACACTGCCTTGGCACGATCCTGGAACGGCTTCAGGTCACTCGGCAAAAGCTCCATGACCCCTTTCTCATCGAAAGGCTGGGCGTCACCCAGGAACCATCGGGAGAAGAATCCAGGGCGTCTTGATTCGAGGATATCGATAACCTGATCCTTCACTTCTTCCTCGGACTCCTTCCAGAGATCCCACCCTTGGTCTCCGAACATCGCAATGATGCCCTTCTTGTCTTCCGGCCCAGAAAGGGGTACTGACTCAAGCACCTTGATATTGAAGTCGATGGTCTTGCTCACGCAGGTATTCGTGAAGCTACCGAAGCATTCCTCGCGCAATTCCCGCTGCGCCATACCCAGCTTGAAATCTGTGACAGCATCACAGCCCACCAACCCCAGCACGCCACCTACAGCTAAAACCAACCTGAGTTTCATCTCGCGATTTTCCTTGTCCAGACACACAGCTTGTACGGCGCAGCAACCGGAGAGTTGCCGGTCGTGACATTCGTTCCCTTCCTACAGATGTGAAAAAGCCCCGGCCATGCCGGGGCTTTTTCCTGCCTTTCTGCTTAGCCGATACTCACGCCGTGAGCTTCAGCCAGAGGCTTCAGGCCGCCGGCGAAACCTTGGCCGATCGCCTTGAACTTGAATTCGTCGTTGTGACGGTACAGCTCGCCGAAGATCATGGCGGTCTCGGTGGAGGCGTCTTCGGACAGGTCGTAGCGAGCGATTTCCTTGCCGTCGGCCTTGTTCAGGACGCGGATGTAGGCGTTGCCCACCTGACCGAAGGACTGCTTGCGAGCTTCGGCGTCATGGATGGTGACGGCGAAGACCAGCTTCTTCACGTCGGCGCCCAGGCCGGTCAGCTTGACGTTCACTTGCTCGTCGTCGCCATCGCCCTGGCCGGAACGGTTGTCGCCCAGGTGCTCGACGGAACCATCGGTGGACTTCTTGTTGTTGTAGAAGATGAAGCTGGAGTCGTTCAGGACTTTGCCGTTTTCACCGGTGATGAAGATCGAGGCGTCCAGGTCGAACTCGGTGCCATCGGTAACGCGCGGGTCCCAGCCCAGGCCTACTACGACTTCGCTCAGGCCAGGTGCTTCTTTAGACAGGCTGACGTTGCCGCCCTTCGAGAGAGATACTGCCATGGTGTGATTCCTTGATTCAGTTGGGGTGAGGGATCAGTTGACGGTCAGACCGTAACCATTGGCCAGGGCCTTCAGGCCACCAGCGTAGCCTTGGCCGACGGCGCGGAACTTCCATTCGCTGTTGTGACGGTACAGCTCAGCGAAGATCATCGCGGTTTCGGTCGAAGCGTCTTCGGCCAGATCGTAGCGAACGATCTCGGAGCCGTTGGCCTCGTTGACGATGCGGATGAAGGAGTTGCTGACCTGGCCGAAGTTCTGGCGACGGTTTTCAGCGTCGTGGATGGTCACGGTGAAGGCGATCTTGTCGACGTCGGCCGGCACACGGCTAAGGTCGACCTTGATCGCTTCGTCGTCACCGTCGCCGGCGCCGTCGCGGTTGTCACCGGTGTGCTCAACGGAACCGTCCGGGCTCTTCAGCTGGTTGTAGAAGATGAAGTCGGCATCGCCGCGGACTTTGCCGGTGGCGTTCAGCAGGAAAGCGCTGGCGTCGAGGTCGAACTGGGTGCCATCGGTGGAGCGCGGGTCCCAGCCCAGACCGACCAGGATCTTGGTCAGGCCAGGTGCTTCTTTGGACAGGGAGAGGTTGCCACCTTTTTGAAGAGACAGTGCCATGTATACAGCTCCTTGTGGTTGCTACTGATTACTGGTTTTCGGCTTGCGCTTCTTCCTTTTCGGGGAAGATCACGCTTGCCAGGATGCCGACTGCCAGAACTGCCAGGACGATAAGCAGGCTGGTGTTCGGATCGATGCTGATGCCGTGGTGGAACAGGTGGTCGGTGGCGTTCAGGCCGAGCTTGGCGGCGATGAAGAACAGCAGCACGACGACCGCTTTCTCGAGGTGCACCAGGTAACGCTTCAGTGCTTCGAGGACGAAGTAGAGGGTACGCAGGCCCAGGATTGCGAACAACATTGCCGAGTAGACGATCAGGGGCTCACGGCTCACCGCGATTACCGCCGGTACCGAGTCGAAGGCGAACAGTACGTCAGACACCTCGACTACGACCAGGCAGAGGAACAGCGGGGTGGCGAACAGACCGCCCTTCGCCGCCAGGCTCATGCCTTTGTTCTCGGTCTTCTGGACTTCGACTTCGAGCTTTTTACGGCTCACGAAGAAGTTGTGGCCGTACAGCTTCGGCCATACAGGGAAGAGCTTTTTGGCGAATCGGTAGGCGAGATGTTGGGAGTAATCCTCCTCAGCATCATCGTCGTCACCACCTTTGAGCATCATCACCGCCGTCCAAGCCACGATCAGCGCGAAGACGATCTCAACCCAGGGACCAAAGGCCAGCAGGCCGGTACCGATCGCTACGAACACGCCACGGAAAACGATTGCACCGATGATGCCCCAGTACAAAACGCGGTGGCGCAGACCATCCGGCACCTTGAACCAGGCGAAGATGGCCATGAAGACGAACAGGTTGTCGACCGACAGCACTTTCTCAAGGGCGTAACCGGTAACGAACAGGCTGGCGACTTCAGCGCCGTGTTGCACGTAGAGGAAACCTGCGAACGCCAGGGAAATCGCCACCCAGAACACGGACCAGATAGAGGCGCGCGCCAGAGTGATCGGCTTGTCATCGCGGTGGGTGACCATGTCCAGCAGCAGGGCGGCAAGCGCCAGGCCGACAAATACCGCCATGGTCAGCGGTGGGAAGCCAATGTGAGTCGTTTCCACGTTTCAGTTCCTTACAGTTCGAAGTCTGCCGGGTTAAGGCCCAGCTCCAGGCAGATCAGGCGGCAGGCCGCTTTCTCTTTGTCGTCGAAGTCACCGTCGGAAGCGCCGATGGCGCAGGCCACACGCACCAGCAGGCGAGCTTCGCCGTCCTTGCCTTTGACCTTGCTGATCGCCTTCAGGGCTTCGGCTTGGCCAATCTGGAAGTCGAACTCGAACTTGCCGCAGGCATCGCTGAAGACCTTGATCACGTCGTTCAGGTTGAAGACCTTCAGTTCCGGGGAGTTGTTGATGAAGCCGGTCATCTTCATCTTCTCTTCGGATTTGATCTCACCATCCGCCGCGGAGATCAGCGCGCACGCATTGGCTACTGCCTCCATGAAGGTCCGATTTTTGAACTTGGCGACTTCGGTAGTCAGTGTTTCGCGAGCTTTCGTCGCGTTAGTTTTCAGCCATTCGAGCATGTGTTCCCCCTCAATGAGCGGGGCACTAGGGCCCCGCCGGATAAGTTTTACTTGGAGCCCGCTTTCCAGCGCATCCCCCAGCCGTAGGCTCGATCCATCTCTTCGTGCCCGGGATGGAAGTCGACTCGGCGAGAGACCTTAACGGCCCCATTCACGTTTTCAAGAAGAGCAATCGCACACATGCCGTGGCGACCTCCCTCCTCGTTCATGCGTACCTCGATCTCCGGTTGCCCGGGAACGAAAATGGTCACCACCCCGTCGGTTGCTTTCCAATTGGGAGCGCCGTCGTAGATGAAGGCGAACACCAGAATCCGTTTAACCTCGCTCCAGTGTTGCCCGTTGATGTGAAGCCATTCACCACCAGCGACAGAGCCAGTACGGTCATCCCCCATCAGTTGGATGTACGGCTCTTCGCGCAGATCACCGAACCGCTGACCGAGCGCCTGTACAGCACCTTTGTAGCCGTCCTGCATTTCGAACAGGCAACCCAGGTCCAGGTCGATGGCATTGCGTTTTCCAAGAAGGCCGCCAAGCAGGCCAGTGCCGCCCTGGTTCCAGTTCAGGTTGACCTTAATCTCACCGAAGCCAGCAGACGTTTTTTCCAGGCTGATGCTCGAGCGAGACTTGTCGAGGGTCACCTTGCTGAGGCTGATCGTCGATTTCGGCGCGGCTGGCGGTACCGGCGCGGGAGCGGGTGCCGGCTGCGCCGTGTTCTGGGCCGGATTCCCCGACGGCGCTGCAATATCGACACCGAAATGCTTAGCCAGCGGCTCTAGGCCACCCGCGAAGCCCTGTGCGACACAGCGGAACTTCCACGCTCCCTGGCGCAGGTAGAACTCGCCAAGAATGAGCGCCGTTTCGTTCATCCCGCGTGTTGGGATCTGAGCTTCAATCCCTCCAGTAAGGGCCAACGCCAGCGTCGAAACGCGATCGAAGGTTGCCTTGTTCTCGTATATGGTCGCGGTGAGCGCAACTTTCTCCACGGCAGGATCAACACGACTGAGATCGACTGCGAATTCAGCACGACCGGCCGAACTGGCCGTCAGCTGGACTGCGCCGCTCAGAATGCTGGTTTGGCCGTAGAAGCACATGTCACCATCGCCGCGGACTTTCCCCGTGTTGGTCAGGGCGAACGCAGAGATATCAAGGTCTGCGCCTGGGATCGGCGTATAGCTGATGTCCACGCGCAGTTGGCCGGTGGCAACCGGCGCATTACCGCCAGGTACCAGTGTTGTCATGCGCGTACCGCCTGAATGGCCAGGTTGACGAGGTCATCCGCGGTGCGGCCGTTGGTGGATTGGCCGATCGCCTTGAAGTCCCAGTCGTTACCCTTGCGGCTGAGGCTGGCCATCACTACACCGGTGTGCTGGCCTTTCTCCGCGAGATTGAAGCGCGCCAGCTCTTGGTTCTTGGACGAGTTCACGATGCGGCAGTATGCATTTTCTACCTGGTCGAATTTCTGCCCCGTGAACGAGTTGACAGTAAATACCAGGTGGTGGACGGTGGCCGGCAGGCGCTGCAGGTCGACGTTGATGGTTTCATCGTCGCCCTCACCTTCCCCGGTGCGGTTGTCCCCGGAGTGCTTGATGGAGCCGTCCTTCGAACTGAGCTGACGGAACCAAACCAGGTCCACCGGCTTCATGTTCCCGTCCAGCAGAATGCAGGAGGCGTCGAGGTCGATCGAGTCGCTGCCGCCCCCGAGGAGCTTGGAGAGGAAACCACCGGACTTCACCGGGTCCCAACCCAGTCCCAGGCTGACCGAGGTCAGTCCGCTGCCGGCAGTTTTCTCCAGCGAGATGCTCTGATTTTTGCTCAGGGTGAGTGCCATGTTTACGCTCCTTGTTGATCTTCAGAGTTCGAGTGGGAGGCACGCGGAGGAACACTCCCCGGGCTCCCTGCTTTGCTAAACCGCGGGCGGGAACGCCGCCATACGGGGTGAAAATGACGCCAATGCGCATCTTGCGCAGCAGCCAGTAATTCATGATCGCCGCGAGTATCGCCCCAGGCCCTCAACCGGTATTGGGTCAGCGGACCATAGATGGCTTCCAGTCGGAGTACCTTGTTCTCGCAGCGACAATTGTTTCCGCTGATCTTGCCGGTCAGCCGGCCATCGACCACTTCCAATTCTGTCCCGATGAGCTTGATACCGAGCCGGTCGGCGAATGGACGCAAAACCAGGGCCGGAGAGGCTGAGCAAAGTGTCACCTCTGCTCCGGACGCCATTTCGGCCGCGACGGATCGTAACCCTGATGGGCGCATGAGCTTAGGCCAAACCGACTGGCAGAAATCTTCTGCTTTCTGGCCCACCCATTTGGCTTCCACGCCGGCGAGAAATGTGCTCACCAGCTGGGCCTTAAGCTCATCCCGCGACATGCCCCTGCCGAGATACCTCAGGCTGGGCAGCACCAGCCTGAGGATACGAAGGGTGAACTCACGAGTGCCGAAGGCAAACCGAAGGAACGGCACGAAACTGTCGTGCCGGGTGAGGGTTCCATCGAAGTCAAACACCGAGAGCACCTTCGCTCCTTTCGGCCCTGCCTCCAGCATTTCGATGCTCATCAGTTAGCCTCGGCCAGGCGGACACTGAGTTCGCCATTACCCATTTCGGCGGGCTTCACTCCGTGCCACTTGGCGCGCTCGAGGATGTTTACTGCCCACTTGTAATGAGTAGCCGGCTCGCACATTGCGTCGTTGTGCTTGAAGACGGCGGGGGCCACATCGTTGACGATCAGCTTGGCGCAGTTGAGGTCCTCCAGGCTCACGCGGAGCGTGTCCTGAATGATGCTGATCTGGCTTGGATGAATTGCCGTCTTGCCTACCAGGCCATGCGCGATATCGAGCTTCAACTCCTCCCGAAGAAGATGGGGGGTGGCCAGCTGTTCGAATACAGGGGCCGTCAGGGCAAAGCCCTGTGCTCCCATTACGCCGGCGAGCATGGGAATCACGTAGCTCATCGGTGTGTTGTAGAGCGTGGTGGCAGGGTTCCGGCGCAGGCCGAGGCAGCCCATTAGGTCGTTCCCGCCAATCCGGAGGGCGATGATGCGTTGGTTCAGGTTGGCTTTCAGAGCCTGACCGAGCTCCACCATGGCACCCGGATCGTAAACATCGCTCGTTTCCAGAGTTGGCATGAGATAGAGATTAGGGTTGCTGACCGCGGCCTCCCAGAAAGCAAGAGACTTCAGCGTTAGCTTGGGAACGACGAACCCGTTGACGTGCTTCATCAGCGGCCATTCGTTCAGCACTGCTGCCATCTCTGCATCGCGAGGACGGACGAATAGCAACGGCCCCTGTTCCGGGCGGCCGCCACGGGCGTCGATGCCCATGAGGAGCGCCTGCAGATTTGCGAGCGCACTTTCGACGTCGATCGCCGCCACTGCGTCTTCCAGGCATACCACCAGTGAGCGAAGCTCAGGAATCTTCATCCCGAACACGACATCCAGGATGTCATCGCGAGTTGCCGGCATGTACAGAGTCGCCCCGAGAGCGAATGGAGAAATCGCCTTCATCAGTTCGTACTCCGGATGATGGTTACCGCACGGTACGGCCCCAGTGCCTCGCCGGCCTCCTCCACCGTTACCCCAGCGCGCTCAGTGAGATGCAGCAGGAGTTGCACGTCGCCGTCGTTACGATCCCGGACCAGCACGTGATCGGGCACTCGGCGCAGGACTGCTCGGGTTGCCTCGGCAATACCCGGTTTTACGCGGTTCAGGTTGCTGATGCCGAAGCGGGTAGCGAGGGAGGTGACCACGTTTTCAGCTGCGGCCTGGAGCTTCAGGCGCTGCTCGTGCGTCCAGGGCGATGCAGTTTGAACACTGTTCAGCGCTTGGCGCTCAGCCTCGATCTTGTCGATGAACTCACGTGTAACGTCGTGTTCATGCAGGTGGTCGTAAACCACGCAACCATGAAGCCCTCCTTGAGTCGGCCAGATGGATCGAGATACCAAGCCTGAAACGGTTGCGCCCAGGATTCCGGACGGGATTACCCAGTCCTCTGCGGAGGCAGCGAGCCATGCGCGGCCGCAGGGGTCGGCAAGTACAACGAGACGTGGTTCTTCCGGGAAACGCTTGTCGGCTCCCAGCGTCCGCTTGAGCTCGCCAGAAATTGCTCCCTTGCCGGTCCAGCCATCCACGAAGACGATGTTCTCCGCACCGTGCAACTGGATGATCGCTTGGAGGGCCACCGTATCGATCCCGCGATCACGGATAATGCTTACGCCATAATGGTGGGCGTCACGGCCCATCTCGACCAGTGCCCGACGGAGCAGGACGCCAAGTGGAAGACCGGCGCGCACGAAGGAAACCAGGGCGATGCTGGAGCCGGTGTAGGCGGCATTCAACGCCAAAGCCAGAGATTGAACATCTTCAGCCATGCGCGCCCCGTTCTGCACAAGCGCACGGGCGTACAGGGACTTGTGCACGTCGGTAGGCGCGTGTTCTTGGCTGATCATCTCCGAATAGTGCTTCTGATTGCTTTGAATCAGGCGCTCCTTCTCCTCGACATCGGTGACATTCATTTCCACCGACTGCAGAAGGAAATGGACGTCTTCCGGCGCGTAGCTACCGCTGCCGACGGTGTTCAGGGTTGCGAGGAGATTACTCATTGATCATCTCCTCCACGGCCTTGGCCAATTGGCTGCGAGCGGGTGTAGCCCACATGTGGCAAAGGTCCATGAATCCCAGGTCAGTGATGCTGTCGCCGAAGCCGAGGACCGGGCGTTCGCCGTTGATTTTGGCGTCACGGCGCAGCCATTCTTGAACGGCCAGGCGCTTAGCCAGCCCCTTGGGCAGGAAAGCGAGGTTGTTGCCGTTGGCATGGATGTGCATGCCTTCCAGCATGCCTCGAGCCTGAACCTCGTTCAGGACCTTGGAGAGGACAGCGTCATCGGATTCATTGTGTTTGGTCACCACGTAGTGGCGCAGGCCCTCTTCTTCCACAACCCAACCGCGGAGCGAATAACCCATGTCCTTCCCGATCTGCAGGGTTGCTTCGCTCAACGCCGGCAGTCGATCCTGGAAGGTCCAAAGGGACTCGGCCATCTGTCCATGCCAGTCCTGATCCAGTGTGCCATCAGGCCGGAGCATTACACCCCCATGCGAGCAGATAGCCCCCTCGGTGAAGGGGAGCTTAACGCGGCTGTAAGCCTCTACGCTGCGCGCGGTGACAGGCACTACATCGGCCGAAGCCAGCAGCCAGTTGACGAAGGAGTGCTGGACCGGATTCATGTACCCATTGGGTTGGCCGTGTACATCCAGCGTCGCGGTAGTGCGCGGCGTACCTTCGACCATCTTGCGAGCGGTCTGGAACAAGGTGTCGTCGAGGTCGACGAATACCAGGGGACGATTACTGCTCATCGAAAATCACCTCCGCACTCAGGGCCGTAACCAGCTCTGCAGGGACTGCCTGCGCGGGGGTTTCGGTGCAGATCAGAACTCGGTCAAACTGCCCCGGCTTCACGTTGTAGAGGAAGTTCGGGATGCCAAGACCGTAGTTGTCAGAGAACGACAGGGCATGCTGAATGGAGTGGCCCAAGGCGATTGGAGAGCGACTGGTGGAACTGAAGTGAACATCAGCGCCTGCACGCTCCAGCCGCTCGGCCAGCAGGAAGGGACGCCAGACGAACTCACTGGTACCCAACACGATGATCTTTTCGCCGGGTTGGACCTGGATCTCGGGAGCAAGCGTGTCTTCCACATGACGGACGCCCAGGCGGCCCCAGTCTTTATCTGCCGAAAGTGGCCACTCCCCGATGGATACGGCCCCTACGTCTGGCATTTCGGGCAGCGGCGCTGCCTGGTCTTCATGGAACTGATAGGAGCCCTGCATCAGCGACACCGCTGTCGCCTGCTCGCCGATGGCATGGCGCACAGCGCCAGCAGACCAGTCCGTGAGGACGCACGTGACGACACGCTCGATCTTGCTCAGGCCTGCATCTACCAGGGCGCGATGCAAGTTGACGAAGGTCTTCCCGGTGGAAGCCTCATCGTCCACCAGTACCAGCGATCGAGCCTGGAGCATCATTTCCCGGATTTCTGGGTCGACGGGCATGTGGATCAGGTGGGCGCTGGCGTGACTGTGTTCTTCCTCGAAACGAGCGAAGAGCTCGGTGCCGAGGGGATGGCGAGTGCTGATGAGGTACATGCTGTCAGGGCGAGTTGCGCTGAAGGCGCGGTGCACCCCGGCACCGAGGCCTACGGCAGTTTCGGCCATGCCAATGACCAGCACTGGTCCAGGGAGATCAGGCGGGATTTCAGCAGCCAGGCTCTCGAAGCTGGCAGCCATGACCGATGGGCGCACTGGTATATGGCGGCCCAGCACTTTGGAAACGAATAGGAATGCCCGCTTGGGATTCCGGCGCTCTGCAAAACCGAACAGGTTAGCGGGAGGGAGGACGGCGTCGTCGACTTTGACCTCAAGAAGCCCCCGCTTGAGTTGGGCGCGTAGGGACGTTGGTACTACGTTGTTTTCCATGATTGCTTCCTTGATTGGCGCGAGGGGTGACCCTAACGCCTTGTCCCTTGCTTTCAACCCGAATAGGGCTTACGGATTCCGCGCCTCGATTTTCCAAAGCGATTGTTGGGCTTCACGGGCCATCTGGGATGTCGTGAAGGTCATTCCTGTCGGGGCACGATTGGGCTCTACACCACAGGCGTCGAGAAACGCCAGGGCAAGTCCAGCCTTGACTGCGAAGTTCATGTTCTGCGCATCAGGAACAGTGGAGGTCACCATCCCCACAACCGATCCAGAACCATCGAACAGAGGGCTTCCGCTTGATCCCGGCTGAATCGGAGCAGTGAACTGGAGCAGGCTGGCGTCATTGTGTAGGCCAAAGAGTGCAGATACGCCCCCCTGAGTAACGTGTATTCCTCCACCGGCCAGCCCAGCGAGTGGGTACCCGAGGGCAACTACTGTTTCCCCCAGGTCACAGCCAATACCATCGCGGAAAGCCACTGGTTTGAAGGCAGGTGCACCTTGCACCCGGAGGAGCGCCAGATCATTCCGCTGGTCAACAACTACGGCCTCGGCACGATGCCGACCCTCGAACGAAGCAATGTGGATCTCTTGCATGCCCTCGATCACATGCGCACACGTGAGAATATGAGTGGATGTCACAGCAAAGCCGGTACCGGTCGCGCCGGCTGCCGATCGGTTCTGATCTGAGGAACCGAAGCGGCGATGAGGATGGGCATCGTCGATATTCAGCCCGATCCGACGTCCAAGCGCTGAGAGACCGTATGCCGACCCTTCAGCGAGAGCGCGGAATTTCCACTGTTGATTGCGGCAGTAGAACTCGCCGACGATGATGGCTGATTCGCCATTGTCGGATAGGTCCAAGCTGACTTCGATCTGAGAGTCGACTTGCAGGCGAAGGGACCGGAGTTCGCTGACTGGTCCCATTGCCGAGAAGGTGTAAACCACCAGGAGCAGACGGTCGGCGCCGGTCGGCAGTTGGGCGAGATTCAAGCTGCAGCTGACTTTCTCCTGCGCGCCACTCCACTGCATCCAGGGCTGGGTGACCTGGAACAGTGCTGCCTCCCCTTGGGGGTGACGTTTATCGTCTAGTGGAAGCAGAGCAACAGCTGCGTATTCCCCGAATGCCGAGGAATTTCCGCACTCCAGCGTCCAGGAGCATTGCGCAGCTCCCAAAGCGGTGTTTGCGCCAGGCGCCAGCACCATCATCCCTGCTTCGCTCCTTGAGTCCCGTACCTTATAAAAAGCGGCAAAATAGTATCAAACTTGAGGCTTGATTACATATCAGGTCGCCACTGGCACCGCAACGGTAATGGCTTTCACCCTGATATTTGGTATCCACTGACTCACCGGCTCGGGCAGTCCGAGCCTTCTGGTGGCGAAGATACCTGGCAGGTTGATTCCCGTATGCCGGGTGTAACCGATGCCGCCCGAGTACCGCGGATTGATCTCGAGGAGATGCGGGACACCATCTGCATCATCCCGCGTCTGGACGTTGACCAGTCCATCGCACTGAAAGTGAGCAGCGGCTTTCAGTGCGAGTTCAACCGCTGGCGAATCGTTCTCGAATGTCTGGTGAAGGCCCTGCTTCCGGCGTCCAACGTATGCCACCGGACGGCCGGACTCGCAAACCATGTCGATCGAGCACTCGCTCCCCGCCATGTACGGCATCACCAGCATGGCGGGACGCTCCCCGCCGGCGCGATAGGCTTGCAGGTAAGTTTCGAACTGGACTTCCCGAGAGTCGGGGTTGGCGAAGCAACGGAACGGGTCCGCTTCAGACTTGAATCGCCAGAATCCTTGGCCGTAAATGCCCACAGCCGGCTTCACACAAACGTCTCCGTGAGCGCGAAGGGTTTCGTAGGCGTCGATGAGTTCCTCGGCGTTGGTTGCCGTAATCGCGGGGACACAGGCAAGTCCAGCGCGCTCTGCTTCAGCAGTGAACTTGCTTTTGTCGTCTACCAGCTCGAACGTGCTCATGGTCGAACCACCGGTAACCAGCACCAGCCCTGCAGCCTCGAATCGGCGACGCTGGGCCTCGAAAACACTCCCCACTCGGCCGGCCAGGATAACTTTGATCTTATGGGTCAAGGCTGTCTCGATTACCCAGTCGATTCGTTCTTGGTTGTCCTTCGGCTCAATGAAGCTCACGTCGGCGTGACCGGTGATTTCAGGCCTTTCTTGGCGATGGGAGGCAAAAATCTTTACCTCCGGTGGTAGGGCCTCACGCGCTCCTAGAAGAATGTCGCGCTGGCTGGATTGTCCCTCAAGAAACCAGATCAAGATGTGTGTCCTCATGGAGGCCGCGCCCGTGCAGAACGAGCGGTCAGCTGTGTTTATGGTGGAAGGGACGATAACGGGGGCTCGGCGCGTATCAACCGGGCGGGGGCATTCTACTGGAGGGTATCGGCAAGAGCTGGCCAAAAGACAAGTCACTTTGCCACTAGATATGGCAAACGCTGGCTACACTCTGGGCAAGTCCACCGTAAAGGTCGCTCTGAAATGGATGCAGAACGGATGACTCAGGTCGTGGCGGTCCTCGAGAAACAGGAATCTCGGTACCGGTGTTCAGCTATACGATGGAAGATCGGATACAGACTGCTGCTGATCCTTTCAGCAGTCCTATCCGCATCCGCTGCCATCGTTGCAAAGCTGTCATTCGTCCCTGAGGGGCTAGGATCTGACTTATCAGCCATTCTTGCGGGTGGAGCAGCCATAATGACTACGGTCATGGCTGCCCTGGATTTTGAGACCAATTTCCGCTTGAACAGGCGCTCTCGGCATCAGATGCAGATATTGGTAATCGAAGCGATGAAGGAAGGGGCTGATCCTGAAGCCCTCCTCTCCTCCGCCCAGAAAGTCATTGATGAACGTACCAAGGAGTTGGACAAGCTGGACTAGCTACTCACCTGGCCCACGGAAAAGGCCCAGCGGCGCTTAAAGTCCTCCAGCTTCCGCAGGTTTTCCTCTTCACTCCACTGCGTCGACCAGACGATCTCCTTACCCAATTCTTCGCGCTCCGGCTGAGGGTAGATCGTGTGCCCGTCACTCTGCCGCTCATAGCGCCAGCCATCTGGAATGTAGCTGTAGTGATCCCGATAGTCCGCAGGTTTCGTCCTGTTGTGCTCCTTGTTCTCATTCGACTCGTGCACAGGTATCAGGAAAACGGTAGTGACCAGCTGGATATCCAGGGTGCTTTGCTGATCAACGCTGAAGTGATCTGCAAGGTTCAGAGCGCCAAGCTCTTGCGGATTGAGAGAGGTGAGGTACCCGTAGTAGTCGTTGTGACACGGCCCCTTAGTGAGGATCTTGCCTCCGTGAACGTACAGGAGCTGCGTCTCAGACTCCTGGAGCCAGATAACCTCCCGCTGAAATTCAACTCTCTGACGCTCGCCGCCAATGTTGACGTGGTCAACAAAGGTCTCGGTTGTTCTCTTGGCAATTGGGGAACAAGTGCGGATCGGGCTCATAGACACCTCTTCGAAAGGTTTTGCGCCAGCTTACCGGGAGGTCTGGACTGTTCCAGTCGAAGAGGGCGTGAGAGTTTCGGTTGATGGCCTGATTTTGCTCTAGCTATTTGAGCCGGTCGAAGAAATTTCCACCTCTGCGGGTATAACCGCCGAGGTTGGTGAAACGATGCGCTGCAGATCCGGCCTGCCGTCGGCAATCCTGCGGATTACCGTCATAGCCGACGGTTAAAACTTCGTCGCCAGCGGCACTGGACAGGACTACCGTGGCAGCAAGAGGCTCACGCTCAATTTCGTTTCCTTCAATATGCTGGGCCAACGCGCGGAACCAATCCGCCAATTTCTTTCGCTCTGCCTGGTTCTGCTGCACCTTGTTGTTGTGCAGCCTGGGCATGGAAGGGAAAGGAATGATGTCGGTCATGGTGTCTCCTTCTCGGCCACCAGGTGTGCAGGCGCGCGGCCGTATTAATTCGCGGTTCCGGTTCTCTATTTGACTAGCAGGTGGCCTGGGCTGGGTAGTGCTCCTCGCAGTCCACACCGAAAAGCTCGAAGGCGTGCTCAAGCTCCCCATCGACAAGGGCTGGAATTGTCGAGTCACCGCGGAAGATGGCCGCTGCTAAACGATGGTTCCCGTCGGTCACCATCCAATTCGGCCCCCAATAACCTAGAGAAGGACAGCCGACATCGATCAGGATCGGGTCTTTGGCGGGGTTCTCCACGAGAAAAGCGATGCGCCCTGCATGATCATCAGAGTCTGGAGTGCCTACAAGTCGGCGCTCGATCAAGGCTTGTCGAACGTCCTTTTGACGAACAGTTACACCCCATGGAGCATCGGACTTGAACGGATTGCAGTGACGTTTCACTGCGACAACGGGAAGATTCGAAGGCATTACTTGGCCCATATGAGGGTTGAGAGGCAGGCCTCGTTTACCGCTTCCGGCGAGGCCCGCTGGGTCATAGGCCAAGATTCTAACGACTGGTGCCCCAACTGAAAGTCAGATCAGTCCATCCTTTTTCCATTGGGTGAGCAGGCCTCTGGACACCTCGAAATGCATCCCATCTTCTGTAGGGAATGCAGCTCCCCAATACCAGCCGGCCGCGTTGAAGTAGTTGGCCAGGATCAGGAGCCCACGCTGAACCTTGTTGTCTCCCTGCTTCTCCGTATCCCCTTCGATGAACATGTCCAGGGCTGTTCCCCACGAGTGGTTCGAGATCCCCGGACCAATTTTTCCCTTGATCCTGGTGTAGCGAGAACAAAGCATGCCGTTGTTCCTGAGTAAGGGATATAGGTCTGGCACCTCCCGCTCCACCCGCTCGAAGATGGACTTCAACGAATCCAAGGCCGGCAGAAGCCCTGTTGCCCTAAACGGCCCAACCTTCCGTGAGGCAACCCTCTTCTGGAATTCTGGGTCATTCGGGCTCATGCATTTCCCCTTGGAGTCATACTTCCCATCGAGGACGGGATGTCCGAAGTATTTGAGCATGTCCGAGTTTTTCGCGGAGACCAGCCCAATGTTGTAGGTGCCAGGCTTGGGGAGATCGATAAGGTCGGAGTATTTCATCGGCGTTCATCCTCTGTGGTCTGGTTGGCAAGCCGCTGATGCAAATAGCCTTAAAACTGCGCGCAGCGGACTGCCGAGACCACCTGACGGAAGCTCGCCAGCTGCTCAAGGGGAACTTACCCCTTTGAGTTGAAACATAGCTTTCGCTTAGCGTTTGTCGACTATGACGTTGCTCAAAGCAGGTGACACCCCAACTGCGGATTCTGGGGCGCTGGAGTCGACAGAGGGGACCAGCCAGTAGCAACGAGTCCGTGCCCTGGTGATACCTGTGTGCACCAAACGTTGATTCTCTTGATCCAGTAGCGTGTCGTAGTGGTTCGTTCCGCTTTCGGCCCACCTCCCCGCCAGGTTGAATAGTTGATTGCGAAAGTCGGATCGAGGTCGAGTGGTGAAGTTACCCGCGAGGATGACCGTTTCTGCCACCGCAGGCCGAGCACGTTGGAAAGGTCGGATCTTGATCTTGCCCTTATCTCTTGCTCCATCGATCTGGCCCACCAGGTAGGCCACTGCGGTTTCTGCCATCTGGTACGACGCAATTGAGTCCACCAAGACCAACACATCACCTCCTCCTTCTACGGCCTCCTGCAGTAGCCGGCTGAGGACATGAGAGTCGAAGCTATGAATTTCCACAGGTGGCTGTTTGGTTGGAGCGATTAGGGCAGTTGACTGCCTACCGACGTCCACCTGATTCCGCACCACGCTAAACGCTGCATCGATGAGGTGCTGGTGCCCTCTGAAGCAATCCTGGAGGATTACGCGCGTAGGGTTTGAAACCCTGAATTCAGTGTCGAAATGGCGAAGCCCTTGGCTTGAGCTCCCCTGGGTTGCGAATGAAGCCTGAACGGGATCGCCGGCGAGAGTGAATGTTGAGGGCAGAAGATCGGAATCTCGGCGCGAGATCGCTCGACGTTTGAACTCCGAAAGGATGCCCCGTAGGAAGTCTGCAGTGGGGGCGCTCGTATCCTGTGCATCGTCAAGCAGGAGATGTCTGAATCGGTTCAACGCGGCCGCAGGAAGCCGCTTCAAGTTCGCCCCGTGCCGCTCAGAGAAAAGGTCCAGGAGACGATTGATTGTCATTAGGGGCGGGTCGTTCGCGAGCAGGTCGCCTTCAAAACCCAACCAGAAGTGCCCAAGACCTTCGAAGAACAGCGCATCCGGATCGTTCTGAAGGAAGTTGAGTTTGCCTACTGCCTGGGGGACACCCATCCCGAGGTTCTCCACCAGCGTTGCTACTTGGTAGAACGCTTCCACCAGTGGAACATGTGCTGGTTCGCCGCGGAGTCTGTATCCGAAGTCGGGAGCAGTAGTGGACAAGGCTTTTAGCGTCGCAACCATCTGCTTGGCGTCCTGATAGCTGTCAAGATGGATCACGGGCTTGTCGAGGTAGGCCTGGAGTAGGGTTTTCTTGATCTCACACTCCTTGTATACCTCGAGCTTGATTCCCGGCCCACGGGTCAGATAACGGTCCTCGGTGCGATCGAAACCAAGCAGAACAAAAGCATCTAGCCGCGGGACGAAGCCATGAAGACTGAATTCGCAGCCGCGTACCACCACCTTGTGACGGCCGGGCTTTATCCCGTCCAAGGGCCAAGCACCAGCTCCCTTCCATAACGACTCGACTTTCTCGCAAAGGTCTTGATCGTGCTGGCTCAACTTCCACCCTATCGCTGCACGCTTAACCACGTCGGGGTGATCAACTTCCAACGGCTCCAAGAGCATGGACTGGCGAAACAACCCCACAACCAGTTCGGCATATCGGGGATTACTGCGATAGAGCTTGCTATGCGTGGTCCGAAGGAGAGAGGTCTGGGCCGATGACAGCCTGGTGTCGAATGGCCTGATTTCGAAGACATCGGAATTTACCCTCACTTCAAATGGCCGTACGTTCTCCCAACCTACAAGGGAGTTCACAAGTTCCAGGGCTGCAGCTGCTGGAGTAGTGATGCATCCCTGAATATCTGCTTCCGAGCATTCGATGCTCCATCGCCGAAATAGCCAATGGAGTCGTTTAGCGAATTCCTCTTTCACCTCTTTGCAATCCACAACAACCCTGATCGAGGAAAGTGGCTGCATCAGGTACTTGTGCAGATAGAGCGCCCGCATCGCCAAGGTGAACGATTTCCCGGTACCGCCCTGGCCGGACACCAACAGAGCTCGTGAACTGGTAGCGATGGCTTTCCACTGCCCGGGTGTCGGCTGCAGATCCGCCGGCAGGAGGGATGCAGCATCTCGCTGCATTGTCTCCAAAAGGCCTGTGGAAACGACCAGCCTGTCGTCATCTATGAGTACCTGGTCAATTCGCGGAGCAGTAATGGAACGCTCTCTTAGGTCGCGAATCTCAAGCGGTCCGGTGGTAGTGCTCTCCGCTTGGGATTGGCTTTGGGATTTGGCTTTCTGTTCACTGCCATACGCTTCACCTGCTCGATAGCCCTCATCCCAAGAGGAGTCGTGCCGAGCGTTGAGCAGGTCCATGCCAAGAGCCAGTACCCCACCCAGTGTCTTTTTCCATCCGGGCAATGCGTCGACCGGTGTGAGATCGTCTGTGTTGTGTGAATACTGGGACGGCAAGGGATCATCCTCGAAGCTGTAGTGCTAATCGCTTTATAGGCGGGTCGAGAAAATGGTGCCGTTCCTACTTGATGGACTCCACTCAAACCGACCTGGTGAAATCCTGAATGTGAGGCCGGAATTACAGAGGACCGACTTGGCTAACGCTTCCCATTGAAGGGCTCTATCGTGTGTGTCTGATTGAGCCAACGGAGACGGACATGTTGTCCACCCCCTCGTCCCTGAACAGCCATGCTCGACTCTTTGTGTCGAAGTCGCAGTCTCGAAGCTTCAAGGCTAAGTCCTATATCCTCCAACCCGGCCACCCCGAAGCGGGTTCTCACCTTTTGGTCAAAGGCAGTGCGCAATTGGTGATCGAGAACGATGGTCGCGAGATGATTTTGGGACTACTCAAACCAGGCGACTACTTTGGTGACCTGCCTTTCCCGGTTGTGGTTGATGGCCATCTAGTGAGCGTACAGGCCCGCTCACAATGCCAAGTCGCCTTCATGTCCGGTGCTGATTTCCAGCAGATGGTCCTCACTACACCTGAGATGCTGATGGACGTTTGTAGTCAGCTGAATGAGAGGCTGAGCGCGGCAACTCGAAAAGTGGGGGATCTTGCTTTCCTCGATATAACCGGCCGCATCGTGAGCGTGATCCAAGACCTGGTGCATGCGAGCTTTGCAGTAAAGGCCAGCGAGGGGACTGTCATTCCAATCACCCGACAGGATCTCGGTCGGTTGGCGAGCTGCTCTCGTGAAACGGCGGGGCGAGTGCTGAAGCTGCTCGAGGAACAGGGCCTGATCATCTGCTCAGGCCGCAATATCACTGTGCTGAATGCATAAGCCCACACCTGTGGATCAGGGCAGGATTACCTTCGATGCGCCGCTCAGGTGATACGGCCCGATTGGATGGCGGAGAAGAGATCATTGCGATATTGGTCCGTCTCGATCACTTCATCTTGGCCAGTCCGGCGCAATTCCCACTGGCCCCGCTCCTGAACCCAGTTAAGGGTAAACCGGTGCTGATCGTTGAAGCGAACCTGAATGCTTCCATCAGGTTGCTCGTGGTCACTCCAAGGGGCAAGCATGGGCATGTTTTGGCTCCTGTTCGCTCCGGAAAAAAGGGCAGCTTCCGCTGCCCAAGTCATTTTGATGTCCCTGGCTACCATCCCTTGGATTCGCTTGTGGCACCATGCCCACTCGCGAACTTCAGGGCATCAGCATCAGCGGCAGTTCCCAGCCAACCGGTAACCTGCGGCTTCTGCTTCCTGGGGACCGCTGAACTCGACTCGGTTTTTAGGCGACACTTTGTCGTAGCTTGGGCAGCCAGGCAGGTGGAAGATGTGGGAATTTGCATTCCCTCGGACAGCGCCGGCACCAGCGCTGACGTTGGAGGCGATAGTTGCAGATCCCTTCTGAGATTGGGCTGCGAATATCTGCTTCGTTGCATCCCCCGCTACTCGGTTCCTAGCAGCATCCGGTCGCACCATCACAACTCCCTGGGGAAGCTTCGCGTTGCCGAGTGTGACGAACACAGGTGCGTGATCGCTCACGTGCTTTCGGCTTTTCTCATTGCTCCAACCGATCATTCGGGGGTAGTCCATAATCCCTGCAGCTGTCAGCTTCAGGTGGAGCTTCCTGGAAATCCAAATATTGTCGTACAAGCTGGAGTAGAGTCCATCGCGCGCGGAAAGCGTCGTTGCCCCCTTTGTGATTAGGGGGGCTGCGTGCTGCGATAGTCCGGAGAATGCTTCATCTTTGGGAGGCGTATTGAAATCACCTACCAGCATCAGTGGTGTGTCTGGATAGATGCTTTCCAGCCAGGTCCAGTAGCTCTCGAGTTCACGAATCTCCGGCTCACGGTCTTGTGGGCCTTTCCCGTAGAGCACATGGATGCTGGCTACGGCAAAAATGGCCCCGTCTCTTTTCGACTTGAATCGGGCAGAAAATGGCTCCCGAATGAATCGATCTTTGCGATCCATGTAGACCACCGCTCCGTCTTCATAGGCCACCGCACTGTCTCGCATCAGGAAACCGTACAGCTCTTTGTAAGAGCGAGAGCCAACCGCATGGCTGGCCAGTGACGACCACTGCTCCCCAGTTCGTTTCTCGAGTTCGGCCTCCAATCTCGAAAGCCCCTCCTCGTTCATGACCTCTTGGACGGCGACCAGGTCTGCCTTTCCTGCTACCTCGGCGAGAGCCGGGAAGCTCTTTTCTCCACCTTGTCCCAACCTCATGGTGTTCCAGGACATGAGGGTCAGATCAGCTGCCGAGGACAGCGAACTGGCCAGAACCGCGGCGGCCACAAGCGCGCCTCTGAAAAATCCTTTCAACCGTTTACTCCTTCTGTAGGGACGTCAACGTACACGGAGGTCAAGGAGTGCCCCCTGAGTCGCGCCATGGTTTGTTTGCTGATCGAGATGGGAGTCATACTCCCCGAGTTTCTTGATGAGCGCCTGTCCGGCCTTGCTCACGACAACGCTTAACCTTTCGCACGGCAGTTCCGTGCGTACTCCGCTCAACCGTGAAAGGAGTGTCTGGGCAGTACGCTTTCCATTTGCGGCATGAAGTAACTCGTGAGCGCGAAGCGCGATGTAGAACCTGTTCCACTCTCGAGTTACGCCCGGCGAACGCGGAACATCGTCCCGTAATGCGGGTAGGGAAATCGTGATATTGACGGTGACACGGGGGTTGGAGATCGCGCACCCACCGCTGGCGAGCGGGACGTAGTCATAGCTAGAATCCAAGTTCCAAACCGTAGCCCCAGCGAAGAAAGTGTCACCATTCCTGGTCGGGGCGTTCTCACTGATGGACGCCTGGATTTCCTGGACACTCCTCCCCGTCACCCAGTAGTGCTCGACTTTAAAGTTGACCACGGGTTCGCCGGTGGGGTCAGCCAGTACGGTTGCAGGGGCTAGGCCCACCGCCATTACCAGAAGCATGGCTGAGGGCGCCCTGCGGAAGCTATCAAACTCCGCCATAGGTGAGGGTGACACCCACCTTCTTGGCCTGGTTCTCGATGTCCCGGAGTTCCTGTTTTAGCTTGTGGCGGTTTCCCAGCTTCTGCCCTTGCATGAAGGTCGCCAGGTTGAACGCGAAATTGAGTGCTTCCTTGTGACCGATCTGCCATGCCTGACGGAGGTATTCGAGAGAGGGCTGTAGCCTTTCTGCCTTCAATTCCCGTTCGGCCAGATACACATTTGCGTCCGGATCGCCAAGCTGTGCAGCTTGAGCAAGCAAGGCCCAGGGGTCGATCTCTTGGATGTTCATCTGCTGGACGAACACGGCAAGGTCCGACATTGCCAGCGGATAACCGGCTTCGGCGGCCGCGCCAAAGCAACGCAAGGCCGTAGCTTGTTCCCCGGAGGACACCGCACCGTGAGCAAGAGCATATGCACTCAAGGGATGCGCGGTATCGATACGTCGATACAGCTGAAGAGCTTTTTCTCGGCTCTCCTCATGCCCCGTTGCTTCGTATCCTCGTGCCAACGCAATCCCTGCATCCAAAGCACCCTGGTCGAAGGCGTGCTCAAGAGCAGATATGGCAGATTTACGCTTTTCAGTTTCTTTCGGGAGCGCCTGGCCGAATGAGAGCTTCACCCCTGCCGCCCAGATGAGAAGTTCTTCTCCTCCAGAAGGCATGGCTTTTCGCTTTTCGTTCCAGAGGTGGCCGAGAATAGCCAGACGATTGGATTCGTCATCATGCGCCAGCAGATGACCAGTTGTTGGCTCAACCGCCATATTGCCGAGGAGCCCTATGGGGATGATCCGGTTAAAGGCCACACCGTTGATTCGCTGGCCGAGCGCCCATGAACTGGCAATACCGCCCTCAAGACGAAGTAGCGACAGAGCTGCCTTGACCAGGGCAACCTCGTTGTCAGCGCGCCGCACCTCGGAATCAGTCAGGTGACAGAGAACTGCTCCCCACCCTCCTTCCAGCCCCACGTTTCGGCTTGAAATGCCAAAGCGGTTGATCGCTTTGCTCCCTCTCCTCAGACCCTCCCCGAGCGGGACGAGACGGAGGCCTGAGCTGCTCAAGATAATGTTCTGCCCATGAAGGTCAGTCTCATTGAACACGCAGGCAGCGACGGGCACTGCTTTCTTCTGAAGATGCACTGCGATTTGGAGATAGTTCTGCTCATCGGGAGAATCGACTTCTGCGGCGGGGTGTACCCAGATCGCCAGATCAATCTCCGGTCGATCCGCAGCAAGGATTTCCTCATTGAGCATTACGCCGCAGTGCGGGAGCCGCAGGGCCTGAGCCACGGGATACATACTGGTAATGGCTTGCTCAGCCTGGGTTAGGAAGATTTCGACCTCTCCGGGGCGCCCGAGCATCTCGCCGGCAAGGCTCGCCCAGACCGAATGGTCCAGTCGAATCATGGGGTCACGTCCAACGAGAAGAACACGCAAAGGCGTTTTCTCATCCGCAAGCCCGGTCTTCAGAATAACTTCCGCCACCAGAGCGGCAGGAGCTACGAGAGAGGCGGTATCTCCGACAGTAAGCTTCACCGTGGAAACCACGTTTTCAGCCTTAGTGCGGGCGGTTATCTCTCGTATCCATGCTTGGGTGAGGTCGCCCAGGTTCTTACTGGACTGCAACGCTTTTTGAAGAACCACCGAGGAGAGCTCCATTCATCGAATGGAGAGCATGGTAACGACTTCGGTGAAGGTTCCAACTGAAAGGACCGTGCGGAGATCCCCCCGGGGGACAGCGATGCCTAATCCTTACTCGGCCAGGGCTCGAACGTCGAAGTTGTTCGCCGCGTAAGTCATGTTGCAAGACCAGACCTTCTTGGCCTCGTGATAGAAATAAGCCGTATCCCCTTTGATGACCATTCTGGCCTCTGGCCAGATGATGGAATGCCCGTTCGAAGCTGTAGCCAAAAGGCTCGACTCGCAACACCGCGCCAAGTACACCCCGTCTTTCAAGGTCTTGAACGTATTCCTCTTTGCCATTCCCTGTCTCCGTGGCGTGCCGATTGATCAACTATCCCTCGTTATGAAGCGGGCCAGCAGCCCCAGGATTCCTGTCTTTCGGCTCGACAGCTACGTTGATCGCAAACACTTCCACACGATGCGGGCCAAAGTGGCGGTGGATGATTGTTTCCCTTTGGAACCCTTTCCAAGGCAGTGTCAGCCGGTTTTCGGTATCACCCCGTTTAGGATATCCCCGCGCCAGCTCGATACAGTCGTAGGAGCGCCCTACCAGCCGCTTTTCCCAGTATGGGGTGACCAGTCTGTATTCCTTGGGCTTGCGGCCAGTCTTGATTTCATCGAAATACTCCCCTTTCAGGTGGAGGATCAGCTTTCGCATGGACGTATTCCTAGCTCTAGTGCCTGCTGGATGATGGATTTCTTCATTCCCCTCAAAATAACGCTTGGTCCTCCATTTCCCACCTGGTTCCCGCAAGCTTTAACACTACGGAGATAGCCACGATGCCTTCACTTCCCTTTCTCGGCCGTTAAAGTGTCGATATCAAACTAAACGGTGTATGCGAATGAGCTTCCCCCGGACCATCGAAGAAGAATGCAGGGAGCTGATACCAACCCTGGACAAGTCACTCAAGGAACTGGCCTTCTTGCTGGAGAAATCGAAAGCACATATCCGGATCGACGCCCTTTTCCAGGTGCCTCTCAGGAAGTCTCCTACGGTTGACAAGAATGCTGGGATCGAAATCGCCACGCCAGATGGCGAGACGGGCATTTCCCTTGCCATTGAAACCCTGACAACCATTTGGCTGGGTGAGGGGCAAAGTGCCAAGGAAACTCTTCGCTCTCCTGGTGCCATAGGTCTGCCCGCATTGGCTTTGGATCGAATCCGCGAAACCAATAGGCTTCGAATGCATCTGTTCGACCTGATCGAAAAGGCCAAGCCTGCTGAGCGGAAGCGGATCTGGAAAGCGAAAGATCACTACGGCATATCCAGCCTGCAGGCTATGCGGGTAACCCCGATTCTGCATGACCCCCAGCTGATTCGCTTCTACTGGGATACGGGCTCGATAACGAAGCGATGGTTGGTGCGAGACCTGATCAAGGTCTGTGAAGACGAGCTTCATGCCACCTTTGGCCACCGGCCATCTCGCGACGAGGTAGTTCAAGGCTCGGTGGAAAGCAGCGTGCTGCTTTCGCTTGAACAGCTTGAGGAATTGCCTCTTGATGAACAGGTAGCGGTTCATCGACTAGGTACTCCCCATATACGGGCAAGGGTGACCGATGGAGACATTGAGCCGTACATCTGCTCTGCACCGGTGCCGTTCGTTTATGACGTTTCCTGTGCCCGGCCGCTCATAAAGCCTTTAAAGAACTACTGCCCAATGGAAGAAAAAAAGAAGCGCTCGATCCGAGCGCTTTTGGAACCAGAGCCTCGCGTACCGGGAATGAACGTTCACCAGTACGACGTGAAGCACAGGGCTTTTGGGGCGTTTGAATCACGTAGCCGTGGGCGCAACAAGCGAGCAGCGCAAGAATGATAGGGAACACGAATTTGAGCCGTGCAGTAGACACCAAGAGCCGAGAAACCCTCCTGCGGCTTGCCAGCCTCACCAGAGATCTCTCATCCAATGATGATCGCTGCCGAGGGAATGCGTACCGCGACTTGCTGGAGCTTGCCGAGGAGGGAAGCAGCGATGCGATGTTCCAGGTTGCCCGGTGCTTGAATCAAGGGATTGGCGTGGAAGTCGATCAGGTCAAGAGCGATCACTGGCTCAGATTGGCGTGTGTGACCAATCCCCCCTCGAAGGTCGCCCTCTACTCATTCGGCATGCAGAACCTTCTTCGTAAACGACCCGATGCGGACCCCATGCTCGGTCTCAATCTCATCGAACGTGCTGCCACTGCGGGATACGTGACGGCGATCCTCGAGCTGGTAAAGCTCCTGGAGAACGGTACAGCTGACATCGTTCCTGATCTCCGCAGGGCATACCGCCTGCTAGCAGGCGCGATTACTGACCATTCCGATATGAAGCTGCACGAAGCCTATCTCAGCTTTGTCGAGCGCAACCAACCACTCTCTACGCTTTTGGACTCCTGATTCATGTACCAAATTCAGTGCAAACGCCTTGTCGACCAACTGGCCTTCGGCCTGTCGTTGTCCCAGGCTGAAGCCATAGTTGCCCGGGCCTATGGACGCGAGAGTTACAGCAGCACCTCTGACACCTTCGGTCCAGAAATCCCTGGGCTCCAGGCGATTCGCACTCCCGCGGAGATTCTTCAGCTTGAACGACCTCAACAAATGGTCGAGTTCATGCGCATGGTCTTGAACCTCACCCTGCCTGGCCCTGAGCCCGTTCACCAGCAGATCCCGCCGAAGAACTTGGTGGCAACCATGTACAACTTTGGCAACTTCGACGCCCTGGTGACGTATGTGAAGAACGATCCGATCGATCCAAACGATGACAAGCCCGAAACTCTTCTGAAGTTCAAGAACCGTTACGGCTACATGGCGAACTCTCAGGTGATCATGGGTCGGGGATATCGTGGGCATACCTTGGTAGCCCAACCCGATGCCAAGTTGGCCAGCCGCTACATCGATCAAGAGGCGATCCTGAACAAGCTGAATGGGCTGCAGGTGATCATCGTTCGAGATCGGGTGGACGGTGACAGCTACATCAATCACTACAGCCGCAACCATCTGGTGATGCGACACGCTGCATCTGAAGACCTGAGTTCGCTGATACTCGGCTCTCGTGCAAAGGATGCCTGTCTCACTGTCTCGATCGTTCCTGCAGAACGGTATTCGCTTGAAGCGATCATTGCGCCTCATGTCGCAGCGTTGACGAAGAATTCACCGGCCGGCCGCTCTATTATCCTGGACGGCTTGAATATCGATGAGGATTCAGCGAGCTTCCAGGCAGGCCTGCGTTTAGCAAGCAGCCAGGGCATCAACGTTGTGCTCATGGCCCCGGTCCTCAAGGCATCGCAGTGGGACCATTTCGAAACCCGACTGATCTTCGGGTTCGATCTGCAAATGGCTCAGACTGCGAATGCTGAGATGAACCGGGCTATCGTCCAGGCGGCGCCTTACGTAGGGCTCAAAGGGGACAGAATGCAGTTCCTCTACTACTCGGCTGCATCCGGGGCGCGCTATGGGGCTATCCCGCTGATTCCCGAAGAGGAGAAGCGGGCCCCGCTTCTCAAGCGAATCTTCGGCAGTCCAGCCCGAGCTTAGCCCCTAACGCCCTCCCTGAGGGCGTTTTCAGTTTCGCATGCGAAACTCGGCTCATGGAACTTTTTCAGGCCACGACGGTCGTAGGTCATGCCCGGGCATAGTGAATCGCCTACGAAATGGTGTGTTTAGTCGGTTGCGTCCGATGCCATCTGTTGATCTCGAATGCTCAGTCTGAGACAGAACCTCAATTTCTGCTAAATTGATTCTGAAATGAAGGCTATTGGCCTTCTCACAGGCTTCCGCTTCGGTGAAAATGTGGGCGCAGGGGCAATTGTGTCGCTTAACGCCACGCCTTGTCCCTTCTGCCATGGCAGAGGTACTGAATTTTGCTTTTTGGGGAAACGCATTAGGTCCCTATCCTAAGACACCCCCCCCCTCAACATCGTCTGTGGTGCGCGCGTTTCCCCGACTTATAAATGCCCGACTCCATGAGTCGGGCATTTTATTCTTCTAGGCCACTGGTCGGTACCGATCCTGCAGCTGCAGCAGGAAACCTTTTTCGCGACGGTCCGCCTCGGGCTCACTTAGAGCTACCCCAACTCGGAACTGGTGGGTGATCGGGTCCTTAGAGCAGTTGGCAACGGTGCCTTCGAAATCCATCACCCCGCCATCCTTTTCGGTCAGGCGCAACAGCACCTGATCACCGATCCCGATTTTCTTGTCCGTCAGAACCAGCGCGCCGGCGTAGGAGATGTCGCGCACCCGGCAATCTCCCCACCCCGCAAGGAAACCGAGCACCCCCCTGGTCTTGATCTGTTGCTTTTGCAGCGAGTTCTCTGGAATCGCGTACCGCGTATAACGACGATTGGCTGCCGTCATTCAAACGTCCTCATTTCGTACTTCTTGGGTGCATCAGCGACCGAAAATCCCGAGGGCAATTTGGCTGGTAGCTGTACAGGAACTCCATAGTATCAATGGCTTCCAACGTTTCGAGCCAAAAGCTATGCCCGCGATTTCCTCTTTCCTCACTTGGCCCAGGACCTGGTCTACCCGCTCTCACATCATCCCTTGGCAGCTCCATGCCCCACTATTCCTGGTCGTGTTTGCTTTTGTTTCGGCGCTGAACTCGATTCCCAGTGATGGGAGCTGGCGTGATCTGACGCTGAATCAGGTGCTGGAAGACTTTGGGGTTTTCATCTTCTTCACGGCGTTGTGGTGTGGGATCTACTGTCATTTCCGCAGGACTGTCGACTTGACTTGGCTGCTGATCATTTTCGTGCTTGCGATCTGCCAAGAGGAGTTCAACCTTTGGAACAAGCTGTGGCAACAGATCTGCCTTCTATTTGGGCATGAGATTTCTTCCAGCGAGCGCCAGCGCGGAGACGTGTTCATGATGGCTCTCGTGTTCGGATCATTGTTGGTCAGGTTTGTATTAGGGGGATTCAAGTCCTTCTTTCGTATCCACATCACCTTTTTCATCTGCGTTTTCGTCACCTTTCAGGGGTGGATTCATTTCATCTTCCCCTACTACATCCAGCAGCACTTGCTGAACGAACGGTTGACTTACCAGAAGGAACTCACCGCTACCTACGAAGGCCGTTTCCGCTTTCAGTGCGATCATCTCCCCATCACCTGTTTCGAGTGGGTGGGTGATGCGGTTCCGGTCACCTCGATCGCCAAACACGTTTCGACTGAGTCCATCACCCAAGTGCTGCAGTCGGTGGGCAATGCAACAACGAGTCTGACCGGCTGGCTGAGTGTGGTTGACCGAGGTGACGTAGAGGTTTTCCGAGGAGTTGATGCCAACCAGAAAGTGCTGGTTACGCTGTACAAGAATCACGAGCTGTACCGCGTTGTCGTCGACGACGAATACCCAACAGAGGCCCACAATGTGATCAGCTCAGCCTTACTCTCTTTCGCCACGCCTTTTGCGCTGGTCTGGTTTTTCGGCGGACTGTGGGTGGTTTTCATGCACCAGGCCCGGGTGTACCGGATAAAGTACGGCAAGCAATTCAGAGCAATGGAGAATCACCAGTGAAGCTGTTGGAGTCCTGGAAAAAGGCTGCGATCGAAGCGGCGCTCGACCGGCACAAGAAAACCCTCACCACTGTGCTCGAACTGGATGATCGAGCTCTACTCGATAGCTATGACCTGGTGTTGGGGATGCTGGCGGGGCCCAAAAGCATCCAGGTCAGGCGGAACCCGCGGGTACTGGATGTGCTGCGCATCCGTGGAAGCCAACGCTCGTTTGAAAAAGCCGTCTACCACGCGCGCAAGGCGCTGACCTACCAACAATAATTTTCACGAAACCCTGAAATAGGGGCAGTCAGTTTCCACTATTAGGGAAACTGACTGCCTCGAGGGGCTCGTTGAATGCTTGTGGAAGCAAAAACCCATGTTGCTTGGGACCTGGCCTCGCCCCGAGCGAAGCGAAGCCAATTTCGCGCCGACAGCTTCTACGTCGTTATCGACGGCTTGCACATCCAGACCGTTCGACAAGCTGCAACTCTGATCAAGAATGCCCTCCTCTCCATTGAGGGCGTACAGGTCAGGGGACCCCTGGCGCTGAAAACTGAGCGCCGGCGCTATGTCTTCCTTCGAGAAATGGTGAGTAAGGGCCAGAAGGGGCTCCGCATTCCTGAAGCGAAGCGACTCAGAAATGTCCTTCTGGTGATGAACCCCACGTCCATCGCTGTAGCGTCTCTGATCGCCTTACCCGTTCCATCAGGGGTGAACCTGCGGATAGAGACGTACCAAGCGCAATACGAACTGAAGGACCCTGCCAAATGCCAAACAGCACAGCCAAGCGACAAGTGACTGTGTCGGTACTCTCCACGCCAGAACCCAGCTGGTTCAAGAGTTCCTCGCTGACCGCGGGTAGCTGGGCTAGCTGGTTAATGATGGCGCACCAATACGGCCGAGTGGTCGACCACCCAGCCGGCATTGAAATCGACGCAAATCACGGTGACTTCTACATCCTCCTCAACGGGACGATGGTTGTTTCGACCGTCCCGCCGGACCCGAACTTGAAACCGCTATTCATTGACACACTGCGGCGCGGCGACATCATCGTTCCTTCCCGACATACCGACCTGAAATTCACCTATGTGGTCCGAGGGAGCGCTTCGCTCCTGAAAGTATCGAAGGACAAGTTCAACGCCTTCATGAACGACATGAAGAACAGTGAGGTCGTGCTGATGGCGGCCGAGCTGAACCTTCTGACCAAGCACGCAACCGCTGCATCGACGGTGCAAATGAAGGACCAGGACAAGATCTGGCGTGTAGTCGTGAATCTGGCTTCCCACCCCGATGTCGCGCACCGGCCGGGTGGTGTAGAGGTGAAGGCCACGAGGGAAGAAATCCGCCGCCTCGCGGGCGTGGAACGCCGCTCAGCTTCTCGTGCCTTCCACCTGTTCCAGGAAAAGGGACTGGTTGTCTTCAGCGGCTACAAACGTTTCTTCTTTGCACATGGCAAGGAGGGCCTCAATGCCGACTGAAGCCAATATTGCGGTAAGCAAAATCGCTGCATACGCTGAGTCACCGGACGATTACATCAGGGCTGGCGGTAAAGCCTACAACGCAAAAGCTACCCGCTACGGTAATCGCGCTCATGAGACTATCGGCAAGGCACCGAGCAAACTCGCCTTCCTCATAGGTGCCGGCCTGCTCATCGCTGCTCTGATCTACTTCGAGGTTCTACCTCAATGAACCTGATCGTAGTCATTGCTGTACTGTTAGCCGCATTTTTCCTCTACCTCGCCGTCAAGGGAAAATCCAAGGACGATATTTTCCGGGCTTTCGGTCTTGATCCGGCAGCTTACGAGTTAATCAGCTCCGATCTTGGGAAAGGGCATGCAAGGAAGAGAATTCGCTGGCGTGGTGTCGGTGGGGAGCCTGACGCAATCTTCCGCCATAAGCGTAGCGGTAGGATCATCGTCGGCGAGTTCAAGAGTCGGCGATGGGCCAGGCGTGTCCGGCCGAGGGAGTATTTTCAGATCGTGCTCTACATCGGTATCGCCCGGGCCGAATTCACCTCCAACAATGTGCTTGGAATCCTCGCTTTCAACGACAAGATTCTGGAGATCGAGCACCACCCCGAGTTGTTCTCCAACCTGATTCAACTCCGAGTTGAGGTTCTTGCCTCGATGAAAAAGAAGAAGGCGCTTAATTCGCGCCCTCTCCTTTCCAGATTCCGGTTCTCGCTACCATTCAAACTGGAGCGCTTCTGACCTCAGGTCTCAGGCCACCTCAACCAGGCGGTCTACTGCCGGCAGGAAGAGCGCCAGCTTCACTGGCAGGGTGACACCGGCATCCTGGACCGCCTGCTTGTATTCCCGCATTTTGGGCGCATAGCGATTCACTTCCCGGCTGAGGAACTGCTCAACAGGCATTCCTTCCGGGCAGTCCGGTGTTTTCCAGTCAATGATCCAGTACACCCCATCATCAACGAAGGGACGGTCCAGGTATCGATGCACCCACCGGGAGTTTCGGTAGGAGCTGACCTGGACTTCTTGGCCACCACTCTCCCGCTTTTTGAGAATCCACCGACCATGGGTGCTGCTGATAGTCCGCTCCACCAGGTGGTGGATTCGCGCAACACCAGCAGGGACTTCAGCGGCGGGATAACCTTCACGACGCAGAAGTGCGGCGATCGCCTGTTTCTTGGTTTGCAACCGCTCGATGCTCCAGGCCTCGATCCCTTCTTTGGAAATCAACTCGACGACTCGGTGATAAACAACCCCGATAGTCTTCGCTCGGTAGTCATTACCCTCCTCTTCCCTCAACTCGTCTGCCAGTTCGTTCTCGGTCGGGATCTGATCGTTACTCGCCGCAGGGATGAAGATGCCGCGCGGTAGTTCGACGGTGAACGATGCGCTCAGTCGCGCCTTCGAGGGAACCTCTACTGACACGTCAGCGGTAATGGGTACACCCGGTTCAGCCTCGTAGAAGTCCTCCTCAAGCTCAGGCCAGAGGCAGCTCAGCAGCGAACCGGAAGCTACTCGGATCGGCTTGTCCTCGTCGAATTTGTCGACAGCCGCCAGCAGGTAGCAATCGCATTTGGCGCGGGTAGTACCCACGTACGCCAGGCGCGACACCTCATCCAAGATGTCCTTCTTGACTTGTCGACCGATGAACTTGAAAAGCCGGCTCTCTGGAGAGGATTCGTCTTGGTCACCAACATTCGGGGCCAGGGCAAAGGTGCCGGCCAGGTTGCGCCAGTAGAACAGCGGTGTGTCGTCGGTTGCACCGGTTCGATTAAGGCCTGGCAGGATGACGCTATCGTATTCGAGGCCCTTGGCGTTGTGGATTGTCATGACCTGGACAACCCCTGCTTTGGGTGATGCATAGAGGTTATCCAGGGCACGGAAGAACGCTTGCGGGTCCTGCAGGGCCCCGTTGCTCGTGTGCTGAGCGAGCACGCGGAAGACGGTCTCCACATCAGCCATTTCGACGGAATCAACGGTAGCAGGGCCGCCCAGGGCAACCCAGGCGGCTTTAGCGGCCCAAACCAACTCAGTGCCGCGCGCGGAGCGTTCGATACGCTCCATTACCTTGTTCAGGCGTTCAACACGCACTTGGCCATCTGGGCTCAGAGTGGCAATCAGCTGATCATCATTCAGGGCACCACGGATCACCTTGCCGCCCTGAGCAATGATCCGGCAATCGTCCCATGATAGGCCTACGAACGCCGAACGGAGCATTGCCAACCACGAGGTACGATCAGCTGCGTGCCAGAGGGCGCGGATCAACGCGATTACTTCAGACACTGGGGCGGATTCGGCAATTGGATCGATATTCTGGCCAGCTGTAGGAATTCCCGCTTCCTTCAGGGCTGGCAGGATGTGCTTCAGGTGAGACCGCCCACGTACCAGGATAGCAATGGTCTGCTCCGGGTTCTTGGCCAGGGCCTCCTTGATGATATTCACCACCTCCTGAGCTTCACCAATGGGGCCAGTGGTGATGGGCCGAATATGCACGCCCCCGTCCACGGTTCGAAACGGAATCGACGGCACGAAAGGAAAGTCCGACTTGGCGAACACTTTTCCGTAGGCTCGGTTATTCCACTCCACCACACCCGGCGCAGAGCGGAAATTGACAGTGAGGCGGTGAATCTCCAGAGACTTCGGACCGAACACCTTGCTCATCACCATGTTGATGAACAGCTCCACGGTTGCTGCTCGGAACAGGTAGATGGATTGGAAACCATCACCACAGAAAAATACCGATCGCGAGTCATCGTCTTCCCAGTGTGCGACCAGGCGCTGCAGGAGCTCGAACTGAGAGGGCGAAGTATCCTGAAACTCGTCCACCATCAGGTGGTTGATACGGTCCTCGTCCAACAGAGCGTCGCCGACTTCGTCACCGAGGCCCAAGGACTGGATTGCGCGCTGAGCTACTTCCTGGAAGTCGATCGTGGCGGTGCCATCGAAGGTGAGGGTTAGGTTCGCGAGCAGGTAGCGCAGAATCACTGTGAAGTGCTGGCACATCGCGGCGCTGCCCTGAGGGTACTGCAGGTCTGGAAGAGTCTTGAGCGTGACCAAGGCTTCGCTGTAGAGCTCCACCTTTGGATCGTCCTTCAGCCCCTTGAGCAGGGCGTTCATGTCCTTGGTGAGCGGCTCGCCTGCGGGGAAGCCATTCTTCACGTTTACGGACTTGCGAAGAGTGTTTTCGCTTGTAAGAGCAAACCCGGCAAAGCCGCGCAGATAGTCCAGGGAGGTCTGGTTGATGGCCAAAGCGGGACGCTGGGCTGCCCACCCGAAGCCATCGTATACCCCGGAAGCGTGCTGCAGGATGTCCATCGCCTGGGTCAACGGAGAACCGCCCAGTACCGTGATTGCCTCGGCGGCATGCTTGGCAACCATTTCAGCGATCGCCAGCTCCATGCCTGGGAGGTCCAGGGTCATGATCTCGCCGGCCCACTGATCGCGCTTGGAGAGCAGCGCCGAGAACATCGGCACCAGCAGTTCGAAACGGTTGCGGGCGAAGGTGAGCACTGCTTCCAGCGCGTCACGGAGCTCTTCAGGGATATCATCCGAGTTCACGCTGCCAAGGGTGTCAAGAATCGCGCTGCGGTAGATCAACGCAGGGTCCTCGACGGTTTTACCGCCACCCAGTCCACTCATGATCGGTGTTTTGCCGGCCAGGTAGGCGCAGAAGGCATCGAACGTCATGATGCGCAGGCGAGACGGGTTCAAGATCAGGTTCCAACCCAGCAGCCGATCACGTTCGAGAACCAGGCGGCCGAGCTGATACAGCGGCTTCTCGTGAGCTTGGACCGGTTCCACTCCTGTGGCAGCCAGGGCCAGGGCACTGGTCACGCGCTCCAGAATCTCGCCGGCGGCCTTGGTAGTGAACGTAATAGCCAGAATCTCTTCCGGGCGCTCTACTACCGTGAGGCAGGCCAGCATGCGGAAGAGAAGCTGAGTGGTTTTTCCTGATCCTGCGGGGGCGAGGAGTGCCAGCGAGCGACGGGGGTCAATGGAGTCCGCCCGGGCTTGGCCGTCATGAGGATTAGCAGCTGCTATGGCTGCAAAGATCGGCTCAAGGTGAGGGATGGCAGGTAGGGATTGGAAAGCGGTCATCAGTGCGGCTCCGTTCGATTGATGGAACCAGATTAACGGCCGCTTTGTGTGCCACCACCCCTTACGGCTGAAGCCAGAAAGCCACCTCAGGATACTGCGGTAGCGCTCTATACGGAGTCTTTCGCCGTACACAGAAGCCACCATGGGAAAGGCCGTTGATGCCTATGTAGGAGTTGGCCTGTAACAGAATCCTGATGTTTCGACCTGAACCGTCGTACTCGTCGTCCTGGATTATTACCTCTGGCGGGAATTCCAGGAATCGTCCTGCCGCCCAGGCCCAGGCCGTAACCTCAGGGTCAGTAGCCTGGATCACTGCACGGTAGAGAGGGCTGTCCGGCTCCTGCGCCAGAAACTCAGGATCTTTGAGCATTCGGTTGAAGCTTGCGTAGAGGTTCCCAGACATCCAGTGCCGGTAGCGTTTTGGGACCACTGCCAGGTGCCCAGCCTCATGTAGGAGCCCTGATGCAGGGCAGCGCGGATCTACCTGGAGGCCGCCATCCTTGATCCTGACGTGATCAATAAACCCGGCAGCCCCAGGGACGACTTCCACTGAAAGGCCAATGTTGCGAAGAAAGGAAAGAGCCCTTTCCGCAAACTGACAGAGCATTTCTGGTGGTGAGGTTTGTTCCACGATTTGGTTCTCAAAGGAGGTTCCCCTGGCCCTATGGGCCAGGGGACGGGATCAACGGGTGAGGATACCGAGATACTCGTATCCCATGGGAAGCGGTGCGCCATTCTGCAGCCAGGCCTCCCCGTCGGTGAAGCCCTGACTCATTTTGTCCAACGCATTCGTCCACGCCTCGCACTGGCCATCCCAAGCGCCCTCGGTATCCACGCCACTATGCTTGCCGGTCCTTGGTGCCAGCTCACCCGTGAAATTGGATCGGGTATGGAACCCCAGGCTCTTGCTGTTGACCTGTGCCAGCGCGATACCGTCGATTCGCTTTCCGCCATTCTGTTGGAAATCAATCTTGGTCGCGTAGATGGGCAGTTGAGGCTCCGTAAGAGTGTCAGCGTTCAGGCTGGTCATCCTCATCGAAGCTCCAGACTTGTAGTCAATCACCACGTCCCTGAACTCAGATTCATCCTCGGTCAGAAAAATGCGGTCGCGCCGGTCGACCTTGACGGTAATGTTGACCAGTCCAACTGCAATGTCATGTGGCTCCTCGAAGCCGAGGACCTCGAAGTCGTGTGTGCGCTTCGACTCCAGATAGAGCCAGTCATTTATCAGCGATTCCAGCCGCAGTCGCTCAAGCGCGATAACACGCTTTCCGTAGCGCCAGACCAGTTTGTTCAGCAACTGCTCCGATGCTTTCGAAACCGTGTCGCGGATCTTGTCAAACAGTTGGCCGTGACTCATGGCCTTCAACGCTTTCGAGGTCCGAACGTCAGTCCAGAACAGTTCGAGGACCAGGTGCACCATGGTTCCCTGAATGCGTGGGTCGAGACCGATGACAGGCTCCGGGAACATTTCGGCGCGCAGTCGATTTCGAGCGAAGGACAGGAAGGGCGCTTCTGCATAGTCCTTGAAGATTCTCACCCCGCCTTTGATCCAGGCGAGCTCATCCGCGGATACGGGGGCGACCGTTTCAGGGACCACTTGGCTGCGATCGAGGATACCCAACAGTTGGTCGACAAACAGCCCATGAGAATGTACGGAAGGAGCTGCTGCTGGCCAGGAACCGAACAGTTCGCTACAGGAAACCGAGGCGCCTTTGTCGTTATGACCGGGGCAGGAAACTGTTACATCAGCACTCGTGCTCAGCAGTGCTGCGACCACCTTCTCTGCCCGAGCCAAGGCGCCCTCACTGGAGGCGCCTGGAATCCCAGCCGCCACCTGGAGCTCCAGCGGTAGGAAGGGGGAAGGCTCCACTCGGGCGGGCAACACGGTACTCGATGCCCCCAGTACCCACACTGCGTCGAAGTGCAAGCCGATTGCATCCTCATACCCCAGGATCGAAACCGGGGCCACGTGCGAGATACGCGGTTGGAACTGACGGGTATCGATGATTTCCCGCAGCCACATGTACGCCCGAGGATATTCCACACGACCAAGCTGTGTGTCGAGGGTGCGGAACAGGGTCAGTGCCTCGTCCCAGGCCTTCATTGTCTGGAAGTTGGCCGAGTCGAGTTCTTTGCCTCCCGGCCAGCCCATCCCTACCAGCGCCTGGCTGAACTGCTCCGCCCATTCCGACGGATAACGCTTCGCCGCTCCGTTGAGATGGGCAGCAAGATAGCCTGCGAAGCGTTCCCTGAAGTCAGGGACTGCATCACCTTTGTATACGCCGATTGCTCGCAGGAAGTCCTCTCCACCCATGGAAAGGCCCATGTTGTCGCGCAGCCAGATATCCAGCAATGCACGCGCGCGGCCTTCAGAAGTTTCACCGCCGATCCACGGCGAGCGCAGAACACGACTGAAGGCCTCGGAGTCCGCCTCTTGAGGAGTGATGGACAGAAGGTCCATAGCGGCACGGACCAGAGGGCGACTGCCCAAGGTCGCGCCACTGGAGATATCCCATGGAGTCCGCATATCAGCATCGGACTCGCCTGGAATCAGCGTTGCCGGGCTGCAGTGCAGCGAAAGTGCCTCAATCAGCGGGGCTTGGAAATTCCGAATATCGGGTACCAGGATCGCAAGTTGGGGCGCCGCGAGCGGAGTGTCAACGTAAGGTGAGAGGTGATTATTCACCCATTCTGCAACGAGCGTGAACTCATCACCCTGGTTCGTTGCACGGATCAGCTGAGGTGTAGAGCGGTCACCGGCGACGTCCACTTCTTCCACTTCGACACCACGAGCAGCAATTGCCTGGAAGAGCACTTTCTCTGCAGGGTTCATGTCGAGGATACCGACAATGACAATTTTGCTTGGAAGCTCAACCAGACCTTCTTGAACCGCTTTCAGCAGCAAGCCTGGGAGCTGAGCTCGGAAGACTACGCCCTGGGAGGAACACTCCCGACGAAGCATTTCTTGCAGTTGCCAGAAGACTTCCAGCTCGCGCTTGAACCGGAACCGTTCTTGATCCATCGGGATCTGGTATTTGAGGGCTTCGGAGTACGCGCTACCAATACGGCGAGAGGTCGCAGTAGAGGAAATCAGCGTTGCTGGCATCAGGCCGGAGCTATCTGCGAGGCCCTTCACCACTGCCAGTTCCTGTACCGGATACAGTAGTTGCTCTGCCGGCATCAGTTCGAGCCACGCATTTTCGATCCACGACGTGACGGTTTGAATTCGCCCTTTGTTAAACCAGGCTTTTTTGCCGGACATGGACTGCAGCAATGCCGACTGTAGCCTCAGATGGCGGGCAACCCGCTCGGTAGATGTCAGCACCAGGGTGCCTTCGTTCAGGTCGCTCAACTCTTTCAGGAATTTCATCTGTTCTGGTCTCCACAGTAGATGGAGCCAGATTAACGTCCGTCTGCTGTGCCACCACCCGTCGGGCGAACCAGTTTCGCATGCAGATTTTCACACCCGACCACCGGATTTGGGGCAGTCGATTTCCACTATTGGGGAAAGAGCCGAAGCGATTCCCCTTCCATGATGATCAGCCGTCCCCGAAGTATTGCTGTAGGAGCTTGTGCAGGGCCTGGCCTGGAACTCGCTCTGGTTGTCCAACCAGTCATGCACCTTGGCAGCCGCCATCCCTCAGCCATTGCCTATGAGTGTTTGCTCCGTGTGGTCGAAGGGACCCAGTTAGCTGCCCCCGCGCGCTTGATTGCAAGCGCGGAGGCTGATGGCTCGATTGTCGACCTTGATAGGTGGGTGGTCTCTCAAGCGGCTCGGATCGCTGGAGCGTTTCCGAATGTGCACCTCTGGGTGAACGCCTCGCAGATCTCCGTCAGCGATATCCGATTCATTGAGCACGCAATATCGGAGACACGGAGTCACATCCCGAATGACGTTCGAGATCACTGAATCCGCTGATGGAGATGCCTGCAAAATCGTTAAAGGTTTGGAGCGTCTCAACCTCAAGGCGATGCCTGTGATGCTGGATGACATGAGGGATGGATTCGCGAAGAGGCAACTCTTGATGAACCGCGCTGTGACCGGTTGCAAGCTGTCACGTCGGACCACACGAGACATCGCTGAGAGCCCTGCAGTCCGGGGTGAGGTAGAGAAGCTTGTGCGTGACTGCAGGGCGGCAGGGAAACGTGTGGTGCTCGAGGGGATCGAGGACGCAGCTGAGCTTGAAATTGCCAGGGCTCTGGAGATCGAATTTTGCCAAGGCTTCTACTTTGGCCGCCCGGCACTTCCAGAATACCTTTTCGGTTGAACATCCCGTACTTTAGGAGTTTACCTAACCGGCCGAGCCCGTCCCTCTCGGTCCTGGAAGGCAGACCGGGGATAGCCGATCTGGCTTACTTTCAGCTCTCAACCACGTCTTTGGAAGCGGAGGCTTTGTAAGAACAGGCAATGGTCAAGAGTACAGTCAAGGTGAGTCCCGCGAATTGCCAGTTACCTAAAGACTCATCACCTAGCAGAACAGGAACCATCTGTCCTACGGAAAGCATTCCGAATGCGAATACTCCCAGGTGATATGCAGTTTTTCTCATGTTGTTGCTCCTGTTCAGTTTTGAGCCTTGATCAAATCTTTGCTTTTTGGGTGCTGATCCACTTCAGGCCGGCATCATTGCTGCTTTGACTGCTGCAGCGAAATCCTCCAGCCCCTCGACCAGCGCCCAGCGCTCGACCAATGAGCGCACTGTAGGTTCACCACCCGCAGCTAACTCAAGGCCAGCGGTTTTCGCTGCTCGGAGTTGGGAATCACTGAGCTTTGTACCGCTTGCTGCCTCGAATACCCCCAAAATGCTGTCCGCGTCGCTGTGGAAGGATGATGCAAGATTCAGGACGCGGGGCTCGCCAGCATCCAGCTGGATTAGTTCGCCAGCTTTGAACAATTGCCAATACTCATCTTGGGAGCGCAACGGGGCGTTGGCCATCTGATCGAGCGCGTCAAGCAAGGGCTTGACCTGCTCAGTCTCGATGCCAAGAACTGCATTTTGCAGATCGCGCACATTCGCTCCTTCGGGCAGATCCTGGAGTATTGAAATCAAGGTCTGCCTCAGGCCCCCTTCAACCTTTACACCTGCCGAGCGTTCCAACAGCTGAACTATGAATTCGGTTCCGGAAGAAGCTGTGTTCAATGATTTAGTTACCATTAAATGCCCCTGCAACAAAGCTAATGCTTGCACAAACAAGTAGCACTGCCATTACGTAAACAAAAGGCCGTATGTTGCGGTGGAGAAATCTTACTGCCAGAAAGTAGCACGCAACCCCAGCTGGTAGTCCAATATACCCTAGGGAGTACAGCCATTCGCTGTGCATTATATGTGCGCGAAGCAATACGCCAAAGCCGCCTAATAGCATGCTGTAGCACAGCAGAGAATATATATTCTGTATCACAAAGCTCAAAAAGCTGATCCTTCCTTTGCTAGGTGCTTCGTTTTGATTGTTCATTTAACTCTAACTCCTTCGTCTTCCCTGCGTTTTTGTTGCCGATTTCCGTCCGACAAAACGACTTCTATTGTGCTTAAGGCAGGGGGCATCGCTTCTTGCGCCAATCGCTCCTGAGATTTCTTCACTTGGATTCTGCGATCGATCATAGATGGGAATTGCGAGGCTACCAGCATGAGAATTGCCACTGGTGTGAAGATTGACAGCACGACCCAACCACCTCCCATAGCGCCGCGTTTCTTTGGTGTACTTGGCTTGGTAGTAGCACTCATAGCTGCCCTTGAAAATTCCGAAGTGATTCAGGATAACGGTCATTGATGTGGTTTGTAGGCCAACAAGCTCGGCGTCCCTGCCTTGTAGTTATGACTCAGAGCTCGTTGATCCTTCCACGACGATCTGTGAATTCGCGTACTTCTTCTCGCGACACCTTATTGGCTGTTACCCACGCCATGGCTGTTTCCGCCATGTTCCGCCGCCCTTGGCGCTTCATCTCGTTCGCCAGCATAGGCAGCTTCTCCGGACCACCCTGCAGGATCTGACGCACAGCTCCAGTTACCTCGATCGACTCATAGATGGGAAGTGGAGCACGCTGCCCGTCCGAGAAGCGGAGCATGTGCTGCCAGAAGATTCCGCGCAGTGTCTGTGGGACAAGTCTTTCATACCGGGGATCAACCAGTGCCAGCATCCGGGTGTACGCATCGGGTGCGCTATCAGCGTGGATCGTCGCGAATACGGAGTGACCTGTCGATGCAGCGAGCAGAGCGGCGTTGGCCGTTTCAGGATCTCGGATCTCGCTGACCATGATGGTTTTTCTGTTCTGCCGGACACAGTCCCGGATGGCCTGCTCAAAGCTTTCTACGTGCTCTCCGACCTCTCGCTGAATGACGCCACCGCCTTCGAAGATGTACTCGATGGGGTCCTCACAGGTACCGAGCAACCCTCTTTCGAGAGGGTCCATATTCTCCAGCGCTGAGAACATGGTTGTGGATTTACCCGAACCCATCACGCCTGCGAATAGCGTCAAGCCAGCACCTTTCATGAGGGACTTAACGACGTTGTAATCGAGCTTCAGGTCCTTTTGGAAATTCAGCTTGCCCTGGAGTAGGCGGCGCATCGCGATTACCCAACCATCCATTGAGTTGGCCAGGTTGCAGCGGTAACGGTAACCATTAAAGGGGATCGTGAAGTCAGCAGATTTGCGCTTATTCCCCTTCCCTTTTTCCGCTAGCATTTTTTCATAGAAATCCTTCCAGATCGGCAGGATCTCCGGGCTGTGGACCTGGCCAAAGTTGTCGACCATCTCCATGGTGCGCTCGCTGAGTGTGATGTTCGTCGCTTCCTTGGCAAACGCTTCGGCGTCGAACTCCTTGGGTTTAAGCAGCATGGAATCTCCTAATACAGCGTGACGGGACCGCTCAACAGCGGCTCGATACCGTTGCGAGCAATAGCGTGCGCAACGAAGCGCTTCGCACCGAAGCATTCATCGTTGGGCTTATTGGGTTTGGCGAACTCCAACAGACATGCGTTCCGGAACTCGCAGTGCCGGCATTCGGGATTGTTGTTCCGCGTGCTCTGTCGCCGCATGTACAAGATCCTCTCCCGAGAGCAGAGGATGTCTCGGAACGTTGTCTCCGGCTCCAGAATGTTGCCGAAGGAGTGCATGTACTCCTTCCACCCATCCCGATAGTTGGGCAGTACAAACTTTCCATCAGGGAGTAGAAACAGGGTCTGCCCTGCCATGTTGCTAAGGTCGCTGCCGGCGGCGCGATTGACTGCAAAATGAGCCTCACCAATGCTTGGCATCTTCAGCCCCTGGACCTTGCCCCTGTACCAGTGGTTGAGCATCTCGATCATGAAGTCGTTGAAGGCAGTCATGGTTGGGGCGAAGCGATCGTATTGGCCAGGCCTGTCGTTCTGCTCGTTCAGCATGAAGGGCAACCAACCAGTCTCCTCGACTCCAAGTTCAGCAAGCAGATCCAGTGTCCGGGATGCGCCTTGTTCCAGCAGAGCAGAGTTGACCACGCTGATCGTGGCCACTTTCAAGCCGCGGCCTACTGCTTCACGTACCTTGGCCTCCCACTTACGCACGTAGTTGCTGGAGCGCATGTCTCCGTCGTAGGAGGTCTGAACATAGCCATTACAATGCTCATGCCAGATTGGCGCCCAAACATCGAGGTCTACACCAAGCATCGAGGTGAGCATCACATGCCGGACTTCATAGCCGGCCGATGCCGGCAGTTCCTCATCCATGATTCTTGAGTAGGCGAGAAAGTATTCAGGGCCCGCCGCGGTGGGCTCACCGCCGTAGTTGTAGGCGATGATCGTCCTGCGGGGCGGCTGCTGCTCCTCGAAGTAGGTGTGAATCTTCCTGCAAACCATCCTGAAGTCGTCGAGCGACATCAGAGTCTTGTCGCTGCGCTGTTCCTTGCTCAGGTAGCAGTGCTTGCAGTTGTAAGGGCAGTACAACGACGGCATCAAGGTGAAAACGAAATACCCGTTCTCAATTGTGTCCGTGAGGCCTTCAAATGGCTCACTTTGCGTTACGGGCAGCACGGATGGCCTCCTCGTTTACTACCAGGCGGTCACCGGCAGATTGCTCAAGCAGTTGTGCAATGCTCGGTGTCGGTTTGTGGCCAGGTTCCATGTTGATCTGCAACTGATGTGGGTTACGTTCGAGCGCCTGGTCCAGCGCTATCTCCTCAGGAGTGCGCTCACCTGAACCCGCTCCCGTTTTCTTTTCCAGGCTCACGAGTGTGTCAACGCTCAGCAAACGCTTCCCATACGAGAACAGCAGCTTTGCGAGAATCGGAAAGATCGAGAGAAAACTGGGCCCTTTGTCAGTGGTCATGGTCAGCCCACCGCAATGATGTTCTGAGGCAGCTGGTTTGCACCCTGCAATACGGACTTCGGTCGCACTCCCTCTTCCTCTACCAGGAAGCGAACCCTCTTGATGAAGGTCTTGAAGCCCGGGCACTCGTCCTGCTGATTCCACTGCTCGTGAAGAACGCCGCAGTTGGCCTGGCAAAGCATCCTCTCATCGCAAGCCCGGCAGGCAGCGGGAAGTCGCCTAGCATTGGCCACTTCTTTCAGGTAGCTCGGCGAGGTGAGGACGTCATGAATGGTATTGACGAATTCCACGGCCTTGGAACCGTCACCTTGAATCACCTCGCGCGTTTCAAAGATGTTCCCATGGCTGGTGTAATCGTTCGTACCGCCTTTCTCGATGCAGCTGATAGTCCGCCCATCGGAGTCGATATCAAGCGCACCATGGACAATCGGGCAAACCACGTCATCTAAACTCTCGCCGCGGTAGACAGCCTCCAACCAGGACTCACATGGGTTGATCCAGAGGTCGGTTATGTTTTCGCGATGCTTTAGGTACCAGTCAAGCGCCTCGATATAGAACTGAGCGGTCTCACGGTGCTTTGGTTGGATGAGCTTCGCATTGAGGTCGCCGTCACCTGACGGGATGAAGAACCCGAAGTGCATCTTGGTGAACCCAAGGTCGACCAGCTCCTCGATCATCGCAGCTGCTCCGGCTTGAACGACCGGCCGTACAAGTGCCGTGGTGACAGAGAAATCTTTCGGCCCCGAAACCCCCGGCATCTTGGATTCCGCCATCAGGGTAACCACGTTGCGCCGCCAGATTTCTTCCTGCTTACGCTTGTTGAATCTCGTTGACCGTTCGTAGCTGGTGGACACCTTATCGAACAGACGGGCCACCTCAAGGGCTTCTTGAGTCACCAAATTGGTGACAATAGAAAAGTCGACTGCCTGGGGGATGCCTCGCAGCAGAGCCTTGGCTTTCGGGAGCGCGGATTCGAAGAACCGAACCCCTAGCATTGAAGGCTCCCCGCCAATCACATGGATGTCCACGTGGTTGTAGCGCTGGGAGAAGTTGTGATCGGCTTGCATGTGCTCGACGATGCCCTTCACAACATGCAGGAATTCTTCTTCCGTCATGTCGGGGCTCTTGTCCTTTTTGTCCGAAAGGATGTAGCAGTGGGAGCAGCGCAGCTGGCAACGTCGAGTCACGTTTATTTGAAATAGAAAGCTGTTTCGCCCGGTTGCCCCGGACGATGAAATGCCTGGCTGCATTAGGTAATCCTCAGGGCGAGCGCTGTCCGTAGATCGTTGTGGCGGCCCTTCTCGGAAACGTCTGTAACGCTGACTCGAGCCTGCCCAACTCTTGAACAAGTTGATGCTTCTGGATGTAAAAATCGGGATGGGTGTGAGGTAAGGACCACTAGCCCAGTGCTTACGAATTCAAGCTCCCGATGATTGAACTGAATCGAGGGCAACCGAGCGGTGATGACCTTCCAGAATGGGTGAAGACCGGCCTGCTGCCTGATATCGGGTCTCAAAGGAAAGAGTAGATGCTTCCCTGGGGCACCGCGGCAAAACCCACGGTCACTCTGCAGCGCTGTGTCCTTGATAATTGAGACTCTACCCGTCTGCTTGCAGCCCTCACAGAGCGCGCCGATTGCTGATGCAATGCTTGCGACCTCGAAGCCCTTGCCGAAGCGTGATCCGAGTACCTCCGCCATTTCATCAGTCCAGGTGCTGAAGATGGCCAGGTTGTTTGCTGAGTAGTGAGGATTAGGCCACGATTCGATGTCGAGATTATCGGGGCTTATCAGTACCTCAAAACCGCATTCGGCCAGATGTAATGCCAGGGCTAGGCTGACCAGAACATCGTTCCCGACCACCAGGACCTCTGGGTGCAATGAGCCGTAGATGCCATCGAAACAGGCATCAATTACTCGCAGCAATCTCCCGCGCCAACTCAACTCCACAGGCGAAGTGATCAGGGCATCGTGGAATCTGAAACGGCGGAGTGATAGCTGATTTCTGCTCATCGGAGAGCTTCTCCGTAGCGTTTCCGTACAGTGCTCCGCATTACGTTCTCGCGATATCCGAACTGCCCAATGAGGGTGTACCTGGGCTTATCGGTGTTGATTGCGGTGACCTGGTGAACCCACCGCGGATTGGTGTTGATGCACCAAACAAGCGTCCCGTGATTCGGGGAAACCGAGGAGTGAACATGGATGTCCTTGGTGATGAACCCCATGTCGTCGATATCGCCTTCACCGAGTTGAAGCAGGCCCCCGTCCTCGGGGGTCCACAGCTCGTCGCTGAGATAGACCATGCAGATCAAGTGCATGGGGTCGTATGCGTCGTGATGCCATCCCATAGAGTCACCACGTCGTCCACGCTGCAGCATGACATTCACTCTGCTCCAATCCCCCATGTGTGCCCGGAAGTGCTCAAGGTCTGGGCTGCTGCCGAGATTCTCCATGAACGAGAGATACTCTGGCGGCACGTTCAAATTCTTCGAGGGGTCGTCGGACTCCCACTCTGCAATGTCAGGACTTCCAGGTTTGTCAGGAAGGAAAGTGTCCTGCTTGACCAAGCGAAGCAGCGCATCAGCTTGGTCCTTGGGAATCGAGCCTACACAGTGTCCAGTGCGGAACAAGTCATTCAGTACCACGGAAATTCCTCGGCTATGCAGAGGCCAGACTTGCCTTGAATAGGCCGTCTAGCTTGTGGTTGTGATGTCGGGTTTCGATGCGGTGGAGCCAGCCTCTAACCTCCTCCAGTCCGTGTTCCTGAATGCCGGCATCGATGCGTCTGAAAAGCGCCTTCCAACTCGCACAGTGCGCAGAGCGGCCATACATGCCGTTCCCTTGTTGGATCGATTCGAACATGCAGCCGCCCTGGCACTCCTTAACAAATGGACAGGCCTGGCAGTCGGCAGAGAGCCGCCCTGAACGGGCCGCCAGAGCTTCTAACAGTCCCGTATCGATCACACCGTCCAATGCATTGCCCACCCGAGATAACCCCGCGTCCGCCATTTCTTGGCACACGTGTAGGTCGCCATTCGGCTCCAAGCTGAGAGACCGCTGAGTGCAGTCCGCCTGGAATGCGCAGGCATGTGGCATCTGGTGGTTACCACCGGCTAAGGACGCCACGCGCGCGGTGGTGAGGTGGAAAAAGGGCTCCACGATAATCGGGTAGCGCATAAACCAGTCGTCGAAGGTCTCTAGGAGTGCCTTCATCGTCCGTTCTGCCCCTTGAAGGGCTTGGCCAGGCGTTCCTCCCTGAAACAGCGGACGAAGTGTCAGCATGCGGCCTTCTCGTGCGGCGAGCCGAGTCTGTTGCCTAGCAGAGTTCAAGCCTGACTGATCCAGGACGAAGACCGCGCCCGGGGTGCTCCGCTGGTTTCGAAGGTAATGGTCTGCCTCTTTCCAGATCAGCCGGTAGTTGTCCGCCGAGCCTTTCACTGTGCGCGCCTGGCTGAAATCGTCAACCGAGGTGCCAAGGCGGCCTTCGAACAGGTCGTATAGTCGACTAACTTTCTCCGGAGTGCCGATCAGGTTGCTCTGGGCACCATCCTGCATCTCTATTCCGTGTTGGGCGCACGCTTTCCGCAAATACCGAACGCACTCCTTCAACTCTTGGTAAGGAACGGTGAGGATTTCGCCCCCTATGTACTGGGCCGATAGGAACGTCGGCGCAGCCCCGATCTGGGGGAGTGCTCGGTTGAGGATGAAGTCAATTGACTTCATGAAAGCGGCAGGCGACATCCGCGACGAGGCATTCTCCATCCAGCTGCTGCAGTAGCTGCAGTCCGCGTTACATGACTTCGTCATCCGGATGTGCAAGGTGAAGGGCTGATGAATCATGCGGCGAGCTCCATGGCAGCCATTGCCTCCCGGCACATCAGCACCACTTCATCGAGATGCGCGCCCCCCAACAGCGCCCGAACTGGGCTCCCTGCGGCTAGGTCAGCGATGATGTTTTCAACCAGGCGCGCGAGCTTCCATTGCTGCCGGTACCGGATTTCGCTGATCACGCGCACTGGATCGAAAGTCAGGTACTGGTAATTGCCAAACAGGATGTGACGGAAAAGCTCCTCACCACCCTCCTCTGCAGCGTCTGCATACCAATTTTTCGGCGTGTCGATCTGCGCGCCGATCGCATCATAGAAGAACAAGCGTTCGGCCCAAGACTTCCCGAACAGGGCGCCTGGCATCATTTCTACGAGCCGGGGTCGGTCGAACTCATTGAAGAAGCTGTCGTAGGCGCCGGCGAAAGAATCCTCGATCAGGGGGACTTCCCGGCCGCGCTCAATGTTCGCGGTTGCAACCCGGAGCCGAAGCGCCCCTTCCCGCTTCCTGGCTTCCATCACTGCCAGGTACTTGGAGCGGTCGGTTTCAGCGCCAGCATTGGCCTTGGCCTGCAGCCATACCCGCTTTAGGCCAGGACAGTCTCCGTCGGCGATGATGCTGCGCAGGTTATGGTGAAGGTTCTTGTGCCACGCCCATCCACCGGAGCACACGACGGCAAACTCACAAGTGCCACACTCCTCGTAGGGCATGCTGTGGCGCACCAGCATCTCTGGGGCATTGTTGAAGATTGCCTTTTCCGCGAACCGCAGGTCCTGCACTGAGAGTGGTTCAGTTGGCTGTATCGCCTCGTCACCGGTGTAGCTGGAGTTGAAGGTCACCTCGCCGTTCTGTTCTACCTCGAGGTCGTAGCTGTCATTACCCGGGTAGTGGAAATGGGTCGCGGTAACAGACGCCGTCTCCATTTCCACCAACGGGCTGATGGTCACCCCGTCGGGCACCAACTCGCTCAGAGCAAGGATGTAGTCGGACACTTCGCCGTAGGTACAAGTCTTGTGAAAGTAACTCTTGCCGCTGCCTGCCGGGTAGAGCATGTCGCAGGTGATATCGGTGATTCCGCGGCTGACGAACTCTTCGACGATGAACTTAGGCCCGCGCTCAATTACGGCCTTGCTCATGGTGATGCAGAGGGTTTTGCGCTTGATGCCGGTGATGGCCTCTAGCGTTCTGAAGTATCTGGGGAGAAGCTTGTCGTCCTTCAGGAACCGATTGGTGTCAGGTTCCCATGGTACAAACACATCCAACCCGTAGCCATATCGGTGGCCCATCTCGTTGAGAAGGCTGATGTACCCTGGGTCCTTGAAAATCAGGTTGGTACACCAAATAAGGGCGGCCTCGGCGTTGTAGTCGCGCTCCCATCCGGCCATGACCTCCAGGGTCCAGGGCAGATTTCTTTCCCAGTAGGCCAGCGGCATCATAGTCAGCTCGCCGCCGAGCAATTCGATGTTGATCTTGGTGACTTTCCGGTCTGCCTTGAACAGAGCTTCGATGCTATCGAAGGTCTTCCGGTAGAGGCCCTCGTCCATCATGGCCTTATCCCGGAGCAGCTCTGGCTTCACGTAGCAGTGGGTACAGCCGAGGTTGCAGAGGCGAGTTGGTGCAATACAGACGTTGAGCATGTCCAGGGCGTTATGCACGGCACACCTCTCCAGAGGCAGAAATGAACACCAGTGCCGAGTCCTTTTGATCCCCAATGTCGGCGCCGACCACGTGCGGCACTCGAAGACGCCTGGCGTGCTGCATGAGATGAGACAGCGCAGAACCTTCGCGAACGACAAGCGCGCCTGCGCGCGCTATCAGCGGGAGATAGCTCATTTCCGCTCGGTCAATCAGCAGTGCGTCCCCTGGTTGGAACTCATCTTTGCTGGCCAGCCGCAGGCAGATGCCTTTAGCTGGTACTCCCCATACGAAGGCGTTTAGCCCTAGATCTCGGTCTTGACCTGCCAGTAGGTTGGCCAGCGGGAGAGGCCTGCTTTGCATTGCTACTGTTTCTAGCGCTGCCGCCCTGGAGTCAGTATCGGTACCAACTGAAACGTCTAGGGCTGACATGAGGGAGTTGACTGCCCCACGTTGCTCGATCTCGGCGAGCAATGGGCGCAAGCGCTTCAGTTCGTACATGACCTGCACCGCACTTTCATCCTTCAGCCAAGCCATTGGAGAGTCGGTAGCCTGTATAACGCCGCCGAGAAGATCGTCTCCGTCCAGACTCGACTTACCCTGGATAGCGAAGCCATTCAGCGAAAGGCATCCCATGCGCTCAAGCAGATCGGCCCGGGCGTCCGCCTCTGCCTCTTCCAATGCCGCGCCAAGTACAGTCGAGGATAGTGGCCGCGAAAAACCCTTGATGCGCGCCTTGATACGGAGTTCAGCTGCCAGAGTCGCCAACCGGTTGAATCGCCCGTACACGTCCCGAATTCGACCAAGGTCGTGGGTGACCGCTGCAATCAGCTGTTCGGTGTCGGCAGAGAGGTCGGGGAGCCATAAAGTGCGCTGCGCCAGTCGTTCCCGATGCTCTGTTTCGAAAGCTTCAATGATCGCCGCGGAGGGAAATGCAATGGTCGGGGACATCCGGGTGTAGTCAACTGCCGAGGAAATGTCCTGATAGAGCGACAACAATCCGCCAATGAAAGACTTGGCTTGAACCAGCCGGTACCTGCCTACGGTCAGTTGCTCCCCCTTGATTGCGCAAGCGGCGAGTACGGCAGCTTCCAGCTTGCCGGTGTGTGCTACTGGAGCAACGACGAAGCGGCGAGTGTTTTTGGATATACGGTGCTTGAGGCCTATTCTTCCGAGTTGGTCAGTGCTGACCTGCAGGATGGTCAGCTTCCCCGATACCGAGCGGGCCCACTCAATACTCGTGGCGCCCATAACTCGCTGCAGGCGCAGCAGCACCCGGCAGACAGCCCGGTCTCTTGGGTCGAGCCTGTTTACATCCCATATCGGTACTGCAAAACGCGACGTTGCCGCGGTGCCTGCCGTAACCTGGTCAGCATGGCCTCCTTCGCAAATGATCATGTGGTCATCGGCTTCGGTACCGAACATAGCCACCCCGAATGTTTGGCCTTGAATCCGGGGCTGAACGAAACACATACCCTCCTCTCCAGAGCGCTCTATCTCGGCAATGACCTGAGCGGCCGAGGCCCAGACCTGGTGCTCGCCGTCGGCGTATAGGGAGTCGTAGATTCCAATAGTCGTCGCCTCACAGCTCTCCGACCGTGCAGCAGAGCGAACAATAGTTGGCTTCATGCGTGCCCAGCGTGGGAGATGTCTACCCGTCGAATTGACCAGGGCAGGGGTGATGACGACGCCAGGCAGGACGTGGAAGCCATGCTCCGCAGCTTCGGCCAGTAAGCGAATCTTCTCTGGTAGGTCGGTAGGATGTACGCCCAATGGGACAGTGAACCGTCTTTTCCGATAGCGCCGGTGCGCCGTCCAGCAGAGAGCACTTAGAAGACCTGCCGTCAGTTGCACAGCGACAACCCAGTCCGTAGGCACGTCGGCTCGTACCCACTCTTCAAGGGTCCAGCTAGAAACCTGGAAGACGCCGAGTGCTGCAACCGCAACCAGCCCCTTAGCGGCCACCGTTGGAGTTGCGCAGAAGGCGATGGTCAACACTAGGGCCAGTAAGGCGCTGAACAGGAGATAGCCCTTTATGCCATCTCCCAGAAGGGAAACGGCCTTGAAGCCCGCCTCGCCAAGTTCATTGCGGGCCTTGGCCGAGAATTCGCGCCAACCGTCGTACAGGTCGGGATTCGACAGTCGCTCTCGGCTAAATAGCTCCGGCTCAGTGTTGATGCCCAGCCAGCCGGCCCCCTTTTCCGACAGGTATTCGCCGGCCAACAGTGAGTGGTAACTGCTGCGCCGGTCATAGCCCAGTCCGGCGTAAGTGGCAGTAGGGTCCAGCTTGGCCAACTCCTCGGCCATCTGGCCTCTGGCGACCTTTTCCATGTCGATGTGGACTGTCCCGCGGATGCGTTCGCGGGTAGTTGCCCAGTCTGCAGCTGGCTGGAAGTCCAGAAACACGACACGAGGCTTGCGTTCTAAGTAGGAAAACGTCTCCGAGTTGCCGAATAGTCGTTCGTCATTCTTGAAATGCCGGTAGTACGGTGGCTTTACCAGAAGCTCATCCTCAGTCGGAAGGATGAACTGAGGATCGAGGCCTCGGGACCTGAGGAGAGTTAGGATTACCCAGGTATTACCGGTGAAGTAACCTTCCGCCGCAGAGATCAGGATAGGCCGATCGCCGATGGTGGCGACGATGTTATCCAGACCGGCGAGGAAGGTTGGAAGATCCGAAATCATGTCGCCATGAAGCCAGCCGTCATGTTCAAACTGGTCCCGGGTTGTGTCACTTATGATCTGCAAGCCAGGTGTTGCGGCAATCACCTTTGGGAATTGGCTTGGCAGGATGGCCCGAGGGTCTTCCTCATTTGCAAGGTGCTTCCAGCCGTATGGATGCAGAGATTTAGTGCCACCGACCAGAAATCGAACCTCAATACCGAGTCGGGCCTTCAGAGCCTCTGAGATAGCAGCGGCCGAGCTTCCATACTGGTCGATAAGCACCACTGGCACCGACGATTCACGAATCAGCGCCAGCAATTTAGCTGGGCTTTTGCCGAGCTCTTTCGCCGACACTCCATTTCCGAAATCCTGGAAGAACGGTTCAGGCATTGGGTCAATTCGAACCGCGCGGATGGTGCGCTTGGCCAAACTGTCGATGAACTCTGCCGGGTCCATAGCCGTTGGCATCTGCGCCTGCTCATCCAGAGCAACTTCCCGAAACGGAATCTCGGTTATGCGTTCAGCCGGCGAACCTGAGTCGATGAAATTCGCATCCAACTGACTCGCCCGCTGATCATTGAGCACCAGCGCCAGCACGGCCAACCCAGCGGCGAATCCCAACGCCAGGCTTTTCACCTTGCCATGCTTGCCCGAACAGAATCGGAGGTACCCAAAGACGCCAGCGGCGATCAGTAGTGCAATTACCGTTGACGGTCCGCCGAGGAGCATTGCGCCACCGGCGATAACGACGGGGAAGGCTTGCGCGTTGCAGGACAGTCCCAGGGCACATGCGCCCAGAATCCAAGTCAGACGCATGTCATCCTCTCTTTTGTGATCTGCCAGTCCCTGATTGCCGCGTGCGCCTTTCGCGAAAAAGACACGGCCTGCAGGTGGATGCGTGACAGGTACTCGTAAGCATCCGGGGTCAGGAAATGGTCACGGCGCTGGTCCAAAGAGTCGGCAATGTCTGCAGGCACGGCGCAAGTCATCCCCCACATGATCAGGTCCTCGAACTTGAAGGACACTTCAAGCCCGCTGTTCCACCGTGGGAAACCGCCTACAACTTCAATTGGTAGGTCCATCCACCTGGCCAACTGCACGGCATCCAGGATGAAGCCAGACAGGTGGTGATCGGGCCGACGGCGAACAAAGTCCCAGATGAGGGCATCATCGATCCCAAGGGAGTGATAATTGCCGGCCAGCGAATGCGCGATGATGGAAGCTTCCTCGCCGAAGCGACTTAGTCCACCCTCGAAGACGACTTGTTTGCCCAGGCGATCGTAGAACCACAGCCGCTGCCGGACGGTGCAGCCGAAGAGCATTTCGGGTATCACCCGCACCACGACGGCAGATCTCACTGCATCAAAATAGCCTTCGTAGTCGTCGACATAATTGGTTTCGAAGAAGGCTGTGGCCTCGCCGGCAGCCGCCCGTGCGATAGCTCTGATCCTTCTCTCGCGGCGGGCATTGCCGTATCGCGTCACACCCACTTGATCGAAGCTGGTCTGAGCCTGCTTTTCCCATAGCTGGAAGAACCCTGGGCAACTGAACTCCCCTTCCGGAGCAGCCATGTACTTTCCGAGCACTTCAGGTGAGAGCTGCTTGTGAGGGTACCAACCGGAGTTGCAGGCCTGCAGGTAGGCACACCCTCGGCAGAAGTCATGCTCGTAGGACAGTTTTGCATCGAGCTCGCTGTTGTTCCCCCAAACCACCTTCAGCGCGGCATTCCGATCCCAAACATTCAGGTTGATGTATGGGCGCACCGCCTCAGTACCGGTTTGGTTCGGGTTCAGCGATAGCTCCCCGCGGTGATCCCAGTGGTACTCGTAGGCGTCGTTGAGTGTGTTCTGAGAACGGGAAAGTGTGCGGAGAGACTTCCTCATGTCGTCCAGATGGTCGACAGTCAGGCCGTAGGGAGCGCCAAGTTCAGTCAAATCCTCAATGAAACGGGCCACGTCACGGTAGTACGGCTGCGCTCGATCAAAGTAGGACCGGCCTGATCCCCACGGGAAGATCATGTCGCAGGTCACGTCGCTGATCCCGCGCTTCACGAAGGTGTCGATGATGTACTGCGGACCAAGGTCTATGAGGCCCTGCCCCATCACCAACACCAGGTTGAGCATGTTGCACTCGCCCAGCGCTTCGATTCGTTCAAGGTATTTGGGGAAGATGGCCATGTTTTTGCCGAACCGGCCACTCTCTGGTCCCTCGAAGGGGATCGCAATGTCCATTGCGGGATGCCCCTTGAACTGCCTAAGCAAATCCAGGTAGCGGTCATCCTTCCACATGAGATTCGAGCAGAAGGTGAACTCGGTAGGCGTGCCGGCAGCATTCAGGTCGGAAATACGGTCCAGAACCCAAGGTAAGTTCCGCTCCCAGAATTCGAAGGGCATCAGCGTCGCCTCCCCCCCCAGCACGTCTAAATGCAGATAGGTGACGGACTGGTCGAGATGGAATGCCTCGACGATAACCTCCACTTCGCGACGGAAGGTTGCCTCGTCTATGTATTCCTTGCGCCTGAGCAGGTCTGGTTGGATATAACAGTGCTTGCAGGCCAGGTTGCAATTGAGATTGGTCGAGATGGTGGTACTCATCATCTCGATCGACCGATTGCGTGGAAGGGCGTAGGGCAGAATGTTCATGCCCTAATAGTGGAAACCGAGTGCCCCTAATTTGGAAAAAGGGATGCTAAATCGGGTTCCGCATTTTGGTGGATCTCAGCGAGGCCTCGCGCTGGAGTTGCATCGATACGAGTTTGATCTCTGGCTCAGGGTGCTCACCTGCAGGGGGCCCCGCCGGCGAGGGATGGGAGAGCACCCAGCGCAGCAGTTGAGTATTGTGGCCGGCCAGAATGAGGTCCTTGTCCTTCACTTGCAGACCCTGGGCTAATAGAGAGGTTTCCTCCACGATTGCGGCCAACTGGTCATCTGGCGAGGTTCTCACCCACTCCCAGACCATCGCGGGGTCCAGCTGCAGAGCCGGGGTGTCCCCGTATACCAGGTGCTCAATCACCAGGCGTTTCAGATCGTTGGAAAGAATTCCAAAATCGTCACAGCTTAGGTTTATCGTTGCTCCTACAGCCTGGTACGCCCAGATTCGCTCCATGAGCGGTCTGCCGATTTGGGCTCCAGGGTTCAGAGCAACCCGAGCATTCTCCACCTGCTTTAGCCAGGCGTAAAAAGCCAAGCCTTGGCCGGCGATCTCGTCATGGACCTGTTTGGATGTGACGCTATCCGTCGGTGACTTGAGGATGGCACGCATAGCTTCATGGTGAGTGTTCATCCGTGTATCGAACTCCCCGAATCGATCCTTCACTTTCGACCAGAGGCGCTTGTAGCCAGGGCACTCAGCTGAGTCCCATGCTCGTACATCCTCCGGTTCGGCAATTCGATAGTGGTACCAGCCGCCCGCGCAGTAGGAGTGGAACTCACATTGGAAGCAGTAGTCGTGGTAGCGGGAGAGTTTGTTATCCAGCTCCGAGGTGTTGTCCGCAAGAACCTTGAACGCCCAATCCGGATCGTCGATGTAGATCCTGGTGTCACCGAGGGCGGCCTCCGAAGTGGTCTGTGAGGCATTGAAGCTGGTGAGGCCGTCTGGCTCAACCGCCAGGTCATAGCGGAAGTTGCCGATGCACTGATAGCTGGTGCCTCGGAACATGGCGCTCGTCATCTCGTCTGCCGGCGTGAAGGTGATGCCTTTAGGCGCTATCTCGAAGAGCCTGCACAGGTAGTCACTCATCTGGGCGAAGCTGATCATGTTCGGCTGCCAGAACGCCTTGCCTGAGCCGTAAGGGCTGATCATCTTGATGCTGAAGTCGGTGACACCCAGCGGCAGGAACTGTTCCAACAGATAGTCCGGCCCCAATTCGACCGTGGTCTTGGTGAGGATGACGTCGAGGATCTTTTGCCGCACCTTCAGGGCGCTGACAGTCTCGCGCCAGGCGGGCATCAGCTTATCTCGCTTACCGAAGCGGTTGGTTTCCGGCTCCCACGAGGTGTAAACGCACATTTCCGGCCAATCGCCGTACTGGTTGAACAGGTCGATGTAGTCGGCTCGCCTGCGCTGGTCAGAGAAAATGAGGTTGGATAGGACGTTGACCGAGCCCGGTGTCTTGAGTTGTGCGTTGAAGTCCCGGCATTGCTCTAGGGCGAACGGCAAATTTCGACGCCAGAACTCGACTGGCATCTTGGTGATCTCGCCGCCGATGATTTCCCACTCGACCTCCTCCAAACCGCGGTCCAGGGCTACGAGGTCTCGGACACGGTCGAAAATCCCCCTGAAAACCCCTTCCTCCATCTCGACGGGATTGGCCAACTCCGACGGATCGATGTAGCAGTGAGTGCACCGCCGATTGCACCATCGGGTAGCGGTGATGCTGATGTTGGCCTGATTCAACCGGGATTGTTTATGCACAGCGCATCTTCTCCAGTAGCAGGTCCCACATTCCCTTCCCACCCGCGCACTCCCCAGAGCCATCGGTGACTGGCACATGGGCGGGTCCGCCGGAGCAGTAGCTGAAATGAGGGCAGGACCTGCAAGGCAGGAGACGGCGCCGTTCGGCAATAACGCGGGCCAGGCGCCGGGGTGATGAGAGCAATTCGTCAAGAGGTGCGTCTTGGAGGTTTCCAAGGAACGTCCCTTCGAGATCGGAATAGAGGGGGTTTGTCGTTACAGATCCGTCCGGGTTCAGGGTCAGAAATCGATCTTCTGACAGGACGTTGAATTGGTTGTTGGCCTCGCCGGCTACCTGCTCCAGTGCGCCGATGGTAATCCCGGCGTCCCTAAGCTGCCGGCCATGGGTGGCTTCCAGCGTGTGAAGGAAGGTCCAAACGGCTGCATAGCTTGCGGTGAGCGGGAGCTCCGGCGCCGAGGATGCTTGGTAGATTGGCTCTGCCAGGAAGGTCCGGAAGTCAACAGAGATGTCGAACTCCCAGACCTTAGCCTTCGTGGAGAGCATAAGCTCCGCCAACGCGGTCGGGCCGCGCTTTATGGTCTCGGAATTGAGTTCGACGTTGACGGTACACACCACACCCGCATCCCAGAAGCGGTTCAGGCCAGTGAGGAAACGCCGGGTATACAGATCTTCTGAGCCCGATAGGCTGAACTTGTGCCCTAGGGCGAAGGTTGTCTCAACCTGGCCGTTGAAAGCCGAATGAGAGAGATCAATGAGCCAATTGGGGACAGAAAAGCAGTTGGTCACCATGGTCTGGGAAGCGTGTGGGAGTAGGCCTCGGGCCTGGTCCACGTACAACTGCATGCGACTAGGGCCCACGATCGTTGGCTCTCCACCTTCCCAGATCAGGGTCACCGGCCGGTCTGCCCAGAAATCGGATGTCAGGAAGGCTGCAAGCGTGTAGGTGGGGAGTCGCTCACCGGCGGCCCGGTTGGCCTCGGTTAAATAGCAGCGCTTACAGTCAACGTTGCACTGGCGAGTTACGTTGATGAACCCAACTGCTTCAGATTTTGCCATCACTCCCCCCTATCCCCCATCCCATTGAGATGAGGGACCGATCAGCCGACAGCGATAAGGCCGCTGGCGGGTGCAGGTACCGGTTTGGGTGCTGGAGGCGGAGGCGGGCTCACATGGTTTCCAGCCTCAAGAACTGCTCGAATCATGGAAAGAAACTCACCAGTGGCCAGCGCTGCAATCTTCGGCTCAACGTCCATCGCCACGGCTATGCGCGACGCAACGGAACCAGGTTGAACAGTTCCGTGATCGAGGTTGATGCGCTCTTGCACCTGCAGGGTGGACTCGACGCCTGCCCATGCCTGGTCCATCTCATCGATACCGAATGCTGCAGCAAATGCAGCCCCTAAGGCATTGGCGAGTTTGGCCTGGCGGGTATTCACCGGAGGGGTAGCCTGCCCCTCAACCGCGGGCTCATCCGGTGGTAGGTACTTATCCAATACCGTGTGGACTCCGTGCTTCAGCTCGTACAGCATGCCGGCAGCGTTGGACAGGCTAAGCCCCGTGGACTTACTCACCATCCGAATGAGATTGGGCAACGGTGTTCGTAGGTCGAGCTCTTCCTCCAGGATGCGCGCTCGGGAGTCACGGAACTGCGCTTGCTTGAGGTGAATTGCCTTGGCCACCTTTTCGAGGATCTCATTGAAAGCATCCTCAGTCCCAAAGTGCTCCATGATGACGTCGTGAATTACGACTTTCACGTACTCCATAACCACTTCAGGCATGCCTTCGGTGAATAAAGTATTCATCATCTCGTCGGTCGAGATGGATGCCGGAATGTGCCCTGCCGCCACACCGAAAAGGTATTCGAGGTAGCCATCGATTGGCGCGACACGGATGTTCGATTGAGGCGAGGCAAGCCACATCCTCCCGTAGGTACGGAGTACCTCGCAGTAGCGTTCCACTTTCTCGTCGACGACGGTGGTGTGCCCTGGCGGGAGCAGGTTGATGTTGAAGCCCGAGGATTCAGCGTGCATCAGCAATTCGTCGGGCGATACGGTGCAATCGTAAGGGATGTCGATCGACACCGAATTGAGACTGCCGGCAGCCAAGATCAAGCTGAAAGTGAAGTCGTCGCTGGGAAGGTCCGGTGAGTCTGGGTGACTCTGCGCACGCAAGCCCAAGTGACAGGCATCGCGAGGGATGCGCTTGAGAGTCGTGTCGCACTCTACGTTGAAGTACGATACATCCCGCTTGATCTCGTGTTCGGGCGAAGTCTGAAGATGGCTGGACTGTGCAAGGAAGATCCCTTCAAGGTCCGAAACTCTCATTCCAACTTGAACTGTCATGGAACCCCCAATCAGCGCCAGCCACGCGAGCCATGGCACGCGCCGTGGCAGGCACCATGACAAGCGTTATGGCAGTAACCCCAGTCGCCGATCCGGGTGGAGTCCATATCTTTTGCTGTGGCTGTGGCCGCCAGCAGCATGTTGTCGATACCGCCCACCATGTTGCCCACGACGATTTCGCTCAACACCTTCTGGTGTTGTTCAACCATAGGCTTGATCGGGTTCATCTCCAGGATGGCGCGCAGACGGGCGATTTCCTTATCTGCAGCGAGATCTTCAGTCGACTGCTCCACAGTGAACGACTTGTGAGTTTCGGCGTAAGCGCTGGCGGTCAAGGCGCTGACCGCGATTGCGACCATGACTCGATTGCCGGTGAACTGCTTCATCTTCCCCTCCATTTCTGCTTGCCCAAAGGGCCGATTCTTACCCAGCGATTGCTATCAACCCGGGGTTATCTCTGGTTGCGATGTGGTCATTCAGTAGCCTGAACGTCATGTATCCCCCTGCACACTCCTGGCTCTCGTCCATTCGGGGCGTGGCCATACAACCTGAGCTACAAATAGGCTTGAACTGGCAGGTAGAGCAGTCCATTTGACGCTCCTCTCGGGCAGTCTCAAGCTGGGTGTGCTCCACCACAGTCACGCCAACTGCGTTCCTGTTATCCCGCTCCGAGGTCAACGCAGTACAGGCGGAGTAATAGCCGTTCTGGTCGAACGTGTGAAAGCGAGTATCACAAGCGCCGGAGAGACACCCGTAACCTCCTCTCTCACCGCGGCGCAGCCTTTCCACGCTGGCGATAAGCCCATCCAGCGGAGAGATGTTCAGTTCCTGCCGACCTTCCCGCTGCTGAGTCATGAAGCGGCTGTAGGCCATGGCAAAGCGACCAATCCACATGCTGTATTCGCGGTTCGTGACTCCGAGCCAATCCCAGTTGGTTATCGCATATCCAGTTCTGGTCAGCCTCTCAAAGTGGGCCAGGGAAATTCCGCGCTCGAGAAGGAAGTCAATGAGGTCAGTTGGGTTCCTGAACCTGTTGATCAGTGGTTTGGTCACCGTGATGACCATGTACGGTGTCAGCTGAAGGCTTTGGAGTGCCTGAATGTTGGCCCAGAACTTATTTTCGAACTGCTCGTTCGATTCGGGACGTCCAGCCCTTATAAGGCGTATCTCCGGGTCCCAGGACACCCCGACAATGCCATCAAAGAACTCGTGATAGATCTCAGCCCAACGTAGGTCGAAGGTCATCAAGTTCGTCTGAAGCGAGAAACGCACGTCGAACTCGGACAGTTCAGTCTTCAAAAACACAACTGACTTGCGCATGAACTCCTGACCAACCAGCGTTGGCTCCCCCCCGTGGAGTTGGAACAGCAGGACCTGGCCTGGTCGAGCAAAAGAACGGACCTTCGCCGGAATCTGCTCGATATTGTTCCAGTCCATCCGCTTCGGATTGTTGGGGATGAAACAGTGTTGGCAGTGGAGATTGCATGCCTCGATGAGCCGCACATAGATCATGTGATCGAAGTCGGGTGCACCCTTGCTCATGCGATGCGCTCCAGCCCGATGGTGTACGGGTCAAAGGGCAGCGCGCCTGCCGCGGACAGGTAGCCGGTAGCAAATCGGCGTCCCTCTTCGTTGGCAACGAACTCTTTGACTTTCGCTAGGTGTGATCGATAGCCGGCACACTCCCCTGCACCGGTATGAACCTGGTGATCAGTGATTGGGCAGCCGCTCTTGCACCATGAACGGAACTCGCACTTACGGCAGTGATTCTCGATGTGGTCGATGTGCTGAACCTTGATCCAGCCCAATCGCTCAGGGCTGGACTGGAAGGCATCGATGCCATCCTGGACCTTTGGCCAAAGGTCCGTCTCGTACTCCATCCGATCCGGGCAGGTGTTGAGCGCCCCGTCAGGATTAATCACTAGAAAGTCGCGCTGGCAGGTTCCGCCCCAGCGCTCGCCGGGTTGGTTGTGCAATACCCCACCAATGGCCGCTGCCACGGCATTGTTCGTTACGCAGGAACCGGTCCGTCGCAAGTCCTCTATCGACACATCGAACAGGTCGCTCAGAAAATCGCTGTGTTCCTTGTTGCTTGGGCGGTCTCCGTCGGCCCCGTAGGGGTTGTACCGCTCGATGTTGAAATGGGTGAACCCGTGTTCTTTGAACCACCCATAGATCTCCGCTACTCGACCAAGCTCATTGCGCGTCGGCACCATGATTGGGCCCACGTGAAGACTATGGGAGCGGGCCAGGTGGACCTTCTCCAGCCAAAGATCGATGTACTTGTTATTGGAGCCCTGTATGGTGCGGCCGCTGAAGTCGATAGAGGAGCCGACGAAGCCATCACACCGCTCCTGCAAGAATGGGATGTGTGAACTGCGCAGTGGAATGAGCGAGGTCTGGATGGCTTCCTGAATTTCAATACCGGAGAGGCCGCGCCGCACCTTGTCCGAGAGATCCATGAGTACCCCGGCACTCATACTTAGCGGCTCGCCTCCGTGGTACAGGATGGAGACTCGGTCGTGCCCCTCCCGTTCGGCCAGGTTGCGGATCAGATCCAAGCTGTCCTGGAGGGTAGCCTCCGACATACGGGACTTATTGGCCCGCACATCCTCTGGGAGGTAGCAGAAGTCGCAACCTACGTTGCAGAAGTTTGTTGGCTTGAGATAGACCTGAAGCATCAGTTCGCCCACCCGTATGCGGAGAGTCGCGCGCGGGCGCTCTCGGGAGTGATGCCGAGCTTGTAGAGAATACGGTCAGCCTCACCAGTCACAACCGACTGCTTGAGTCGATTGAAAACCATCTTCCAGCTCTGGCAATAGCCGAACTTGCCCCCCATCCCTCTTTCGAAGAGCACGGCATCGCGGGCACAGCCGCCCTCGCATTCGGTGAAATGCGGGCATGTCTTGCAGTCTGGCGGAAGGTTGACTGCTCGCCCCATGATTTCTCGGGAGGCAGGTGATGCGGCCAGCGCGGGAGCGATGTCGGCACCAGAGTAGAACTTGACCTCAACTGGTTTCGCTTCCTGCACCTCACCGGTAAGGATGTTACCGAAGCGAAAGCGCTTGTCGCCGAAATCGCTGAATTCGCTACAGTTGTACACCGAGCCATCAGGATCGATGGTCAGGAACCGACCTCCACAGGACTTCGTCCAGGGGCACAGCATGCTCTTGTAGCCAGCCACCTTCTGCAGCATCAAGTCCAGCGGCGTAATGCGGAATACCGGGACTTCATCAATCCAGCGATCGTAGAGATCTACAAGCATCTGTCCATAAGTCGTTGGGGCAATGAGCATACCCGCCTCCCTGGCACGACCGGCGGGGTAGGCGTAGTTGAACCGGATGTCGAATCCTGCTGAGCCATATGAGAGGGCTCGCTCATACATGTCCATCGCGGCCGTAGCCGCCCCTTCATCGTAAACTCCGATTACGAGCGGTCGAAAGTCGTCGGCGATTACCTGGTCCATTGCTCGCCAGAACAGACGGTCATACGTCTCAGCGGAGCCTTTTACCGTGCGGTATTTCTTGTAAGGGTCGAAACTTGTAGATACCCGGCCCTCAAAGATTTCCGAGAACACTCGCTTCCATCGTTCAGACTTGTACCCCAGAAGGTTGGTTTGGATTGCAAAGTGCACACCACCATGCTGGGCCAATGCGTACTCAGCGCAGGCTTCGAAGAAATCAGGGCCCATGAGCATCGGCTCACCGCCATGCCAGATCCAGTCGATGTTTGGCGTGAACGACGGCTGCAGGCGATCGAACATCCGCTTGAAATCATCAAGCGACCAACTGTCCGCGCCGTCAGGAGGCGCAGAGCAGTAGGTGCAGTCCGCGTTGCAGTTTTTGGTTGGCTTAGCAATAACGACTGAATATGGCATTAGGGGTAATAGCAGTAGACGTCGACAAGCGACTGAAGGTTGTTCCGCTCTACCTCAGAGCCAATGATATTGGTCGAAACGATCCAGTAGCTGCCGTAGTCGAGGAGCCGGTACTCGAAGCCGAAGGCTCCGTGGTTTACCTCTCCCTCCTGCCAGCCACCACGCATTGTTCCTGGGCGCAGAGATGCCCTTGCAGATCCTCCGCCCGGGCACGCAGGCTTTATAACTCCGTCGCTGTGTCGGACAAGGTAGGTTCCCTTCTGCACGAAATTCGGCAGCAGATCGATGAGGTTGGCGTTCCCCCGTTGACGAAGGGTTACGTTTTCAACCGAAAGGTTGGTCCCATTCTCGATGGCCACCTCGCCGCCATAGGGCGTGCTGAGGATCAAGCGCCCAGCATCCGTTCTTACTCGAGCATCCGCACCACCGTTGTTCAGATACATGTTCGAAACTTCATTGATCGAATTTCCCCCAAGCAACAACGGGGTGCGCATCCGATTCATCTCAGGGTCACCGGTGTAGACTCGAGAAAGCTTAGAGTTCAGTGCGGGCTCACTGCCTGGAATCCCGATCGTTGAACGAATGGTGTATGTCGCTGCATTGCTGATTACTGTCCCAGGCAGGTTGTTCGCGACTACACCATCCCAGTCTTGAGCAATGCTTTGGGTGATCGAGAACGTGTTTGCATTGCAAGCTGGGGTAACTGCCTGGTTGTACTTGTTGGTTGCGCTGATGCCGGCAAGTGTTGGTGGTGAGGTGCTCTCAAGCACGCTCTTGGCATTTGCACAGCTGCTTGCTTGGCCTGGCCACGAGCCATTCTGCATGCGGTATGAGCGCGCAGCGTCCAGAAAAGACTGAGTTTCCTGCGCAGTCAGGATTGCACGCTTCTGGTTGAGCTGCTCCATGTACCTGGGTGTGGCATAGACAGCAATCATCGCCATCACGGCCAGCACAATCGCCAATTCAATCAGCGTGAAGCCTCCCATCGAGGCCTGGAAATTAGCGCGTCGTTTCTTCATGGAGGATTCGCTTCTGATAAGACACCCAGGCGGAAGAGGAGCTCTGCGCCGGCCTGGTTGTGATGATAATCCGGGTGTTTGCCCCGACGTTTTCAGTGGTATATCCACCGTAGTTGTCTTCCTTGAAAGGCAGATCTACGGCGACGTAGCAGCGCTGTGAGTCGAATTTGACGAGGATGTTTGAGCCAAGCGGGTTGGTAGCTGGCAAGCGGTAATCGGCAGTCAACAGGTTCTGAAGATCCGCTGTTTTCGACCAGTTGGTAAGAGATCCATAAGTATGGGTGACCTTTAGGTTCGCCCCGACGGTCGAGGACACGGCTTTTGTCCTTGCGATCTCGCAGACAGGAATCAGGTTCCTGGCCTGCTCAATCGAGGAATTGATTTTTCCCTGCTGATACTTCTCCATTGCGCCTGGAAGGAGCGCAACCGTCATGACTGCGACGATTGCCAAGCAGACGGCCAGCTCGATGAGGGTGAAGCCGCGGGAACGAACCATAGCCACAGTCACCGCATGGCCGACGCAAGGTTAATGATGGGCAGGTAAAAGCCGATTGCGAACATCATGATGGTCAGGAGCATCATCGAAAATCCGATGACCGATGACATCTGGGCCACCTTCTCCGAGTGCCGAAGGTAGTAGGCCTTTAGAGCATCAGCCATATTGCTCAGCACGTTGTCGCGCCCAGCTGGTGACTGGTTGTCGAAACCCTGGAGGTTCTGAGTAATCAGTGGTGGCCACTCGGGGTTGTCGAAAACATCGGATAGCTCACGGCCTTCGACGAGGCGCGCGTGAGCTTCTTGATAGAGAGAATGTGCACGGCCCCGAGAGCGTTGCATCATGAACTTGAAACTTTGGGGATTGGTAAAGCCACTGCTGAGCAGTAGCTGATAAGTCTGAACAAACTCCAGGCCCATCCGCACCTTGTTCCGCTCATTGAGGAACGAGAAACCTGGCAGGTTCCTCACCATTTCCCATACCCGAGCCCGAAACACATAGATCCCGGCAGCGATTCCAAGCAGGACGTACAGGTACTCGGTGTAGACCGTGTGCAGAAGCAAGATCAGCTGGCTCAGGGAGTTGAGCTGGAGGTCGAGGCGCTGTACATGGATAAAGTCGTGGATAGTTCCCCCTGCCCATAGCGGAATGCCGATGATGAAGCCCAGACCAAAGCATGCGTTGATCATGGCTTTCTTCATAAGAGCAGAGAACTCTTTCTTCGCTGCCAGACGTTCTGCAATTGCTTTAGATGCCCTGTTCAGAGCATCAGGCAATCGCCCTGTCTTGTCCCCCGCTTCAGCCAGGAGGACTGCGGTTTCGTCGAATCGAAGAAGGGACAGGTACTCTTTGGGGGTTTGACAGGCGTCGATTTGAGCAAATGTGATCTTCAGTGCTTTGTAGTTCACTGATTCCTGAACCGCCTTGCCGAAGGTCTTCCCCGAAGAAATTTTCGAAGCAATGGCAGACAACATGAGGACCTGCTCGACAAGGGGAAACTTCTTGTCGAACAAGGCCGATTTGATACCCCCGAGGTGGTCTACAGCAACGCTATGGATGACCGACTCGGGGATGCCGGACATGGCAATGGCCTGCTCTTTGGTTTCTGCCTCAACACCGACGGAAACCACACCACCCGATTCACCTAGATACTTCAGTTGGTAGTAGGCCATGGCCAATCCCTTAGTTGCAGCGGTACGCCACGGTCACTTTGGTGTTACCGGTTGCGGTTGCGGAGTTCTTCACGATGTTGTTGCTCTGGTTCAGAGCGGATGCCAGGTCGGCAGCGGCGCTGGTGTCGGTGCTGTCGATGGTGTAGCTGATGGTCACCTGGTTGCTGGTGACAGCATCAACGGTCCAGGCTGTGTTCCAGACAGTCAGATCGGGCAGACCGCGTTC